>NZ_CP141184.1:1018500-1358000 GCF_035609205.1 Hymenobacter sp. GOD-10R
TGTAAAACCCAACGCAATCAGCAGCTTACGGCGGCCGCCTATCGCCCACCCGGCGAATATGACGAGAAGCGGCCAGCCATGGGGAGAAACGTGCGTATAACCACCTGTATGAACGAGAATAAAGACGAACTAGAGGCATTTGTCGAACACCATCGAGCTGACTTCGATGCGTTCGAGCCCCGCCCCGACCTCTGGGACGATATTGAGCACGAACTTGCCACTACAGCTACCACCGCTGAAGAAGAGTCTCCGTTGCGAATCATCAAGCTAGCTCCCACTGAGCCTAGCCAACCGGCTAAGTCATACCAAAAGTATCGCGTGGCCGCTGTGCTGGCGCTAACCTTGCTAGCTGGCGGCGGGTATTTTTGGAAGCAAACAAATAAACCAGTAGCCTTCGCTTGGGAAAGCAAGCAGGCATCACCCCTGCTACCCAGAGCGGCCAGCGAAGGTACCGCCGCGGCGCCTGCTTACCTGCACAACCTGCCGGAAGCATTGCCTGCTACTAACGCGCCGGCTCAGCGTCTATCGCAGGCCGTTGCGCGCATGGAAGGATACTATGCCGCCCAAATCGCAGAGCGCGAAACTGAGTTAGCGCAGCTAGATAGTGAGATACGCAATGCTCCCGCTGGATGGCAGCATGAGCTAACCGGCCTCGATTCGACTTATCGTCAGCTACGAGTAGAGCTGTACCGCAATCCGGAACCCGATGTGGTGCTGGAGGCAATGAACCGTAACCTTCAAATTCGGCTCGACATTCTTAACCAGCAATTGCGGACGCGTGAGCAGATTCAGTCCTATCATGCCTCGTCGCCCATGCTGGCTGCCGATAGTCATCGCATGCCATGAGAATGCAACCACTCCTTTCGGGTAGTTGGTCGCAGGTGCTGCTAACTGCTTTCATGCTGACGAGTGCTGCCACCCTACCTAGCTATGGGGCAGCCAAAGGTGCGTCGCAAGGTCAGGGCCAACAAGGCGGGCCGGCTGAAGCCCAGCAAAAAGCCCAACAAGGACCTGCTACCGATGAGCAAGGCACGCAGGGTGAACAAGGAGAGCAAGGCGATGCTACCGCGCTGACCAGTGAAAAAAGCCGGAAGGTGAGCCGTACGTTCGCAGTGAGTGCCAACCAGCCTTACTTGCTCGAAACGCGCTACGGCCGCGTGCAGATCAATGTTTGGAACCGCAATGAAATCCGCACGGATGCGGAAATCATCACGCACGCCGATACCGATCAGAAAGCGCAACAGCTGCAAGACATGATCGACGTGCAGATGGTGCGCCACGATGCAGCTTCTGGCGGCGTGGCCGTCCGCTCAAAGTTCGGTGCCATACCGCACGAGTGCTGGAGCCGGCGACGTCTGTACGAAGTCAACTATACGGTATGGTTACCCAAAAACACGCCGCTTAAGGTGTCGAATACCTTCGGGGAAATCAGCATCAGCAGCGACTTGACGGGCTCGACTGAGCTAGCGGTAGAGTATGGTGCCTTGCGTACGGGGCGCCTCGAAGGCAGCCAGAACGTATTGCGCGTAAGCAACGGGCAAGCGGCAGTTCCATTTGCGCGCCGGGCTAGCATCGAAGCGTCTTATTCCAAGCTCCGGCTCACGGAAGCGGTTACGGTCGAGTTGCGCAACAACTACTCCGACATCGACATGGGTACGGTGCAAGACCTAACGATGCACAGCAAGTACGGCGACGTAGCACTTGGTACGGTGCGCAACTTACGTGGCAGCTCGGGTTTCTCTACCTTCAGCATCGACAAAATCAACGACCGGTTGGATATGAAATTGCAGTATTGTCCCTCCTTCGAGGTGCGCAATACGGGTAAGAACTTCCGGCAGATTAACCTCGACGGCGGTTACAGCACGATCATGCTCAACTTCCCGGATGGTGCCGGCTTCAACTTTGACGTAAATACCGACCACGGCAAGTTGCTGGTTGACAAAAAACTGATTCAGGTACAATCAGAAGAAAGCAGCGCTTCTTCCAGTGATATGCAGGGCCGCTTTGGTGGCGTAGTCGCCAAAAACGCGGGTAACGTTAACATCAAAGTTCGTTACGGCAACGTGCGCTTCAATCGCTAAGTACACCTAGCAAGATTTTTAGAACGTGCCGGTCGGGTGGTTGGATGAGCCATTCGGTCGGCACGTTTTACTTACCCTAGGTCGCTTACCTTTGGACTACACTTTCGGTCGGCCCGTGCATTATTATCTATTACTACTTATTTGGGGGCTAGGTAGCCTAGCGGCACCAGCCACTGTTGCTCAGCAAAAGATGCCTGCTTTACCTACACCGCCAGTTGCGCTTTCCTCGCCCATGCGCACCTATGCGTTGCGACTACGGCCCGGCGACGATTTGCGGCAACAACTCACCGCTTTTACTCAGCAGCACAGTATCAAAGCGGGTGCTATTGTCACATGCGTAGGGAGCCTTACTACAACAACACTGCGGCTGGCTAATCAGGAAGGGCCCACCGTGTATCAGGGTCACTTCGAGATTGTATCGTTGGTTGGGACGTTATCGGTCAATGGCAGCCATCTGCACCTGTCCGTAGCGGACTCTACGGGGCACACGCTTGGTGGGCATTTGTTGGATGGCAACCGTATTTACACCACTGCCGAGCTGGTAATTGGCGTGTTAGAGGAGCTAGAGTTTCGCCGCGAAACCGACCCCGTATCGACTTATCAGGAGCTGAGTATTTACCCGGCACCTAGTAGCCAGAAACCGCGGAGAGCTTCACCGAAAAAGCCCTAACTTCCCTAGGCTGATTTCACCTAGCGACCTAGCTTTTTATGCTGAATCCCACTGGTGCGGTACCGCCGACTTCGGCTGATACGCCACAAAAAGCCGCTTTCCGGCGCGACATTCTTAACCCGCTGAAGCTGCGGATCTTTATGTTGCGCCGCCTGCCAATGGCTTACCTAGCCGGTTTGCGCGTGCGAAGCCTAACGGAGAAAGAAGCTACTGTGACGGTGCCTTTCAAATACCTCACGAAGAATCCGTTTCGCAGCATCTACTTTGCCTGCCTAGCAATGGCTGCTGAGCTAGCAAGTGGTGTGCAAGCGCTCATGCACGTCAGCAGCGGCTCGCCCACGTCGATGCTGGTGACCGGCCTAGAGGCAACGTTTATGAAAAAGGCAGTGGGGCTGATTACGTTTACCTGTCCCGATGGTGCTAGCATTGAACAGGCTGTGGCGGAAAGCCGGGCTACGGGTGAAGCACGCACAGTGGTAGCCACTAGTACGGGCCTCGATGCCGCAGGCGACACAGTAGCCGTATTTCGCATTACTTGGTCATTCCGGGCCCGGCAAGCCGGGCGTTAAGAGTCGCTTATTCCTGCGCAGACCTAGGTTCGTAGCCCGGGCCCATCCGCCATAAAAAAACGGGGACAGCCGTTACGACTGTCCCCGTTTAGAATCAATCCGATTGATGGTGTGCTTACTTCATGAAGTTCGAAGCAATGGCAAGAACAGTAGCCATATCGAGCGGCTCGTCGAACGCTTCAGACGCTTGGGCTGCGGTAACGAAAGAACCGGTGAGTTCAACACCTGCCTGAGCCGTGTTGGCTTCGCTTGGGTACATCGCTGCGGGCGTGCCAGCACCGTAGATGGCACTGGTGATAGCAGGAGCAGGGCCGCCGCCGTCATTACCCGAAATCCAGCTCTTCGGTGCCGACTGAGGTGAACCAGCAACAGCTTGCGGACCGCCCCGGCGCATGGTGCGCAAGTGCGATGCGTGCCGCGCTTCTACCGAGTGAATGTTCAGCGCTGCTTCTAGTACCGTGTTGTTGCTGATGAGTAGGGGAGCACCACCTTTGTAGGCGCGCACGCCAGTATCCTCGAAGCTCTGGGCTAGGGCTAGGAAAGTCGTGCGGTTCGTGAATACATCAGGTAGCAGGGCAGCACGCGTGCCACCTTTCGAGCCGGTGTAGTCGAAGTTATTGGCCGTGAGCGGCGCAATAGCATCAGCACCGAGCACCGAACGCAGGAAAGCAACGTGGTTAAACTCGTCGGTGGCGATGGTGATGATCTGCGCGCGGTCTTCGCCCGACAGCAAGCCAGCCCGGTTAATACCTTCATTGTAGAAGATAGACTCCAGGTACTCTAGTTTAAGCGCGAAGTTGAGCACGTCTTTGATCTGCTGGCTCAAGCCCGAGGTTTGGCCATACGCTTTCTGGAACATGGAGCCCATAGCCAGTGGTACCGCGGCCGTAGCTAGCTTTTTGCCGAAGCCAGCAAAGTGCTTGAACATGGCGCGGCGCTGATCGAGACGTTCGTAAACCTCTGGGTCTACTTTCTCGATTTCAGCAATGATGTTGAGAAGATTCATGGGGTATGTGTCTTTACGATAGGAGAATGGGGAAACACGACGCTATTCGGTGGGCAGGTTGCTGACATTCAGCTTCGAACCCTTCTTCAGGTAGTTATTAGCTACAGCGACTACCTGGGTGGGCGTCTTCGACATTTCTAGGCCGGTGTTGAAGTCTACCACATCCGGACCAACGAAGCTGCCGTTGCTGAGTAAGTCGCGAATAAGCGCCGCGTGACGTGCTTCTACCGACACAATTTTACCGGCCAAGCCTAGGTATACGGGGTTAGAGATGAGTTTGCCAGCGCCGTTGTAAGCAGCTACACCTAGGTCTTCGAACGCCTTGGCAGCACCTAGCACGCTCGTGCGGTTAGCAAAGTCGATGGTCGTGAAATCGGGCTCTAGGTCGCGGATGGGGGTGCCACCGTTTGCTTTGATAGCCGTTTTTAGGAAGTCGCGGTGAATCCGCTCGTGCGCTTCCAGGTCCGACAGAATCTGACGCTCCGCGGCGCTGGCGCCAGTGTAGTAGGTGCTGGTGATTACCTTAGCGTAGAAAGCAGCTTCGAGTTGCTCTAACGCATAGGCATAGTTGAGCACCCCAAAATCGCCGCTGCCAACGTTTACCTCAATGAGGCTCGCTGGTACGTTCGGGTTATTGAAAATCTCATCTAGAAGGTCGTCGCAACCCGTGAGGGCGAGGCTACCTACCGCCACACCGGCACCAGCGGTATAGCGCAAAAAAGTACGCCGTTGCAGAGGCGTGTTCGAGTCCTTTTCGGGATCTGCAACAACAGGTTTTTGGGACAGAAGTTTTGACATATTTTTTTGAACTAAAACGTGAAAGAATACTCAGTCACAACGATACGGAATTAGTCGGGGGTCAGATTGTTTGATAATAAAAATACGTATTTATACCTATTTAAAACGTTTGCGGAATAGGATATATTAATAGTATTAGGACTTTGTGAGTATAGAATTTGGTTTTTTATCTAATGTTAATCTTCCGTTACATTTATGTGACTTGTAAGAATATTCCTTACCTACTCAAGCTTAACTGTAAGTACACTCGCTGAGTGCTGACTAAGTTGATTTGTTTTGGGTACAAGCAAGTCAGAGGCAGCAGCGGAAATTGCACACAAAAACACCAGCTTTCATACCGCTACTTGCCTAAGTCGCGGTATGAAAGCTGGTGTTGTGCTAAGTAGCAAGTAGGGCCGAGCGCCTACCTAGCTCTTGTCAATCTAGTATTACGGCGTCTTGTTCTTCCTTGGTGATGACATCGACCAGACCGTCTTCACTCACCACAATGGCCATGCATGGGTAAGGTGAGCTTTCTACGTAGCGAATGGCCGAGTTGTAGCGGGCACCACGCGTGCTGCTACCACGGCCGCGCGTGGTGGCTTTGCCGTCCAGAATAACGCCAATGGAGTAGCAGTACGCGTCGGGGTCGATGAGTACGGCGCCATCAATAGCCGTCACGAGGCGCGTGATAAGCGGCGTGAGCGGCACAGGCTCGATGAGCGTGCATTGTAACTTGAGGCGGTCGGCTTCAGCTAGGGCTTCTGTGGTGACTACCAGCAGCGTGCCGTGCTTCTGCCGGCTAGCTTCCACCACTACTTCCCACAGGCGTTCCACTTTCACGTGGTCGAATAGGCCAAACACGCGTTTCAAGTCTTTGCGGAAACGGGTCCGGTTCAGGCGCACACGTGGCAGGCTTGGCAAACCATAGCTGGCGCGCATGAACACCTTTCCGTCGTGTTGCAACTCCCAGGCGTAGTGGTTGATGAAGTTCACGACAAACAAATCTTCCCGATTGATGTCGTAGGTGCCCACTAGCCGACCTAGGGCATACACGTTTTCTCCATCGGCCAGCAAGCTGATATCGGCAGTCGTCATCTCCAGCAGCTTCCGCACGGCCCGGTAATCGGTAAGCGGTGTAGGGCAAGTGAGAGCGAAAACCTCTTCTAGATTTGGGTGCCGACGCTGGGCAAGCAGCAGCTTACCGACGCCTTCAGCCCCTTCGTAGCGCAACGACGAGATGGTGTTGCACGTGTCGAAGAGACGGGCCGCGTTGGGATTTACGTTTAGAGCCTGCGCCGGCGTGTCCATCAGAATACGCCCGGCGGCGCGGAGCAGCTCGTCGTTTTCGCGCGGCCGCTCCATCATGCTAGCTCCTGGTTCGAGCTCCGACAAAGCTTTGCCGCATTCCTCGCTGAAACGCAGGATAGCAGATACCAGCAGCGACGACGCGAGCGGCCGGCCGTTGAGGTAGTATCGGTTGGGTTGAAAAGAGGGGTAGGTACGCAACGCACGCCGGTTGACTTGCAACACCGTTACGACATAGTAGGAGCCAATTTCTATGGGCCAGCCAGCAAACGACTGCCGCTTGCCGGTGGGTGTGTCCAGCACGTCGAGGGCTTCCTGCACGGCCATACGCAAGCTACGGCCGTGCCGCTTCCGCCGTAGCACGCTTTCGCTGAGTATCTCCTGGTCGCCGTTAAGCCAAATGTCAATCTGTTGGAGGCTGTTGCTGCGCGCTATCACCGTTCCGAAGCTGGTGAAATCGAGACCACAATCGGCAGGCTCTAGGCACACGGGCAACACCGGTAGATTCTCCTGCTCAACGGGAATACCGACCAAAATAACAGATGGGTCTAGCTCGTCGTCGAGAGCACCAAAGAGGTCTTGGGCCAGCAAATAAACAGCTTGCCGGAAGCGGGCTTGGTTGGGCCAGATGGTTGAGGTATCTAGGGTCGCCGGAAGCTGGGGCGCCACCGGCGGCGCGGCTAGAAGTGGGAGGGGAGTAAGCATAAAGCAGGAAGCTAGCAAGGATAACGTGTTAAACGCAGCCAAACAGGCCTGCGATGCCCGCCGGATGGAAGTGCCGTTATTCGCTGCGAGGTTACCCTGTATGTACCCCTAATGAGTTGATAAAGTACTACTTCGCAGCTGATCTATAGAAAGCACCCAAGTGGCCGGGTATACTATAACAGACGAACAGCAGCGCTGGTTACTTTAGGTTAGAGTTGAAAAACTACGGGTAACACCATTTTTTGCCGCAGCGGCTGGCCTTTGTAGCGAGCCGGATTCCATTTAGGGGCTGCTTTGATCAAACGCAAAGCCTCCTCGTCGCAGCCTGAACCTAGGCGCTTTACCAGCTTGGGCTCAGTGAGGGAGCCATCTTTCTGAACCACGAATTCTACCATCACGCGGCCTTCTATTTTGCGCTGTCGTGCCAAAGTAGGGTAGCGTAAGTTCTCCTGAATCCAGGTGAAAAAAGCGTCGGTGCCGCCGACAGGGCGAGCAGGTTCGTCGGGCGCAACGGTCTGTGGCTGGTCGCTACCAGCGCCGCTTGGTGTACCCGCTGCGCTAGGTTCGGAGCCTTGCGGAATCTGGAAGGCTACCGGGATGGTCACGCGCTGCCGCACTTTTTCGCCGCGGTGCTGGGCAGGCGTCCACTTGGGACCACCTTTTATCAACCGAATTGCCTCTGCATCGAGGGCGGGGGCGAGCGGCTGGGGCACCGTCACGTTGGACACGACGCCCGTTTTCTCGACTACAAAGGTCACGTTCACGGTGCCTTGCAGGTCCTGCTGCAAAGCAGCGGTGGGATATTGCTGATTATCGGCTAGGTACTGACCGTATGCTTCCACGCCACCTACAGGTACAGCTGGCTTTTCTACGGTATCGTAGATTTCGCTAGCCTTGGGGTCTTTGGGATAAGCTAGCTTTTGCTGAGCTTGGGTAGACAGGGTGGCCGTAGTGAGCAGGGCGGTGAGTAGCAAGCGAGAAAAGATCGTCATGTGGATGGGCGCAAGAGTGTGGAGGCTAGCCTCGCGAAAGCGGCGAGGGCTCAATTCGCTTATCAAAATTCAGGCAACTATTCAACGAACCCCCATTAACAGTTAACACGGATAGAAGGCTAGGTAGTGCCGAAAGCCTAGGTGCCCCTTGAAATATTGGTAGTTTTATGCAACAATGTGTCATTTGTGATAATTCTGAATACCTTTGAGCTTCATGTTTTTTTCATGAGGGGTGTTTCGGAAATAAGTTTAGGGCAAAAAGTAAGTGTCTGGTGGTTGCTGCTGCTCCTGCTACGCATGTCCCTGCCCGAAACAGCCGTGCTGGAAGCTCACTTTCATCGGCACACCGAAGTAGAGCCCGCTACCAAAGCAGTCGGGGCGACAGCTAGCAAGCATTTGCTTACACCTAAGCACCAACATTGCCACACCGAGCAGTTTTATAACGTGCCTTTTCAACCGGCTGAAGCAGTGTTGGTGGAGGTGCCGTTGCAGCTCCGGCCGTATGCTGTTTACCGGCCGCAGGCGCCCGTGTGCCGGTCGTGGCACCTGCTGAAAGGTGCCTCTTTGCGTGGGCCACCCGCTCTTAGCTAAACACTAGGCGTAGCGCGCTTTTTACCTGCTAGGTACCTGCTTTTCGGGTGCCGGCCACTGGCTAGCTTTTGCTGCTGACTATGTGTAATCGGTTGTGCCCTGCGGCAATATCGTCCTGCTCCGCTCGAGTGGTGATGCGGTGTGCGTTGCCATCACGTCGCACCTAGCTAAGAAATTAACTTCCAAACGTAAGAGGCTTTTGCCCCGCGGCATTTTGTGCCGCCTGTGGCAGTATGCTGTGTGCTTTCCGGCCACCACCTAGCTCCCGCAAAATCGCCGGAGCCACCTTTCCCTCCTTTTTCTCTGATACCTCTTAATGCCCGACGCGCTGTCGCTCGGCATGACTTTCCCCTTATGCAACGACTTCTCTACATCTTACTTTTTTTACTACCTGCTTTGTGTGGCGCGCAAAACCTAGGTAGCATCAATGGCCGAGTACTCAGCGCCGATAGTCACCCGCTGGAAGGCATTTCGGTGGTGGAAACAACCGGGCGCTTCTCCGCGCTTACCGATAAAGAAGGCCGCTTTGCGCTAACCAATCTGCCGCTAGAGCAACTGACGCTGCTCACGCGTAGCCTCAACTTCAGCGAAGCACGCCGCACGGTGCTGCTAACCGCCGAGGCGCCAAGCGTGACCATTGACTTTCGCCTGAATGCTAGCTCCAATGCGCTGCAAGAAGTGGAAGTGCTAGGTCGTAAGGAGACCACCTACAAGAGCGACTACAGCTTCGTAGGAACCCGCACCGCCACGGCGCTCATCGACGTGCCACAGTCAATTTCGACCGTGACCAAGGAGCTGATGGATGACCGGCAAGTGTTCCGCCTCACCGATGTAGTAAAGAACGTGGCCGGTGTAACGCAGTACTCACACTACGACGACCTGACGGTGCGTGGCTTCCGCAACGGCTACGAAAGCGGCTTTCGGCTGCTGAATGGCCTGCGCTCTGGCTTCAGCTACGGCAACTCGTTTACACAGGCGCCGCTCACCGTGAACCTAGAGCGGGTGGAAGTGCTGAAAGGACCCGGCGCCGCGCTGTTCGGCGACATCAACCCCGGCGGCACGGTGAACATGGTGACCAAAAAGCCGCTGGCCGACACGCGCCGGGCCATATCGTTCTCCACCGGTAGCTTCAACACGACAAGAGCTTCCGCCGATTTCACGGGTCCGCTCAACGAGCAAAAAAACGTGCTCTACCGCTTCAACGCGGGTTACGAGAAAACCAACACCTTCCGCGACGTGAACGACACGAAGTCGCTGATGCTAGCACCCACCGTGACGTTCCTGGTGTCGGACAAAACTACGCTGAATGCCGAGTTGGTGTACACGCACATCAACGGCTACCTCGACCGGGGCCTGCCCATCAAGGCCAATGACTTATACGCGGCGCCGCGCAGCTTCACTCTCAGCCAACCCAGCGACTATTTCCGCACCAATACCTATTACCTGAACGCCTCGCTCACGCACAAATTCACGGATTGGCTGTCACTGAACGCGTCGTACCTCGACTTCACCTACAACGAAAACCTGAGCGAGCACCGCACCCTGAATACCTACGCTGATGCACCGGCCAACACGGTGATGAACCTGCGCTACTTCGACCGCCGCGCCGAAGAATACACTAAGAACCTCTCGACTTACTTCTCGCTGAACCGCAATACGGGCTCTATTGCTCATAAAGTGGTAGTGGGGGCCGATTACATCCGCTTCAACACCGATAAGCAGAGTACCATGTTCGAAGCACGCCAGAAGCTGGTGAACAGCGTTGCCACGCCGCTAACGTTCGACTTGAATAAGCCCTTGTACGAAATTCAGGACCCCACGAAATACATCCGGCGGCCACTGCCCCAGTTCTTCATCGACTACATCAACTCGGTGTACCACACGGTGGGCATCTACGCGCAGGATCAACTGGAAGTGACGCCTCGCCTGGGCCTATTGCTAGGTGTACGCTACGAACTGTTTGCCGATGAACGCGACTACGGCGACGGCTCTACCACCATCCCGCAGCGCCGGGTGATGCCCCGCGCCGGCCTCACGTACTCCCTGCGCGACAACCTGAACTACTTTGCGAGTTACAGCTCTGGTTTTCGGCCGCTCAAGCCCGAGTATATTCGCTTTCCGGAGCGGTATGGCCGCGGTTCGGCTTTTAGCCCGGAAACCAGCTACCAGCTTGAAACGGGTTTGAAGGGCGAGTTCTTCGATAAGGCGTTGTTTGCTACCGTAGCTGTGTACCAGATTGTGAAACGCAACCAATTGGTAGCTACTGGCTCGCTCACGGCCGACGGTGGTCAGGTGTATCGCCAAAACGGCCAAGCTCGCTCACGTGGGGCCGAGGTGGAGCTGACCGGCAACGTCCTGTCGAACCTTAGCCTGAACCTGAACTATGCCTTAAACCACACAGAGGTGATGGATGCCGACTTGCCAGCCGAAAACGGTCAGCCGCTCGCCAACGCGCCCAAGCACATGGGCGGCCTATGGGCCAAATACACCTTCACCACCCCGGCCCTGCGCGGCCTAGGCATAGGGGTAGGCGGCAACCATGTAAGTCGCCGCCGCTCTGAGAATCAGGTGACGATTGCGGGTACCGAGGAGAAATACTGGGCACACTGGCCTAGCTACACGGTGGCCGATGTGGCGCTGTTTTATACCATCAACCGCTTCAATTTCCACGTCAACCTCAACAACGTGTTCGACAAGTACTACTTCGTCGGCGGCTACGATTTCTTCCGTGCTAGTCCTGGAGCGCCCCGCAATTTCATGACCACGCTGGGCTACACCTTCTAAGGAGCTAGGTAGCACTACCGGTCGGACGCCCAAGGCGTCCGACCGGATAACACATCTATTAAGTCAATACCTAACGAGTCAATGACCTACATTTTAGAGGCGAAAGAGCTGCGCAAGCAGTACCCCAATAAGCTAGCCTTACGCGGGTTGAACCTGCAAATCGAGCCGGGTGAAGTATTCTGTTTGCTCGGGCAAAATGGCGCGGGCAAGTCTACGACCATCAACCTGTTTCTGGGATTTGTGCAGCCGACGGCAGGCGCGGCGTACATCAATGGGGTAGAGGTAGCCAGCAACCCTTTCAAGATCAAGCAATACCTAGCCTACATTCCGGAGAACGTGATGCTGTACCCGCACCTGACGGGTGTAGAAAACCTAGCCCTGTTCAGCAGTTTGGCGGGCTTCCGCTACTCGGAAAAAGAGTTGGTGGAGTACCTGGCCGAAGCCGGGCTACCAGCTGATGCCGTGCGGCGGCGGGTGGGTACCTACTCGAAGGGTATGCGCCAAAAGGTGGGTATTTCCATTGCTGTGGCCAAGCACGCCAAGGTGCTGCTGCTTGACGAGCCCACGTCTGGCCTCGACCCCAAAGCCAGCAACGAATTCTCGGAGCTACTGCGCCAACTTAGTCAGCAGGGCACCGCTGTGCTCATGGCCACGCACGACTTGTTCCGGGCCAAGGAAGTCGGCACGCGGGTAGGCATCATGCGGGAGGGCGAGCTGGTTGATGTGCGCCCTACGGCTGCTTTGAATGCTAACGAGCTAGAGCAGCTCTATCTCACCTACATGCAATAGCCCATGATTCGCAGTATTGCCCAAAAAGAACTTGTGAGTACCCTCCGCGACCGGCGCTTTGTGGTGCTTAGCGTGCTGATGCTCGGCTTGCTGCTGGCTGCCACGCTGGTCGGGCGGGCGAGCTACCGCACCTTGCAGCGCGAGCGGCAGGTGGCCCAGCAAACCGTCAACGATCAATTCCATCATCAGCCCAACCGTCACCCGCACCGCGTGGCGCACTACGGCTCCTTTGCCTTTCGACCCAAAGCTGGGCTGAGCTTTCTGGACGCCGGGCTGGATTCGTTTACCGGCACGGCGGTATTTCTGGAGGCACACCAACAGAACAGCGTCAACTTCAGCCAGGCCCAACAGGCTAGCTCTCTCATCCGATTTGGGGAGCTGACGGTAGCCTTCGTGCTGCAATTGTTGGTGCCGCTGCTGATCATTTTTCTGTGCTTCAATGCTTTCGCCGAGGAGCGCGAAGCGGGCACGCTGAAGCTGCTGCTCAGCCAGGGCGTGTCGTTGCGGCGCGTAGCTTGGGGAAAGATTACGGGTTACGGCCAAGCCGTGGCGCTGGTCGTGGTACCCGCATTAGCGCTGGCGGCGTGGTTGCTGTTGGCGCAAGAGTCGTTTGCCAATAGCCCCGATGCGTGGATGCGCCTGGCGCTATTTGGCCTGAGCTACGTGGTGTACTTTTTTCTCTGGATTGTGGGTGCGGTGGTAGTATCGGCGCGGCAACAACACGCCCGCACGGCCTTGGTGGTACTGCTCGGCTGCTGGATGCTGGGCGGTATTATTCTGCCCAAAGCCACGGCGAACCTAGGTGCTAACCTGTTCCCGGCCATCACCAAAGCGCAGCTCGATGCCAAGGTGCACGAAGAAGCGCAAAAAGGCATCAACGGTCACGATCCGCAAGACCAACGCAGTGCAGCCCTGAAGGCTAATCTGCTCAAGAAGTATAAGGTCGATTCGGAGGAAAAGCTGCCCGTGAGCGTGGGTGGACTCGTGATGGCGGAGAGCGAGGCCTACACCAGCAAGGTGTATCAACAGCATTTTGCCGCCCTCACCCGCACCTACGAGCGGCAAAATGCCCTAACAGTGTGGGCGGGACTGCTCAACCCGTACCAGGCCATTCGGCCGCTATCGATGGGCCTAGCTGGCTCCGACTTTGCCCACTATGTGCATTTCCAGCAAGCCGCCGAAACCTACCGCTACCAGCTGGTGCAGCGCCTCAACGGCCTGCAAGCTAGCATGGGCTACGGCGACAAAGAGCGCAAGCTCGACGCAGCTACGTGGCAAGCCATTCCCATCTTCACCTACGAAGCACCCCCGCTGGGGTGGGCGCTGGGTTACTTGCTCGTGCCGGTGCTGGCGCTACTGTTGTGGGTAGTAGGCCTGAGCTGGCTAGGACTGCGGGCGATTGACAAAACAAGCATTGTGTAGCATGATGAGTACTTTCTGGATTTTATTAAAGTACGAGTGGCGTCATTTTCGAGCCGCTAAGGGCTTGGTGTTGCTCACTGGTCTTGTGGTAGTGGTTGGCCTCTATGGCATCTATTACGGCACCACCGAAATTGAGCGCCAGCGCCAACACCTAGCCGAACTACCTGCCCTGGCCCACCACAATGTGGAGGAGCTCAAAAAGAAATTTCCGGGCCCCGCCGACGCCGGCGACATTGGGTATTACCACACCACCTTCGCGGTGCACCACCCCACAGAATGGGCTAGCCTAGCTCTCGGTCAGCGCGACGTGAATCCGTATTGTGTGAAGCTACGCCTGCTTGGGTTGCAAGGGCAAATCTACGCGTCGGAGAATGTGAACCCGACAAAAGTGCTCAGCGGCAACTTCGACCTAGCTTTCGTGCTGGTGTACTTGTTTCCCCTGTTGATCATTGCCCTGAGTTTCAACCTGCTCTCCCAGGAGAAGGAGCAGGGAACCTTAGTGTTGCTGCTGGCTCAGCCGGTGCGCCCCGGTACGGTAGTAGCCGCCAAGCTGACGTTGCGGCTATTGCTGGTGCTCGGCCTAGCTTTGTTACTGTCGGCGGTGGCGCTTGCCTGGGCTCAGGTACCGTTTGATGAACGCGTGGGCATGTGGCTAGCGCTGGTAGTGCTTTATTGCCTATTCTGGTTCGGGGTGGTCGGTATCATAACGGCATTGCAGCGCAACTCGGCCTTCAACGCGGTAGCGCTGGTGGGGGCGTGGCTGGTGCTCGTCGTATTGATACCAGGCTTGCTGAATGTGTACGTGGATGCAACCCAACCCGTGCCGCAAGGCATGGAGCTGACTATTAAGCAACGCGAAGAAATACACGGCGGGTGGGACAAGCCCAAGGGCGAAACCATGAACCGCTTTTTTGTCCTGTACCCACAGTGGCGCGACACCACCACCATCAAAGAGCGGTTTGTGTGGCGCTGGTACTATGCCTTCCAGCACCTCGGCGATGAGTCGGTGCGGCCACTGGTCGCGGCGTACACGAATGGCCTGCGCCAACGGTTTGTGCTGGTGGAGCACCTAGCTTGGCTGTCACCGGCCATCAATGCGCAAGTGAGCCTCACCGCACTGGCCGGCACCGACCTGCCCACGCACCTAGCTTTCCAGCAAAGCGCCACCCGCTACCACGACGCGCTACGGGCTTTCTATTATCCCTATCTGTTCCGCAAAGTGGCTTTCACTCACGCTGACTACGAGAAGGAGCCGACGCACACGTTCACTAGTATCTCTGAAATCGGTACGGCGGCGAGTGGCTTGTGGAAGCTGCTTGTGAGCGTCGTGGCGGTATGGGCTATTGGGCTGGTGTTGTTGCGAATACGGCCGCTCAACCCATGCTAAAGGTATTCAGGTGTCTAGCTAATAGCGTCCTTCTGCCGGTCCCTTACTTTTCAACCACAGTTTTCTTCCTAATGGTATTTCGCGTTTTTTTTCTTCTGCTTTTCTCTACAGCAGTATTACAACACCTAGCTAGCGCCGCCGTGAAGTCCTTTGTCTTCCAAAACCAAACCATCAAACCCGGCACCAAACGTTCGATGCTGCTGCCCGTGGTAGCCGGCACCGACAGCACCGTAATTCCGGTAAGTGTGTTTCATGGAGCAAAAGAAGGACCGGTGCTCGGTATCATTGCCGGCGTGCATGGCTACGAGTATCCGCCCATTGTGGCGGCTCAGCAGTTTGCCCAAACGCTCGACCCTGCGCAGCTGAGCGGCACCGTCATTCTGGTGCACATTGCCAACGTACCTAGCTTCCTAGGTCGCCGCATTCAGTATAATCCCCTTGACGGAAAGAACCTGAACCGGGTGTTTCCGGGCAAAGCCGATGGCACCATCACCGAACGCATGGCGTGGCTGCTCGGCAACGATATAATCGGTCGCTGCAACTACGTCATCGACGTGCACGCTGGCGACGCGCAAGACGACCTGCGCCCGTACGCCGGCTACTACAACTACTTCGATACACCCGAATTATCGGAGAAAGGCCGGCAAATGGCGGTAGCGCTGGGCTTTCCCTACGTTATTCAGTTTGGTAATGAGCCTAGCTTGAAAAATGAATTGGGCGTGTATTGCTCCCGCGAGGCCATCAAGCGGGGCATTCCGGCCGTCGACATTGAGTGTGGGCGCTTTGGCATGGCCGAAAGCGAAAACGTGGCGCAGATCAAGCAAGCGCTGCACAACTTGCTCGTGCACTTACGCCTAGAAACAGGGCAGCCGCTGACGAACAACCAACCTTATATCATTGCGCAACGCACATCCGTCAATAGCGAGCATATGGGCTTTTTCTACCCCCAAGTAAAGGCCGGCGAGTTCATCCACAAAGGCCGTAAGCTAGGTTACGTGACCGATCTGTTCGGCAATCGCCTTGCCGATGTGCTTGCCCCTGTGAATGGCGTCGTCTTGTACATGAGTTCAACGCCGCCCATCAGCAAAGGCGAAAGTTTGTTCAGCATCGGCCACATTCCGGTCGCGGCGCAGCCGTAGTAAATAGCTGCGCGGAAGCTAAAGCCGTAGGCGTCGGAGCCCGAGCGCAGAGATTAACACGACGGTAGCCTTCGCGACGCCGTATCTTTAGCCGAAACTTGCTCTTGCTACCGTGCCCGACGCCACCAATTTTCGCCCTCTCTCCATACCGCCCGCCGACGTATTTCAGGAAAACCAAACAGTGCATGCCGCACGCGAGCAGCACTACGCGGGCAGGCACCGCATTATCGCGTGGCTGCGGGTGGTGGCGTTTGGTCTGAGCGCCTTCGGCATCTATTACCTGTTTAGCCGAGGCGAGTTGCAGGGAGCTTTCGGGCTGTTGTTTGTGGCGTACCTCGTGTTCTTGTTGCTGGTTCGTTGGCATAACAGCGTGGGCTATTGGCGCGAACATCATCGCCTGCTCGGCGAGCTGAACCGCGACGAAACAGCCCGGCTGCAAGGCCAGCTAGCTTCCTTCGACCCTGGCCTGCGCTACCTCGAGGCCACCCACCCCTACGCCGCCGACCTAGATGTCTTTGGCGCGCACTCGCTGTTTCAACTCCTGAACCGGGCTACGTCGCGGCTAGGTCGCGACTGGTTGGCTGGTTGGTTGCTAGCACCTTCTCCCGCCGTAGCCGTGCGCGAACGACAAGCCGCCGTGGCTGAGTTGGTGCCCGACCTCGCTTGGCAGCAAGAGTGGCAAGCCCGCGCCCGCCATTTTCCGCGCCAGGAAGCCGACCCGCGCCAGTTCACAACGTGGCTTCAGCAGCCCGACTTTTTTGCGGGTAAAGGCTGGTTGAAAATTCTCTTGTTTGTGCTGCCGCCGCTCGCCGTGACGGCGGTTGTTTTGTGGCTGACGGGCAACGGGGCTGCGCCGCTACTGGTGGCCGTGTTGGTGCTAGGCGCTTTGAATGCACGCTTCCAAAAAGCTAGGGCTGAGTACTTTGAGCAGAGTATGGCTATGCGCGACGCACTCCGCGCCTACCACGACCAGTTGGCGCTGTTTGAAACGCGCACCTGGCAAGCGCCCTTGCTGACCCGCTTGCTGCGCGGCCTGCATGCCTCCGAAAACGGCGCGCCTGCCTCGCAGCTTATTGGGCAATTGTCGCGCATTGTGGGTTTGTTCTCGATGCGCCAAAGCCCAGCCGTTGCCGTGCTGGCTAATAACCTGCTGCTTTGGGATTTCTTCTGCATGTGGCGGCTCGAAGGTTGGAAGCAGCGCCTCGGAGGAAAGTTAGACGCCATGCTGGAAATAGGGGCGGAGCTGGAAGCACTAGTGAGCTTGGCCGGTTTCCAGTTCGCTAACCCGAGCTATGCTGTACCCAAAATCAGTACGGCGGCGCTTGAGTTTACGGCCCATGGCCTAGGTCACCCGCTTATTTTTGCCTCCGAGCGCATTAGCAACGATTTTAGCACGGTAGGCATGGGGCACACAGCCGTCGTGACGGGCTCCAACATGTCGGGTAAAAGCACATTTCTGCGCTCGGTGGGGCTGAACATGGTGCTGGCGCTGGCGGGTGGCCCCGTGTGCGCGAATCAGCTGAGCGTGAGTCCGGCCCAAGTGTACACGGCCATGCGTACCCAAGATAACCTCGCCGAAAGCACCTCTTCGTTTTACGCCGAGCTGAAGCGCTTGCGTCTGCTGCTGGAGATTTCGGCCACGGGCGAGCCTGTGTTTTATATGCTCGACGAGATTCTGAAAGGCACGAACTCCGGCGACCGGCACCGCGGCGCCCGAGCGCTGGTGCGCCAGTTGCACCAGCGCAACGCCAGTGGCCTCGTCAGCACCCACGACCTAGAGCTAGCTGACCTAGCCAACGAACTACCTGACTTTGTGGTGAACTACAGCTTCAACAGCACCATCGAGGGCGACGAAATTCGGTTCGACTACCATCTCACGCCCGGCGTATGCCGCAGCTTCAATGCCAGCAAACTCATGCAGTTGATGGGCATTGATCTAGATAATAGCTAGGCTTATCCTATTTTTAATTTGCTCTTAATCTCAGGGTATTACCTTACCGCGGCATAGCCGCTGCGGCTACGCCGGAGTCTATGGCTCCGCGACTGAGTTGTATTCTTTCTTATGTACGTTCGTAATAATCTGCGCCCACGCGTCATCTGGCGATTGACTTGGCGCAGTGTGGTTGTGTATACTATTTATTCCACGGTAGTCTGCTATTTGTACGGGCCTTTAGGCCTGCATTCGCTGGATATTCCGTGGCAGCCCGTGGGTACCCTAGGTACGGCTGTGGCCTTTTATATTGGCTTCAAAAACAACGGCTCCTACGACCGTTTTTGGGAAGGCCGTAAGCTGTGGGGCGGCATTGTAAACTACAGTCGCTCGTGGGCGATGCAGGCGCTGGAGTTCGTGACTTCCGTGGTAGATGCGCCTGACGTGCAGGCGCAACCTGCCTCTGCTAATGAGCTAACGGAGCGGCACCGAACGTTGGTGTTTCGGCATGTGGCATGGGTAAATGCCGTGCGCCTACACCTGCGCCGTCAGCCCGAGCTGTGGGATACCGATGTGGCCCCTTTCCTGAAACCCGAAGAGTCAGAGCGCATGCGCCATTACCGTAATCCGCCGGCTCAAATGCTGCGGCAGCAGGCCGCCGACCTGCGTGTTCTACGCGAAGAGCGTGGTTTGCTCAATGACTTCCAGCACGTAAGCATGGTCGATACCATACGGGAGTTTAACAACCTACAGGGCGCCTGCGAGCGAATCAAGAACACGCCCTTCCCGCGGCAGTATGCCTTCTTTAGCTACTTGTTCGTGCAGATATTCTCCCTGCTACTTCCCGTAGGCCTGATTGGTGAGTTCGAGAAAATGGGTCCTGGTCACTTCTGGCTCACGGTTCCTTTTGCGGTACTGGTCGCGTGGGTGTTCAACACCATTGAGGCAGTAGGTCACTTCAGCGAAAACCCGTTTGAGAACGAGATGAATGACGTGCCCATGACAGCCATTTGCCGAAGCATTGAAATTGATTTGCGGGAAATGATGGGTGAAACCAAAGTGCCACCAGCCCTAGCGCCCGTCGACGACATATTGTATTAACCTACAAAAGCGGTACCCCTAATTGGTACCCGAAGGTTAAGTGAATTGCTAGTTATCACAAAAAAAAGCTGCTCCTGCTCGGGAGTAGCTTTTTTTGTGATGCCTGAGCTAAGCCGTAGAGCGGGTTACTATTTGCCAGACGAGCTATTAAGTATAAGCTGCTTGTACGGGTTGCGCTTTCGGTTTACTTCTTGCCTGAAGGCGCTAAAGCAGGCTGCCTACGTTCTTCTCAGACCTAGGGCCCGCAAGGTGCTGCTACTTCTTGCGTTAGTTGTAAGCTAGGTACCCATTGCACCAAAATAATCGGATCAGCTTGCCAAACGGGTAGCCGTTTCCCGTATAGTAGCTGTTCGTAACTTGAGTATGGACAGGATAAGTGGGCCGCTCCAACATCTAACCTAATGGGTGTTGCACGGCTGTCAACCGCTCCCATGAATTCGCAAACTCGTAATATTCAGTATTTTCTTTTCAGCCAAGATTTCTCCGATGGCGTGCGTATTACGTTGGCTGCGTTGCTGCCGGCTGTGTTGTTTGCGCAGCTAGGCGAACTCACCACTGGCATTACGCTTTCCACGGGGGCTGTCTGCATCAGCATCATCGATACGCCTGGCCCGGTAGTGCACAAGCGCAACGGGATGCTGTACGGCAACTTGGTTATTTTCTTGGTGGCCTTGCTCACGGGCTTTGCGCGCTTCAATGCCTGGACTCTAGGTCTGGAAGTGCTGGCGCTCAGTTTTCTCATGACCATGCTCAACGTGTACGGTAACCGGGCCGCGTCGCTTGGGTCGGCGGCGCTGCTGGTGATGATCCTGAACATGGAGCAGCCCCTGACGCCCGCTGAAGTGGTCATGCACAGTGGGCTGATTCTGGCAGGCGGTGTGTGGTATATGGCGCTAGGGTTGGTGCTATTTCGGGTGTTGCCCTACCGGCCGGCCCAGCAAGCTTTGGGGGAGTGTATTCATGCCATTGCCAACTACCTGAAGCTCAAAGCCGCCTTCTACCGTATCCGCACCGACCTCGACGACGACTACCGCAAGCTCGTGGCGCAGCAGGTAATCGTGAGTGAGAAGCAGGATGCCGTGCGGGAACTCCTGTTCAAAACCCGCCAAATTGTAAAAGAGTCGAACGCCACTAGCCGCCGCTTGCTACTCACGTTTGTCGATGTGATGGACTTGTACGAGCACATCACGGCTACCTACTACGACTACGAAGCCATCCGCAACCAATTCGGCCACACCGGCATTCTGGAAGAAATAGCTAGCCTCATCGACCTGATTGCTGCCGAGCTGGATAATATCGGCTTTGCCATCCAGGCCAATCATTCCTTCCGTAGTCGCAGCAACTTTCTCGAGCGGCTTGAGCACCTGAAGAGCCGGATTGATGCGGTGGGAGAGCAGGAGCAAGGTACCAGCAACCTAGTGCTGAAGAAGCTGTTGGTGAACCTGCGCAACCTCACCCAGCGCCTCACTGATGTGCTGAACTACTTCAATGCCAAGTCGGAAACCATACCGACTCGGCACACGGAAGTGGAATACATGCGTTTCGTGTCGCACCAGGATTACGACCTGAAGGTACTGCGCGACAACCTGACGTTCAGTTCGTCGGTGTTTCGGCACTCGGTTCGCCTGATGCTCGCCAGTGGTGTCGCTTTCCTGATAGCCAAGTTGCTGTTCTCCGGTAACCACAGCTACTGGATTGTGATGACCACGGTGTACATGCTCAAGCCTGCATTTAGCTTCACCAAAGAGCGTAACTATCAACGTATTGTCGGTACGTTGAGCGGTGGTGCCATTGCCGGCGTGTTCCTGCTGCTCACCAGCGACAAAGACCTGCATTTCTTTGTCATGTTGATCTTCATGGTACTGTCGTACAGTTTCCAGCGGCGCAGCTACGTGGTGTACGTCACCCTCATGACGCCTTTCATCCTGATCATGCTTAGCTTCTTGGGCTTGAACTATTTAGATATAGCCGAGGAGCGGATCAAGGATACGGTTGTTGGCTGTATTATCGCCTTTTCGGCGGGCTACTTGTTGTTTCCTAGCTGGGAATACGAGCAGCTTAATGACTACATGCGCGACGTGCTGAAGGCCAACATCAGCTATTTGCAAAAGCTAGCCGAAGGCCTAGCTGGCAAACCCGTGGTGCTGACCGAGTACAAGCTCGTGCGCAAAGACGTATTTGTGAGTTCGGCCAACCTAGCAGCAGCCTTCCAACGAATGCTTTCGGAGCCGAAAAGCAAGCAGCGGAGTAACGAAGATGTGCACCAGTTTGTCGTTCTCAACCATATTCTGGCTTCCAACATTGCTACGCTCACTTCCAGCCTAATGGCCAAGGAACCAACGGAGCAGCTCATGGAAGGCATCCGCGCCGTTAGGCGGGCCTTATCAGTCCTGGGTGCGAGCCTAAAAAAGTTTGACCCTACAACTAAGATAGCCGAGCCTAATATGGGCGAGATTCTGCCATACTCTGAGGCGACTGGCCGGCGTAAAGCGAACCTCTCCTCCGATGAGCGTCAGTTGCTGGAACAGCTAGAGTTCATACAAAAAGTAAGTAGTGACATCGGGCGGGTAACGGACGCTATGTTGGAAGTGACCACCAAGCCCAAGCAACTACAAGCCGTGGTCGATAGCGAACTGCACTAGCGCGGCTACGTTGCTAATCTCTAGCTTGTGCATGATGTTACGCCGGTGCGTGCTGACCGTGAGCTCGGCTAAAAAGAGACGTTCGGCTATGTCGCGGGTAGTGAGTCCTTCACAAACGAGCTTCACAATTTCCCGCTCCCGATTCGACAGCCGCTGTAGCTTCAGCAATGGATCAGCACCGTTGACGGGAAGCTGTGCCGCCGATGTGCGCGTTTGTTTGGGGAATACGGTCTTCCCTTCGCGTACGCGACGGATGGCCGCTAAAAGCTCGTCCATATCCGCCGACTTGGGCACAAAGCCCACAGCCCCCGCAGCAGCCAACTGCTCCATCAGCCTGGGCGTAGTGGCCATGCTAAAGACTAGAATGCGCAACCCTGGATGTAGCTGCCGCAACCTAGGTAGCAACGATAAGCCATCGGTGCCGGGCAAGTGCAGATCGAGCAGTAAGATATCAGCGGGAGAACTGCCGGCCGTGGCAAGCCACGACATCAACGCTTGGCCGTCGGCAAATTGCGCCGTTACCACTAGGTCAGGCTGTTCAGTCAGCGATAAAGCGAGGCTCTGCGTGAGCATCCGGTGATCATCCAAGATGAGCAAGCGAGCAGGCATGAGTAAAGAGAGGATTAGACGGAAAGCGAATTAGCTGGTAAGATGCGGATTCTGGCTGAGTATTTAGCTTTTAAGGCTCCTTGTGGGTCGCTCACCAGCATTATGATTTGTAAGGTAAACGTACAAACACACTAGTACCATGTTCGGAACTGTCGATGTGTAAGCTGCCTTGCAGATAATCGGTGCGCGCTTGTACCCCGCGCAGCCCAATGCCCCGGCCCGAGGGCGTGGCGGGCATACCGCGGCCGTTGTCTTCGACTAAGATCTCCAGCACATCGGCGTGGCGCAGCAATTGCACGAGCACCTCCGAGGCCCGGGCGTGACGTAGTGCATTGTTGAGTAACTCAGCCGTAATCCGATAAGCGGCTTGTTGGACTCGTGGCGGCAGTTGTTCCAGCCCCTCGTCGCAGTACGTCCGAATTGTAGGATTGCCGTACAGATTGAATAAGTCACGCAGTGTTGCAATTGATTCCGTTAGGGTGCCTTGCCCCGGCTCAGTAGGAATCAGCGAGTGGCTGAACGTCCGTACCTCGTCGCGCAGGTGCCGTAGCAGCAACTCAGTGTGGTGACCAGCGGCAGCAGCAGCTGGCGAACTCGCAAAGGCCTCCCGCATGGCAGGCCCTTGGTAAGCCAGATGCAGCGCTGCTAGGTTTGGGCCCAAGGCATCATGCAATTCGCGAGCAAGCTGTTCGCGTTCTACTTCCTGCGCGGCTATTAGTTTTGAACTCAGAGCGTTGCGCTGCCGGAGCTGCCGGATGCGTAAGCGGGCATTCTGTCGTAGGGCATGGCGGAAGCGCCCCATGAGAAGTACGCTTAGCATTAGCAGCTCAAAGAACAGACCCCAAGCCAGGGCATTAGGCTGCAACAGGTGCAGATTTGTAATACCTAGGTGGTTAAGCCAAAAAAGCGAAAAGCCCGTGAAGAAGAAGAAATAGGTGAGGCCAAAGTAAGCTGCCAAGCGACGACGCGACGTACGCGCAACAGCTAGCAATGCCACCCAGCCATAAACAAAAGTGGCCAGCAGTAGCACCTCCCGGCCCGCATTCAACGCGAACAGTCCCGCTCCGCCCACGCGCATGGCCAGCGGATAAAGCAAGGTATAAAGCCCCACGAAAACGGCTACCAATAGTGCTAACCAGGTGCCGCCGCGATGGAGACGAGGCCAGTCTTTACGCAGGCGCAAGAAGAGCTGCATGATGTGCATGCCACAAGCCGAAGCTAGGAGCATAAAGTTAAACTGCCCAATGTGCCATAGCACGCGGTACAGCCAGTTCGGCAGCAATAAGGAATCCAGCCCATCTTCCATCAGCAAAAAAATCGTGGTGCAGACCACGTATAGCACATACCAGACGTGGATTCGGTCGCGCAAAAAGGCGAATAACATCAGGTTAAATAGCGCGCTGCTTAGGTAAAACCCGATCAACCAGATCCAATGCTGATCGAACGGATAATTGACTTCCCAGGCCAAAAAATCTTCCGTAGTAGTCACGTCGGTGGGGAGGTATAGGGCCCCCGCGTGATGGTCGATGCGCAAGTACAGTACTCCTCGCTCGTGAGCCGCTAACATGAAGGGCAGGCACAACGCTCGGGCTGGGAAAGCGCGCTGCGTAGTGGGTTGCTGCGAACTAGCGCTTATCACCCGTACAAACCTGCTCTCGCCCGCTGGTCGCCAGTAGAGCGTTGCACTGTCTGTGTAGTTGTAAAGGCTCCAGAGAAACCTAGCTTGATGTGAGAGGGTGTTGGCTACATTCAGCCGCATCCACACCCGGCGATGCGTAAAGCCAAGGTTGAGTGTACGGTGCCAAGGTCCTGCCCGGAACTGCCCATTGTGCCACAAGGAATCAGCATGTTCTGGTGTGACGGGTGCTCCAAACGGCTCCGTGCAATAGCGGTACGTTTCAGAGAGGTGGTTGCTATTCGCCTGCCTTAGGTACAACGTGTCCGTCAGACGGTGCTGAGTAGGTTGCGCTATAGCACGCAGGCAACTCAGCCCGCATAGCAGGAGCCACAACACGTAGATGCGAGCAGGCACAGGTAACAACTAGGATAAATAGGATACGTTCAGTTGACGCATACAATATTATTGTATGCGCTTCATTTTCAGCGTTAACATCAATAATAATTTGACCTAGGTCTAAGCCAAACTTTGTAGCCAGTAGAACCAAATAGCAAGGCGAAGATGAACTAAGCACGCTGAAGTTAGAGCTACTCTACTCGCTTTATTTATAGAGACAAGACACACCAAAGCAACGGGCACCCCGGAGAGCATCTGTCGCTTTGGTATGGAAGGCTAGATTTATTTATCAGCTTTCTTGCGGCCGGAGCCACTTTTCTTGCCCCCGCCGTCTTGCTTGTTTACCGTGGCCCACGCAATGCGTTCGGCTTCTTCCGGTGATTTGCCTTGCTTTTCGTAACCCTCTTCAATGTGCTGGGCCTCCCGCTTCTGCTTGTCGGTATAAGCCGATTTATCTCCTTGTGGCATGGTCAAAAGATGAAAAGGTTAAATAGCTCGTATACGTTGCAGTAGGTTCACTGTTTAGGCTGGGCTTACGTGGTTGACCTAGGCTGCCTATCTTCGCCTTTTTATTCCTTTTAAACTCCTGCTGCCATGCGCCAGCTAGCCGATATTCCGCACCCAGAAGCCAAAATCACCCTTTTCTCCTGGAACGGGAAATACCTGATTAAACTCGAAAAGGGCCCTTTTGAACAAACGTACAAGGTGAGCGAAATGGATGTCACCAGCGAAGATGACGTGCGGGCGCTACTCGACGAAGAGTTTGTGGCCGCCGCTGTTCAACGCTTCACCCAAATGCGCCAAGACTTACAAGCTGCCTTTGCTCGCCATGATTTGTAGCCTTCATGTGGTTTAAAATCATTATTGTACCTCGCTCTCATCTCATGCGCTTCTTCTATTTTATTCTCTTCCTGGTCTTTGTAGCGCCGAACGCCAACGCACAACTCTACGATGTGCGTGGTGGTACCGTCAATTTTGAGCGCAAAGAGCGCGACGCCTTAAAAGTGCAGGTAGATGGCACCGCCGCCTGGACGCGCGACTATTGGCAGAGCTGGTTGAAAGACAACTACAACATTAGGCTCAAAGGTGACGGAGTATTTGGGGTCGGGAAAAAAGATGTGCTGGTTGCCAAGCAAACGCCCGCTTCCAGTGTCTCTGGGAAGCTGATCGATCTGTATTCCACCATCACCTCGCCAGCTGACACCGTATCAGAACTCGCCGTTTTTGCCGACCTAGGTTCTAGCTCTTGGATCAATCCTGACCGCACGCCCTCGGAGTATGCTGCCCTGCGTACGATTGTGCAAAGCTTCGCGTCAGCAGCCCAGCGCAAGGCATATCAGGAGCAAGTAATCGAGGCGGAAAAGCAACTGCGTGATACTGAGAAGGAAAAAGATAAGCTGCAAAAGGAAATCACAAGCCTGCAAGCCAATACCAAGAGTAACCTAGCTAAAATTGAGTCGTTGAAACAGCAAAACGTTACCAACACGCTCAAAGCCCGCGAAGACTCTGCTAAGGTTATCACCACTGGTCAGCAGATCGACTTGCGCAACAAACAGTTGCAGCGTCGCCGCGACCGATTAGAAACCTTAAATCGTAAATAGTTCGTGCCCAACGCCTGTCGTCTTCGACAACGCTTTCTCGCACCCTCACTTGTTATGGAAAAAGATCCTTCACCGCTTGACACCCTGCGCCAGCTCAAAGAATGGCTTGACGCGGGTACCATCACGCCCGCTGAGTTCGAGACGCTGAAGCAAAAACTGGTCTTCAGCCAGAAAGACACGCCTGCTACGCCAACCACTTCGCTGCCTTCCTTTACCAGTGCTAGCCCAACGGAAGACCCAGTGAGGCCACCCGTAGTAAACGAACCAGTCACGCCACCTAGCTCAACTGCTTTCCCGAGCTTCACGGCCACGCCCACCTCTGACCCTAATCTGTCCACTGCTTTTAACACTAACTCGTATGGTTCCGAGGTTGAGTCAGCACCTGAACCTATTGAAGACACCGAGTTCGTAGCACCTGCCCCCGCTCGCAATCCATTGGCATTGGTGCTGGTAATTGGCGGCGTGCTGGCCCTCCTTGGTTTGGTGTTGTACTTAACACTTGGGAATCAAGAGTCAGAACGTCTCACCAGTACTTCCCGAACGGAAGCCGACAGCTTAACTGTGCAGCCAGAAGTAGGGCCGCAAGCTCAGCAGATTGACCTGCCACCCGCTGCTGCTCCTGAAACGGTTCGAGTGGCGCCTGCCGTACCGCCAGTTGCTGCTCCCACTGTCGACTCGTCAGCTACCACCGTCGCAACGACTACTCCTGCTGCTGAGGCGCCCGTAGTCGATGAAGCTGCCGTGCGTAGCCAGGTATTGAGCGCACTAACTTCGTACTATGACGACCTGAAGGAGGCCCCATTCGATGCAAATCAGCACTTTGCCTCGACTGTGGAGCGTTTCTATACCATGCAAAACACTACCCCGGCGGCTATCAACGACGACCTAACCAAGACACACTTCCCTGAGTTCTTGGAGGCTGATACGCAAATAGACCCAGCTAGCGTGCAAGTTGGCCCCGTCGCAGATGATGGCACGCGGGTCGTAACATACCTGGAAAAGGGTAAAGCCTTTCGGCAGTCACGCCAGCAGCACCAGCGCACTACTGCGCAAGTTCGCGTCCGCCTCGATAAGGACTATAAGATCGTGTATCTGCGGCAAGAACGCTTGCTAGAGAATACCTTCACTGAATAGCATTATCGGATAGCTGTTTTCGTGAAGCTGCTATTCGATAACCGCAAGCCGTTCTGCATCATCCATGCGTCCTTCTTACTCATTCTACGCCAAGCTGAAGCTAGCTTTAGTGCTTTCAACTGGCGGTATCTTCTCGTGCATAACGGTCATTAAGCCGAGCCGAGATTTTGCGCGTTATCCGTCAACTGCCAGTCCTGATTATGCCCAAGCCGCTAACTGGGCCGCCTTACCCGAACGCCGCGACTCGGTTGATACTGTGCCATACGGAACCACGTTGCGCGATCAACAAAATACTGCTGCTGCTGATGTATTCTTCGTGCATCCCACTACCTACTACAGCCGCGCAAGCTGGAATGCTAGCTTACAAGACAAGCAAGTAAATCTGTTTACCGATCGGAATGTCATGCGCAAGCAAGCCAGCGTGTTCAACGCGGCAGGTCGTATCTATGCTCCACGTTACCGACAAGCCACCCTTTTTTCTTTCTTCGATGAGCATAATGGCAATGGCAAAAAAGCTTTGGGCCTAGCCTACGGTGATGTAAAAGCTGCTTTTCAGTACTACCTAGCTCACTATAATCAAGGTCGGCCCATCATTATTGCCAGTCATAGTCAAGGTACGGTGCACGCCACGCAGCTGCTCCACGATTTCTTTGATAATAATCCGGCGTTACGCAAGCAACTGGTAGCTGCCTATTTGATTGGCTACCATGTGAAGGCCAATGAATATCAAGCTATTCGCCCCTGTCAAGATTCTACCCAAACGGGGTGTTATATTAGCTGGAACGCGGTAGAGTGGGGGAAAGAGTTTGCGCCCTTCGAAGGCGGTGTAGCAACCAATCCACTTACTTGGCAAACCGATACTATCGCTGCACCTGCCACTGCAAACCTAGGTGGTGTACCGCAAGCTTTCAACCGTATTGATACGCACGTAGCAGATGCTAAGGTTCATAACGGGCTAGTCTGGATACACCCACCTACCGTGAGTGGATACCCCCGCTTTCTATTACCGGGGCAGCCTGAGTTGCGTGCCTCTTTTCATATCGCCGATTATAGCTTGTTCTACCTGAACCTGCGTCGTAATGCTGTGACGCGTGTAGAAGCTTGGCGCAAGCAGCCTTAGGTGCAAGTATAACCTCAGTTGCGTTATTAACAGAGAAGCCCGCTAACCTAAGTTAGCGGGCTTCTCTGTTAATAACGCAACTATACTATAGCAGTACGTCAGCGTGGCCTTTCAATACGTTGCGAGCCATAGCCAAGTTGGTATCCTTAGCGTTAACAGCGAGGTAGATGAACTTGCCACCGTCGGGGGAAAGCTTCAGCAAGTGCAGCTGATCCGTAAGCGTCAGCAGGATGTCCTGAATCTTTTGGTTCAGTTTTAGAGCTGAAATAGCCTTCAACTTAGCTTTTACTACTTCTGTGTTGTAAGCAGCAGCAGTTTCAATGTCAAAGTCAGACACATTGGAATGGAAAGCTAGCGGCATGCCAGTTTCAGTTTCTACAACGGCTACAGAAACAAGCGTGGGAAGTTCTTTCAGAATGCTCTGAACTGTTGAATTTGGATTGACATTCATTGGAGTAAATACAGTAAATAAGATGTGAAAAATGTAGAGAGGGAAATGTGAGGTATTATTTAGCAAGTGAGCGCATGATCTCGCGCGCTATCGCCATGTTAGTATCACTGCTCTTGACTGCTAGGTGACAATAACGTCGCCTATCAGGCATGAGGCGGATGATGTGAAATTGATCTTCCAACACGATAGCTAGGTCATTCATCTGCTGATCACCAAGCCAAGAAGCTGTTAGGGCTTTCTGAAACTCTTTAACGACTTTGGTATTATGAGTTGCGAGCTTGTAAGGATCGAAGTTAGCCTGCGACGTATAAGCAACTAAGACGCGCGCTGACTTAATATCTACCACAGAAAAAGTCAATAATTCGGGTAGCTCTTGTAAGAACTCGTTTACAAGTGTAGTAAGCTGAGCACGTTCAGTTCCAAATGCCTCTCCGGTGACCTTCTTGATGGCAGGTTTAGTCAGGAAAGGAATTTTCATCTAATAGGATAGCTAAAGGGTAGGTGAAGAAATAGGAAGTATCTAATGCGTTATTGCCTATAAGCTTTAAAAACGCTTTGATAGTTGGCTTATTCCAAAAACTAGACCAATGCTTGCCAATAAGGAGGTTTGCGTAATTTTTTTTTAATTAAATATTCTAGTTAACGAATTCAGCTTGCACAAAGAAGGCTCCACTATTCGTGAATGCTCATCCTGTGCAAGCTGAGTAGAATCGCTCGGCAATAAAAAGTTCAATTATTATCTTAGCAATAAGTAGCTTATAAAGTTTGCCCAAATAAAGTTAGTAGCAAGATAAGGTTCGTTAGTTGAAGAACAACCAATGCCGCTTTTTGCTAGCTTTTTTCTCCTTCTCACGTGGTACCAATGTCATGTTCTCAACACGTCCACCTTTTACTTGTACTTCTTCATCAGTATAGCCACCATAACCATACTGCAGAGTAATTGGTTGGTTAGCAGGTACTCGCAACAAGTATTCTCCTTTAGCATCTGTGCTTACACCGTAGAAGCTGCCTTTTTGCATGATAGTGGCTCCAACCAACGGCTTCCCTTCTTCGTCGAGAATGCGGCCACGTACGGTTGATACACGGAGCATACTGTTTGCTGCTTCTATTTCTGCTGTTGGAGCAAGAGCAGTAGTCAGGTTAGCAGCTGGTGCTGCATTTGCTTCAGTGGTTGGGCGGCTAGAGCCAGCGAACACTGCACCGCCAATGAGAGCACCACTTATCACCATCGCTGCAGCACGCTGACGGAAGCGTTGAGGCTCGGTACGAATCAGATCGAATTGCCGTTGTACCCACCCTACAGGTAGTACATCATGACCTAGGTTTTTCATTTCATAGAAGCGACGCAATGTCTCATCAGCACAACGGCTGTTTGCTTTGATGTAAGCGTCTACTGCTTCTGTGTTTTTGCTAGAAAGGTCACCGCGTAGATAAGCGTCGCGATAAGCTGGGAGAAGTTCACCTGTTACGGCATGGAATGGGCTGGCATTCAGTTTCATAAAAATGGTTGCAAATAGGTTGTGTGAGTAGTGAAGTAGCTCTTGAAAGCATGAGCAAGTTCAGCATTATTATATTAAATATAAATATTCATATTGTTAATATTAGAAAAATCAAATACTGTCCTCTAAAATGAAGCAATCATAATAGTGCTTAAAATCTGTATTTAGCTATATTTTAGGCAGTAATAGAGCCTTTATTGAAATTATAGGATAAGCTAATTTTCCTAAAAATATACAAAGTTCCCAAATGTGGAATTATGATAGTAAAGCCTTGCTTCAGAGACTTTTGTAAATATGTTTATAATAATTTGTATTTATTATTCGCTATGTTATTCACTATAATACGTTAGTGCTAGAAAGATAGACAGACTTGTTATAATCACATGTGTGACTTGCTTCAACTAAACAAAGCCTATAAGTAGCTGTGTCAATATGAGAATTGTTGATGAGCTGTCATGAGGATATCGTGTGATATAGCCCTGATCGTATAGAATACTAGAATAAGTGGTCTTAAAAAACGAAAGCCTACTGGTAAGACCAGTAGGCTTTCGTGATAGTTAAAAGAGCTAAATGCTCTGCCTAGGCACCAATAGCAACACGCTTGAAATCTGTTACAGTCAAGCCCTTCTGTTTGTTGTCGAGCAGCTTGGCAATGGTAACAGAGTTGTCTTTCACAAACTCCTGATTCAACAAGGTGTTGTCCTTATAAAACTTGTTCAGCTTGCCTTGAGCAATCTTCTCTAGCATAGCTTCTGGTTTCCCTTCTGCACGAGCCTGCTCCTTACCAATTTCGATTTCGCGCTCAACAGTAGCAGAATCAACACCTTCTTTGTCTACGGCTACTGGCTTCATCGCTACAATTTGCATCGCTACGTCGCGGCCCACTTCCGTGATATCGGCACCTCCTACATTCTTCAGGCCTACTAGTACGCCTTTCTTGTTGTCGGAGTGAATGTAAGAAGCTACTTTTTCAGCAGTCAACGTAGCGTAAGTTACGTCGATCTTCTCGCCAATTTTGCCCATCAGGTCAGTGATGTGCTCTTGTACAGTTAGGCCATCAGCTTCTTTCGATGCCAACAGATCTTCTTTCGTACCAGCGTTAGTACGCACAGCAGCGTCTAGAACTTGTTGGGCTAGTTCGCGAAAGTTAGCAACCTTGGCTACTGACTCAGTCTCGCAAGCTAGGGCTACTAGCTTACCAGTAGTGCCATCTTCGCTCACGCTTACCAATACTAAGCCTTCTGAAGTCTCGTTTTCAGCGCGCTTGTCAGCAATCTTCTGACCTTGCTTGCGCAGAATGTCACGAGCAGCTTCGAAGTCGCCATCAGCTTCTGTAAGCGCTTTTTTGCAATCCATCATGCCAGCGCCAGTCATAGCGCGCAGCTTGTTCACGTCTTGGGCGGTAATAGCCATTCCTGTGATTTTATGGGTGTGGGGTGATATTATATCGTTAGCCAGAAGGTATAATCTTTAACCTTCGGCCCTATCTCTTCATGGATTGTACCAGAGCAGAAGCCCCGGCCAATTTGGCAGAGCAATGGGGTAAAGAAAAAGGGAACACCGGAGCCGAGTGCTTCGCATGTTCCCCTCTTCTCAAATTAGAAGCAGACTATTCGTCGGCGTTTTGCTTCTCCTGAATGCCTTCGTCCTCTGACTGCTTGCGGTCGGCTTCCTCTTTGTCAACCTTACGCTCCGACAAGCCGTCTTCGATAGCCTTGCCAATTGAAGTTACAATCAGCGAAATAGACTTAGAAGCGTCGTCGTTAGCAGGGATTGGGAAGTCAACCAGCTCAGGGTTCGAGTTGGTGTCGCAGATAGCAAACACTGGGATGTTCAGCTTTTGAGCTTCTTTCACAGCGATGTGCTCGCGCTTCACGTCTACTACGAACAGAGCAGCAGGGAGGCGGCTCAGGTCAGCGATTCCTCCTAGTACACGCTCTAGTTTCTCACGCTCACGCGACATCATCAGACGCTCACGCTTAGCTAGGGCAGCATAGGCCGTATTTTCCTTCACCATCTTGTCGATGGTGCTCATTTTCTTCAGCGACTTACGCACAGTGGCGAAGTTCGTCAGCATGCCACCCAACCAACGGTCGGTTACGAATGGCATCTTCAGACGCTTAGCCTCGTCCGTTACAATTTCTTGTGCTTGCTTCTTTGTAGCCACGAACATGATCTTACGACCGCTCTTGGCAATGTTGCGGATGGCGTTGGTAGCCTGATCCAGCGAAACAAGGGTTTTGTTTAGGTCAATGATATGGATACCGTTCTTCTCCATGAAGATGTACGGCGCCATTTTGGGGTCCCACTTGCGCGTAAGGTGACCAAAGTGGGCACCAGCTTCAAGCAGGTCTTTATATGTGGTGGACTGAGCCATGATGTAGTTTCCTCTGGAAGATTAGCGTTTCGAGAACTGGAACGAGCGGCGAGCTTTGCGACGGCCGAACTTCTTACGTTCAACCATGCGGGGGTCGCGGGTCAGGAAGCCTTCTTTCTTCAGCGCCGGACGCGTTTCAGCATCTTCGCTCGTGAGGGCTTTAGAAATAGCTAGGCGGATTGCCTCAGCTTGAGCAGCAATACCACCGCCGCGCACGTTTACCTTTACGTCGTACTGTCCGAGTTTTTCGAGCGTAGCGAAAGGTTGGTTCACGATGTTCTCCAGGAGTTCGTTGCCGAAATAGGCCTTCATTTCCCGGTTGTTGATAGTGATATTCCCTTGCCCGGCCTGCATGTAAATACGGGCCACCGAGGTTTTTCTTCTACCAGAGGTGTTGGAGATTTCCATTAGAATTAGTTAGAGGAAAAGCGCAAGTCAAACGAGACTTACAGGTTCTTGAATTCAACAGTTTTAGGCTGTTGGGCTTCGTGAGGGTGCTCAGCACCGGCGTACACGAACAAGTTACGGAACTGCTCACGGCCGAGACGGTTGCCTTGCAGCATGCCTTTTACAGCATGCTCAATTACGCTAGCCGAGTTTTTGGCTTTCTTGTCGCGTAGGTTTACGCGCTTCTGGCCGCCTGGGTAACCCGAGTGCGTTACGTAGATTTTGTCGGTCAGTTTCTTGCCAGTTACGCGCAGTTTGTCGGCGTTAACTACGATAACTGAGTCGCCGCAATCAGAGTTAGGCGTGAATGAGGGCTTATGCTTGCCGCGCAGGATGTTGGCAATTTGGCTAGCCAAACGGCCCAGCGGTGCATCGCCAGCGTCAATCACGACCCAGCCCTTATTGGCGTTGGCTTTGTTGACGGATTGCGTCTTGAAGCTCAGATGATCCATTGGGGAGATGAGTAAGCGTTTGAAAATGAGGAAGGAACCGAATATGGTTCGGGAAAAACGGACACAAAATTACTGACTTTCTATCGAAAAGCAATAGCTAGCTAATAATTGTGTCTGAAAGAGCGCATTAGCTAGCTTATACAAGGTGTTCACATAAAAGCACTAACAGTAAGTAGCAGAGTAAAGCTGCTGCTCCACTACTAGTATCTTGTTGCTCATTTATCGCCAACACTCATGCTTCTGCCTACTACGCAACGCTCTCTTACTGCTACTGATTATCGTTGGATATGGCTGGCACGTATTGTTCTAGCCACAGGCTTACTTGTGCGAGTGGTAGTGTGGTGGCAGCAACGATCCATCAACCTAGACGAAGCAAATTTAATTCGAAACTTCGTTGAGCGCAGCTATGGTGAACTGTTTGAGGACCTAAGCTATGAGCAGTATGCTCCGCCTTTGTTTTCGGCTTTGGTGAAAGCTAGCATTACCATGTTGGGCAATGAGGAACTCACCGTAAGGCTAGTACCGCTTCTAAGTGGTATGCTTATGCTTATCCTGTTTTATCGGCTTGCTCACCGGTGGTTAGCACCTTTGGCTGCAGTGCTAGCGCTTGCTTTTGTTGCGTTCGATAAAATTTTTCTGGATTATGCTACTGAATGCAAGCAGTATGCAACAGATGGCGCAGTAGCGCTAATACTACTCGAACTAGTGCATACGGTAGGTCACCAATTTAGTAACCGGCAAGCCGTGTTATGGGCCGTGCTAGGAATGGTCGCTGTGTGGTTATCTATGCCTGCCGTGTTTGTCCTAGCAGGTATAGGGTTTTTTATGCTCACCCGATATATACAGCAAAAGAATACTTCTGCTATTATCAGGGTAGTACTTGTGGGTGTATTATGGGGCGTGAGCTTTCTGGTGTATTTTATTCTGCTGCTTCGGCAAAATGCACAGTCAGATTACCTGCAAAACTTTCACCGGGAACATTTCTTAGCTTTTCCACCGCTTAATGAGGACGAGTTCAAGCTGTTGCTAAGACAACTCAACGAGTTAGTTGATAAATCTATCGGCAAAACGGCAATTGCTAGTGTACTAGCCGTGATAGGGGTTGGGATAGGTATTAGGGAATTGATTCACCAACGACGAGCAGAAGCCTGGCTACTGCTAGCCCCAATCATCTTCTGCCTTATGGCTTCTGCTTTGCGTTACTACTCGCTGATTCCGCGGCTTACACTGTTCTTTCTGCCCTTACTGATCATCCTCATCTTTATCGGCCTAGATAAGCTTTTCACTAACCAATGGGCTCGCTATCCTTTCTTGCTCGGCATCATTGTTACGCTTCTCAACCAGCAACACCTGTACAACTTGTGGCGACCATTCGAAGGCGATTACGCCGAAGTCAGCCAAGGGCTATCCTTCATCGCGCAAGAACAGCAACCCAACGAAGCAGTATTTGTGTACCACAACAGTGCACCGATTGCACGTTACTATACCCAGCACCACAAGCAATCCTTGGTACTTACAAACTTGATATTGCAGCGTTTTCGGAACAGCCCAACCGATATTGTGACGGAGGATGTACGCGCCATACTGCAGCATGGAACACGCCGCATCTGGTTGCTCTACGACCGACCAGATAGCACGATGGCCGACCTAGCTAGAACCGTAGGCACCATCCGCAAGCGCAAAAACTACTTTCGTGGGTATGTGCTCTTGTGCGAAGCTAAATAGCTAGCTCTAGCTATTACTGATTCTGTCTGAGAACATCTACCAGTACCCGGAAATCTTTAGGGTATGGCGCCTCAACTGTTACTTCTTCGTCATTTAGCCGTTTGAAAACTAGCTTGGCAGCGTGCAGCGCAAATCGTTTTATGAATGGCTGCTCCGCGTCGCCTTCCTTAACGTTGAAGTGCTTCTTTATTGAGGATAAGTAAAATTCCTCTCCGCCGTACAGCGTATCATTAACGATAGGAGCTTGTAGGTACATCAAATGCAAGCGAATTTGGTGCATGCGGCCCGTGACGGGTACGCACTGCACCAGTGTATGGCGAGCAAAAGCTTCCAGAGTTGTAAAATACGTTTCGGCAGGCTTGCCTTTAAAGGCTAAGCGCGCTTTCCCTTTCGTCGTAGTTTCGATGCTGCGGTCTACCAACTTGTTGTCGAACTGGTGTACTCCCCAAGCAACGGCATGGTAAAGCTTCTGAACCTGCCGGTTCTCAAACTGCATGGACAGGTGGCGGTAAGCCTCCGGGTTTTTGGCTAATGCTAGCGCTCCTGACGTCTCTTTGTCAAGACGGTGGCAAGCCTGCATGTCAGGATGATACTGACGAGCTAACCGCAGAATATTAGGTGCGTTGCCGACGCGCTCATCAAGTGTTGCTAAGAACGGCGGCTTATTGATGACCACAAAGTCGTCATCTTCAAACAGGATTAGGTCTTTAAAATCGGGCTGCTTCATAATAGGCTACAAAGGTACGCCAGAGAAGCTTAGCCCAAACTAGCTAGGTTGGAGTTGATCATGCTCCAACTCAACAGCCATGCTTTTCGGCTTGGTAAGCTTGAACTCTAACGTAGTACCCTGTCCGACTTCGCTACGGACCCGGATAGTAGACTTATGTGCTTCTACGATATGCTTACTGATGGCTAGACCTAGGCCTGAGCCACCAGAGTCACGCGAACGACTTTTGTCAATACGGTAAAACCGTTCGAAAATGCGGTTCTGATGCTGTTTTGCAATCCCTTCTCCATCATCATGGACTCGGATATTGACTGTTTTATTGCCTTCCATCAGTGAGACAATCACATGACCACTCTCCCGGCCATACTTAATAGCATTATCGATCAAATTGACAAGTACCTGGCGGATGCGGTTGCGGTCAGCCAGTACAACCACATTGGTAGCAGTCGGTTTAGGCAGCGATAATTCCAGCGTTACTTGTCGTTGAATAGCTTTTAGCTCCAGCTGCTCAAAAATCTCCTGAATAAGGAGAACTAAGTCGAATGGCTGTTTGCGCAAACGCACAACGCCTTTTTCCAACTGGGCTATCGTCACTAAATCCTGCACTAACGCATCGAGCGTGTCGAGACTGTTAGCTGCTTTCTTCAGAAACTTCTGACGCAAGAATTCATCGTCGACGTCGCCATCTAATACGGTGTGCAGAAAGCCTTGGGCGGCGAAGATGGGCGTTTTGAGCTCGTGCGACACGTCGGCCAAAAACTCGCGTCTGAGTACCTGTAGGCGTTTGAGCTCGTCAATCTCGTGCTGCCGACGCTCAGCCATCTGCAAAATCTCGTCGCGTATGCGCTTCAGCGGTTCTGGACGAAATAGAAATCGGTTGGAAAGCTTGCGGAATTCCTTACGCTTGATGTTTTCTAGCCCTGCGTAGATATTGTTGATTTCCTGGAAGATTAACGCTTCAAAGGATAGATAAACCAACAAAAAGCACGCAGCAACCGTGACGCCACCAGTCAGAAAGGCTTGGCGGAACGGTAACGTAGGTCCTAACCAAGCAAAGGTGGTAAGTACGCCGGCCACGAGCAGGGAAAGTAAAATTGCGATGGCACGGGAAGAAAGATTCACAGGAGAATTGTGGGTTGGGTTAGTTGATATATTGCTAGAATGCTCCGTTTTATAGTTGGCACTGCTACCGTCGGAACCAGGACCATAGTGCTTTTGCCGGCGATAACGCCGAGCCGCTACTCCCGCAATCAGCCTAGCAACACATCAACTAACGCAACATGCACCTTAGTCCGTATTGAATTTATAGCCCACTCCCTTGATGGTTTGGATGTGGTGGTCGCCGACCTTCTCGCGCACCTTACGCACATGCACATCGACGGTGCGCGCTAGTACAAAGACATCATTGCCCCAGATGTTCTGCAGCAATTCTTCGCGGCCGAACACTTTGTGCGGCGAAGTAGCAAGGAAGGCAAGCAGTTCGAATTCTTTTTTGGGGAGCGTAATCTTACGACCATTCTGGAACACAGCAAAGCCAGTCCGGTCAATCTTGAGGCCGTTGATTTCGATCGTGTCGGAGATAAACTGCGGATCTTTATCGCGGCGCACGTGGGCGGCGAGCCGGCTCAGTAGAGCCCGTGGCTTGATTGGTTTGGCAATGAAGTCGTCGGCACCGGCTTCAAAGGCGGCTACTTCCGAGAATTCCTCGGCGCGCGCAGTCAAGAAGATGATATAGGTTTCCTTGAACCTAGGTTGCTCCCGTAGTTGCTGACAGGTGGCAATGCCATCTAGCTGAGGCATCATCACGTCGAGCAAAATAATGTCGGGGTTAAACTGCGGTGCTATTTCTAGCGCTTTACGCCCATCAGGGGCACTAGCTACCTCGTAGCCTTCTTTGCGCAGGTTGTATTCCAGTAGCTCTACAATGTCTGGGTCGTCATCTACTACCAAGATTTTGTAGGTGTTAGCGTTGGCGGCTGGTTGCACGGTACGGGGTTTTTGGTTGTAAAAGAAAATGCGCGAAGACAAAAATACCGGTTGCCGAGCGGCGAGGCATGTTACCATATTGTGAAGCCGCTGCCGTAAGGGTATAAAAAAAGCGACTCGTCGGAGTCGCTTTTATAAAAAGTCAGTTTTGAGCTACCAAATTCAATCGATTTTTCAGGCCTTGATATTTATACATATCAATCTTGACTGACCCCACAAACATCTCGGCTTGGATAAGTACCGGAATCTTATTGCGGTCATCAGACAAGTAAACAGAAATAGCATTCTCGCCACGGAAGAGCTTATTGCTGGGCATCTTAGGTACTAAGCGAATGGTGCGGATGACGCCCGCTTTTGTTTCCACGGTTTCTCTGCCTTTGTAGATAACGTCCATGGTAAACACATCCTTGTCGAAAAAGCCCTGAACCCGGATAACTTCACCTGGCCGTCGTTGGTCGTAGTTAAGCGTACGTAAGTAATACACGCCGCTCACAATGTCCTGCACATTATTTGGTACCTTAAAGCTTTCGTGCTTGGCCGGTTCTTGCTCTTTTTTCTTGGTTTCCACTGCCACCATGTCGTGGGTATGGTCAAAATCAACCGTCTCCTTCTTCCGATAATGGTTTTCTTCGATGTTACGGAAGAACTTCTGCGGAAGAATACTCGCTGTATCGATGTACGATCGCCATGTGTCACGTACGCGCATGAACAAGTCGAAGGAGCCGTTGGTACGGCCCGTGACGGTAGCACGGTAACAGGGGCGGTCATTCACCCGGTGAAGCTCGTTCGAAACTTCAATCGTGGCTTCTGCCGCGTTGATAAGACCATAATGCACTTTGTAGCTGAGCACTTCACCCCGCGTAAAGCTGGTATTTGGTAAAGTGCGGGTGCCTTCTGAAAGCTGAAACGCCGTCAAAGTTGCGCAAAATAGTAGAAGTGCAGGAGAAATAGATAGCCAGCGACGCTTCATGAGGAGGCTAAGATACAATGTAGCTGAGCTAGCTCAAAAGCGGTGCCAGCAAAGATAGATAGGAGGGTGATAAGTAATTAAGTGCCATGAAGGTAAGCGAAACCTAGGTACTTAAATGTAGCAAGCATACGTAAAAGTTACGTTCACGGCTTTTGTAACTATTTAAGAATAAATAAAAAAGCCCTCCCATTTCTGGGAAGGCTTTTAGTAAGGTGCAAGCACCCGAAATTATTCGTCGTCCTCGTCGACTGACTCGTCAGTTGGGATAGCAGCCAAGGCAGCAGCAGGCTCGCCTTTTACCATGGCCCGGATCTTAGCTTCGATTTCGTCAGCTAGTTCATGGTTGTCGAGCAGAATTTGCTTCACGCCTTCACGGCCTTGACCTAGACGGTCGCCGTTATAGCTAAACCAAGAACCCGATTTGGCAATGATGCCCATGTCGACACCTAGGTCCAGAATCTCACCGACTTTGGAAATGCCTTCGCCATAGAGGATGTCAAACTCAATAACCTTGAAGGGCGGCGCTACTTTGTTTTTCACCACCTTCACCTTCGTGCGGTTACCGGTTACGTTGTCTTTGTCTTCCTTGATCTGGCCAATACGACGGATATCAAGACGGACAGAAGCATAGAACTTCAGTGCGTTACCACCAGTGGTTGTTTCAGGCGAGCCGAACATTACCCCAATCTTCTCACGAAGCTGGTTGATGAAGATGCACAAGCAGTTGGTCTTGTTGATGGTACCCGTGAGCTTACGGAGTGCCTGGCTCATGAGACGAGCGTGCAGACCCACTTTCGAGTCGCCCATGTCGCCTTCTAGTTCGCCTTTAGGTACTAGCGCTGCTACAGAGTCAATTACGATGATGTCTATGGCACCGGAAGAGATCAGCTGGTCGGCGATTTCGAGAGCTTGCTCACCATTATCAGGCTGGGCAATCAGCAAGTTCTCGGTGTCAATACCTAGCTTCTCAGCGTAGCTCTTATCGAAAGCGTGCTCGGCGTCGATGAAAGCCGCCATACCACCTTTCTTCTGTGCCTCGGCGATGCAATGCATGGTCAGCGTCGTCTTACCCGACGATTCTGGTCCATAGATTTCAACGACACGACCGCGTGGCAGACCGCCAATACCGAGGGCGATATCGAGGCCGAGCGAACCAGTGCTGATGGATGGGATATCAGACACCTTGTTGTCACTCAGTTTCATGACCGTGCCTTTGCCGTAGCTCTTATCTAGCTTATCTAAGGTAAGCTGAAGCGCCTTTAATTTCTCGGCGTTAGGATTGACGGCTTTGTCAGTGGTTGCAGCCATTAGAATGGAATTGAATATAAACTTAGAGTTTGTGAAGGTAAGCTTTTGGAGCCGGTTTTACAACCGTTTAGTGGTCCGTCTGACCACTAAGGAAGACCCTTTCGGGGCTGGCTATTGGTAACATAGCACGTCTATATTTTGTCCCCGCAATGCTAAAAATATTTGCTGAATTTTCCTGCTGAAAATGTGTGATAAACGCCTTAAAAGCGCTTGTGCTAGGTACTGGCTGTTGCTCAGATTATTAGCTTTTTCAAAAGGCTTTTAGGCAGAAAGTGAGTACGGTCTCGTGGCGGCATCTTGCGCCTCACTACGAGCAAACGCGAAGTAGCGAATCTCTGGTTCCGTTTGGCGCAAAGGCCACAGCCGCGGGCGCGTAGGTAAGGGGCGGAAACCAACATGCTTGGCTACCGCATGACTGCGGTAATTATCGGCGTAGCAGCGAATATCGAGGCGACCCGCATTGATGGCAGCGCCGAAGCCAAACTGCACGGCAGCAGTCAAAGCTTCCCGGGCGTAGCCGTGTCCTTGAGCCGTAGCGGCCAAGTAGTAGCCTAGCTCAGCTGTAGCTGGCTGGCTCCAGGTGGGCTTCAAGCTGATATCACCTAGGTATTCGCCCGTAGTGGTATGCCAGATGCCGAGTACAAACAGACGTCGCGCCTGCCAATCTTGCTGGAAAAGCTTTATAACTCGCAGCCCATCTTCCAAGGTGCGTACGGCCGCAACTCGCGCCGGAAAAGCGTGCTCAAGTCGTGCCCGATTTTCCTGAATAAGGTGAAAGAAAGCACTTGCGTCGGTTGGTTCGTAAGGCCGAAGCGTAAGCCGGGTCGTGTGAATGGGAACCCACGCGGGTGCTTCAACAGATAGTGAATCAGCAACGTGCATAAAAGGAGGAGATAGAATACGAACTACACGTACGCACAAACGAGACCAAATGGTTGGCTCCTTTGGGATTGCCGTATTCTGTACTAACCCGTGCATTTGAACGCCGTTAAGCTACTGTACCTAGTGCAACAACGCACTAGCAGATTCTAGAAGCTAGCTCTAGCTAACTTTTTATCAGGAGCTTAAAACGTAAATAGAATGACAACTATAACAGGACGACTCACGGGCAAAGTTGCTATCGTGACGGGCGGTGGCGCCGGCATAGGCGAAGCCATCAGTAAAAAGTTTGCTAAGGAAGGAGCTTCCGTAGTAGTCGTAGGCTTTGCCGAAGATCCGGTGCGGCAAGTTGTAGAGGAGATTATCGCAGTTGGCGGGCGGGCAGTGGCATTTACGGGCGATATCTCAGACGAGCAAACGGCGCAGGCCTGCGTACAGACTGCTGTTGACCAATTTGGTAAGCTCGATGTACTAGTTAACAATGCAGGTGTTTTCCCGGCTACTTCTACGCTCGATAAGTATCCGACCGAAGCGTTTGAGTACATGATCAAGAACAACATCTACTCAAACTTCATGATGACGCGGGCAGCGTTGCCTTACCTACAAAAGACCAAAGGAAACATTGTGTCAGCGGGTTCGGAGGCTGGTCATATGGGCGAGCCGCAGAACACACCTTACGGTGGCACCAAAGGCTTTGTGCATGCCTTCCAACGCGGAGTAGCTGTTGAGCAGGCGAAGTTTGGCGTACGGTCTAATGTTGTTGGTCCAGGTCCAATTGATACGGCTTGGACGCATAAGGAAACCGGCCCAATGGATGCGAAAATGGAAAAGCTGACGGTACAGGGCGTGCCATTGGGTCGCCGGGGTACTACGGAGGAAGTAGCTAACGTGTATGCCTTCTTGGCTTCCGATGAAGCTAGCTATGTAACGGGTGCTACTTATTATGTCGATGGGGGCGTGACCATCTCGAAAGGCCCACACGGCGACGATGTACCGAGCGACCTAGCCAAAGAGCCGGAAGGCACACTAGCGCTAGAACACGAGAAAGACGGTCACACCAAGATCCGTCAGCAGGATGCTGGCCACATGCTATAAGCAGCGACTATCAGCCACTAAAAAAGCCCTTCCGAGCAGGAAGGGCTTTTTAGTTTTATTGGTAGTAATATCTGAGACGAATTATTTCTTAATGGCTACACTTCGTGAATCGGGGTAGCTGTGTTGGGCTGGACTACCGAGTGCTTGTTGCGTACGCATCACGTTGACCTGGCGAGCTGCTTCGTTGAAGAACTCTAGGCGGCGAATGAGCATCTCTTTCGTTAGCACCCGCCCTTCAGGGGTTCGCATGAAGGCTTTTTTATCCTCCAAAATGCGGCGCATGACGGCTTCAGTTTGCGACTCATGCTGCAAGTACTGCTGGTGGAACTCGGCTAGCCGCTCAAGGCCCTGTGTAGCTAACCGGAAATGTTCACCGCCTTGGTTGAGAACTTCACAAAGCACATAGACTTCCAACGGTAGTGAGGTCTGCAACGCGGTTGTGCGTAAGTCGAGCCCTGCTTGCAACGCTTCCAGCAAGATTTCCACGTTGCGCTCAAACTGCTGATAGTAGCCCGGAACTTCCATCTTTTCAGGTAATCAATTACTAGTTATCGTTTATCAATTGTTCAGCAATCTATCACTTAATATCTAGCCAAGAAGCATCAACAAAGCCAAGAACCTGGCTTTGGAGCGACCCAGTAGACGCTAAATGATTAGAGGAGCTCTTTAATGATCTGCTCGACGGTGATGCCTTCGGCTTCGGCTTTGAAGTTGCGCACAATGCGGTGGCGCAGGATAGGCAACGCTATAGCACGCACATCCTCGATATCGGGTGAGTACTTGCCGTTGAGCAAAGCATTGCATTTTGCGCCTACAATTAGGTGCTGCGAGGCTCGCGGACCCGCGCCCCACTCGAGCAGTTGGCTGATACGAGCGGGAGCACGCTCCGTATTGGGCCGCGTTTTATGCACCAGGTTCACGGCGTACTCTATTACGTTGTCAGCTACTGGTACGCGCCGCACCAAGTGCTGGTACGCTTGAATATCAGGTGCGTGAAGTACTTTGCTTACACTAGGCTTTTTATCCGTAGTAGTATTCTTCACGATTTGCAACTCCGCCTCGTAGCTTGGGTAACCTAGCTCGATATTGAACATGAAACGGTCGAGCTGCGCCTCCGGTAGTGGATACGTTCCTTCCTGCTCGATAGGGTTTTGGGTAGCTAGCACGAAGAACGGACGATCTAAAGCGTAGCGCTTACCGGCCACCGTTACCGAGTACTCCTGCATGCTTTCCAAGAGGGCTGCCTGGGTTTTGGGCGGGGTGCGGTTAATTTCGTCTGCTAACACAATGTTGGCGAACACCGGACCGTGCACAAACTGGAAGTTACGCTCCTGCGTCAGCGTCTCCGAGCCTACGATATCCGAAGGCATCAGATCGGGCGTGAATTGGATGCGGTTGAACGACAAATCGAGCGAGTCGGCAATCGTCTGGATCAGGAGCGTCTTGGCGAGGCCTGGTACTCCTACCAATAGGCAGTGGCCTTGAGAAAAAACGGCCGTTAAGACCAGCCGCACGACTTCATCTTGTCCGATGATTACCTTACCAATTTCCTGCCGCAGCGTTTGGTAGGAGGCAGCCAGCGCATCGGCGGCTTCTTTGTCGGAAGAGAATGTACGCATGTAAGAGGGCTATAAGCAAAAAGCTAGGAGTAGAAGTGAGCAGCAGAGCAATACTACTAACTCCCGACTTCTAACTCCTAGCTTCTGTACTGATTTTTAGAGAGTAGTTGGCGCAAGTACCTTGCAATCGGTGTACTGAGGATCTACCTCAATAAACACGCTACCCCGGTTTTGTTTAAACCATTCGTCCAGCGCCTTATTTTTCTTTTCGTTTAGGGCTGCCTGCGAAATCTTTTGATAGTCATCTTTCAAGTTAGCCTGGTGCGGCGGCGTATTCGACTTCAGCCAAATAATACGCATAGCATCCTTGCCATCATCGGTACGATAAGGGAGAGGGGGCGTAATGTGGCCTACCTTCATGGTATCGATGGTGAAGAAGATAGCAGGGTCTAGCTTATCGAGCGGCAAGTAAGTGCCTCCATCCTGACGGTTGGAGAGCAAGCCACCGCTAGCGCCCGAAACCTTATCATCGGAAATATCTTTGGCGGCTTTCGCAAAGCTGATGCTATCAGCCAGAATGCGGGTGCGAAGCTTGGTGAGCTGCGACGCAGCTTCGTTAACGTCGTTACCGCCCGTCTCTGGCTTGATCAGGATGTGACGAGTGCTAAACGATTCGCCTTTGCGCTCAATGAGCTGAATCAAGTGAAAGCCAAACTGCGACTCTACAATAGGTGACATCTGACCAGGTTCTAGGCGCAGAGCGGCCGCCGAATATTCGGGAGCTAGGTCTTTGCGCGTGAAGAACCCGATGTAACCTCCTTCGGCAGCCGAACCAGGGTCTTGTGAGAACTGCTTCGCCAGTGTCTCGAAGCTTTCGCCAGCCTGAATACGGGCGCGCAGGTCGTTGAGCTTCGCAACGGTAGCTTGCTTGGCGACGGGGTTTACTTGCGCTAGCTTCACAATCTGACCTACTTCCACTTCGGTGGAGAAGTAAGGCAAGCTGTCTTTCGGAATACGGTTAAAGTACTGGCGTACTTCGCGCGGTGTTACCGTTACTTTGCCAGCAATCTTCTCCTGCATTTCTTGCTGCACGAGCTGGTCCTTTACTTGGCTCCGCAGATCTTCTTTAAGTTGTTTGAGCGGCTTGTTGTAGAATTCTTCCAGCTTCTTCTCCGAGCCAATCTGTTGCACGAAGTAAGCCATCCGACGACTCAGCTCGCCGTTCACTTTCTCATCCGTTACCGTCACAGAGTCAGTCTCCGCTTTGGCTAACATCAGCTTGCTCATTACGATGCTCTGCAGAAGCTGGCAGCGCAAATTGGGAGGTAATGGTTTGCCTTCAGCGCGGGCTGTTTCTTGGGCGTAAGCGGCATCCAGGTCTGATTGAAGCACGATCTGATTGTCGAGCTTCACGATGATGGCGTCAACCATCTTGCGGCCTACAGGCCGGCCTATTCCCAGCTGTGCAAAGCTAGCAACGGTTGTGCTAACCAGTAAGACGACGCTCAGCAGCGCCCCACGAACCGGCGTACGAGAAAAATAAGTCATGGAATCAAGTAGTAACATTCACCAGGAGCTAGCTCGCCCTGTGAACTAGGCTGCTTTATAAACGCATAAAGCAGCCGGTAAATTTCAACATAAATCCTTTCTCCGGCAAAAAGCCACTTTGATCGTGGCTTTTGCATAAGAGCCGCTGGAGCAAGGGGAAGTTGCATGTGCCGCCAAAACAACCTAGCTGGCTGTGCTTATACCACCTAGGTTGCCTTGCGCGGTAGAAAATAAAACGCCCTGGGTGGTTTGCCAGGGCGTTTGAAAGAGTTGAAGCAGCTGCTTATTTGGTTATCAGTTTGTCTACTTCAGGCTGGTTGATCTTCACCGGGTACTTTTCCCGAAGCTGGGCTACCCACTGCTTTTCTAAGTAGTTCTGGTAATCAGAAGTAGCCTGTCCACGTGCCTCAGACAGCGTCTTCGGGCCGGCTGGCAACGCCTTGTCAATAGTAACAGCATAGTAGCGGCCATCTTTCTGCACGTTGTAGGTGCCAGGGCCTTTGCTCATTAGCTCGTCGACTACCTTGTTATCGCCTTTCTGGAAGTTGCGCTGCATGATCTGCACAGCCAGCGAATTCTGCTCGTTCAGGCTAGCTTCCAGCATAGCCGGGTTGGTGCTAAACAGAACGGCCTGCGAAGCAGTAGCGCCTTTGGGCGTGTAGAAGCTCTCGGTAGTGACACCTTTCTGCTTCAGATAATTGAGTACGCTAGTCGAACGGCGTTTAGCGAGCGCCGCGCTTTCTCCTTTGCGTGGCTTCAGCAAGCTAGCCGTGTTCAAGAGCAAGGTAGTATCCGTTGCGAGCTGCGTAGCGAGGCGGTCGAGGGCGAGTTGGCTAGCTGGGAGCAGGTCGGTAGTGTTGCCCTTGAACTGCAGTGCAGCTAGCGGGTTGTCTTTCACTGCATACACCCCAACCTTCATCTGCTGCTGGGCTTTGGTGAGCAGCTCGGGGCTAGCTGCGCTGATGACGGTGCCATGTACGCGAGGTTCCCACTGATACTTGCTTTGGTTTTCGGCAAAGAACTTCTCCAGGCCAGTCGTGTCCTCAATGGCTTTCGACCATACCTTTTCGTCCATCAGCTGGAAAAGCAGAATACCGTCGCGATATTCTTTCACCAGCATGCGGTAGTCCTCGTGCTTATCCTCGAGGTTAGCCTTTTCGTAGTCGGTCAGGCTTTGGTCTACATACTGATCATAAAGCAGCTGCATGGCGTAGCGCGGCTCTGAGCCAGTGCGCGGACGCTGGTTTTGCTGCACATACGTTAAGAAGTCCTTTGCTAGGTACGGCTTGCCTTTGATGGTGAACAACGTCGAATTATCACTTGGGCCTTTGCTCGCTTTCGTTGTAGCAGCGGGCGCGGCATACTTGAAGTGTCCGCTTACCAAAGAAGTGTCGGCTTTGCTAAAGACATAATCTTTACCGGCCTTGTTCTCAGCAAATTGGTTTTCGGTGCGAATGCGCTTGAGGAAGGCTGTGCGGTTCAACTCCGAGCGGGAGTCTTTGGCTACCTTGCTTTTCAGTGTAGGCTCCATGGCCGCAAACGTCGGGATGGGCTGCTTCTCGATCAGCTTGATAATGTGCCAGCCATAGGGCGTTTGCACGGGTGCCGAGATGTCGCCGGGCTTTTGGAGCTTAAACGCAGACTCTTCGAAGCTAGGAATCATGCGGCCGGTGCTGAAGGGCGGCAGCTCGCCACCGTTGGCCGCCGAGCCAGCATCTTCCGAGAACTGAGTCACGAGCTTTTCCCAATCCTCTTTGCGCTGCAAACGGCTATAAAGCTCGTCGATTTTCTTCTTGGCCGTTAGCGAGTCCGCTTTGGGTTGGCCTGGTGTCGCCCGAATCATCAAGTGCGCTACTTTGATTTCACCCTGGGCCGGGCGAGCGTCGTTCACTTTAATCAGGTGGTAGCCGAAACGAGTGCGCACCGGCTGCGAAACTTGCCCAACGGGCGTACGGTACGCGGCCGACTCAAACGGATACACCATCTGCATAGCCGTGAAGTACCCTAGCTTGCCACCATTTTCGCGGGCTGAGGGGTCTTCCGAAGATTCCTGCGCTATTTTATTGAAATCCTCGCCGCCAGTTACGCGCTGCCGCAGAGCCGTGGCCTTCTGGTAAGCAGCCAACGTATCCTTAGGGTCGGCATCAGGAGCCACTCGTATCAGGATGTGCGAAGCGCTGATTTCCTTGCTCATCCGGTCGTAAGCTTCCCGTACGAGCTGGTCGGTTACGCTTTTCTCGGTGAGATAAGGCTGGGCTAGCTGTTGCTTATAGCCCGTTAGCTCTTGCTTAAACGCCTGCGTCGTATCGAGGCCACGCTGCTCGGCTTCGAGTACTTTCAACTTGAAGTTGGTGTACAGGTCTAGGTATTCCGTCACGCTCGGCTTGGTGCCGAATTCGGGCGCCGAGCTATTGTTCTTGCGGTAGACGTACGCAAACTCTGAGGCAGGAACTTCGTGGGTACCTAGGGTTTCAAGTACGGGCTGTTTAGCGGTAGTAGTCGGTTTAGTAGACTGGCACCCGGCCAGCAGCGCGCCGGCAGCAAAGCCAGCGTACAAGATGCGTTTGTGCATACAAGAAATAAGAATCTGAAAGAGCAGTCGGTAATAGAAATTGTGAAAAGGGCGTGACCGGCTGACTCTTGCAATTTTACGGATTTTTTCTTGGCTCTCCCACGCCTTGTAAGATTGGGGTACAGAATAGGATTGTAAAGCTTCTCTAAGTTACGTCAGCCCACAAAAAGAAAGAGCCTGCTTTAGGCAAAGCAGGCCCCGAATAGGGTAGTGAAATTAGAAAGACAGCACCTAGGCGGCACTAGGTAATGCGCTTATAAAGGCGACAGACGTTGTGGTTATTAGCACTCTCAAACTCAACCTTGTCCATGATGCGGTTGACGAGTGCCATGCCCACACCACCTTTTTTGCCAAGCCGAATATATTCGTGCAAATCGGGCTCACGAAAAGAAGAAGGCGTGTACGAATGCTTGCTACCGTCCTCTATTTCAATGGAGAAGGTGTTGTTTTCGACCTCCAGGGCGAGATCTAAGAACTGAGATTCATCTTCGGCGTTGGCGTGAATAATTAGGTTGGCCACCACTTCATCTACAGCCACCAACAGCTGGTTGAGCAGCACATCGGGGAGATGATACGCTTTCAAAAAAGCCGTAACGAAATCGCGCACGACCTTTAGGTTGTGTCGACTACAGCTGATTCTAATAGCGTTTTTCATTCCTTTTGATACTCGCTCCTGATCAGATAGCCGTAGCTTCTGCCGCTGATGGTACAATGGTCATGAGTGCATCCAACCCCAAGATTTCAAACACGTTGTGCACTTTCTCCTGCATGTTGAAGAATACCAGCTTCACGCCGGCATCCTGGAAGCTTTGCAGGTGTGAGATGAACACACCCAAGCCAGCCGAGGAGATATAGTTCAGGCGCTGGCAGTCAATCAGAACTTTCTGGTAGTTCAGGATCTCTGGCTTAGCTAGCTCCGTGTCGAGCAACACGGAAGAACTAGCGTCCAGTTCTCCATCCAGAATGAGGGTAAGAATGTTATCGGAAGCTTGCTGAGTCACTTTCATACGGGTGCTCTACGTTAGATGCTAGGTTCAGGTTGAGAGGCGCGGAACTTGATAACGAGCAGCGTTTGGTCGTCGTGAATAGGCTGCCCGCGGCTGAATTCAGCTAAGTCCTCCAGTATCTGAGCTTTAATTTCGTCGGCACTCAGATAATACGTGCGCTCCAGCATTTGTTTCAGTCGTTCCTCGCCGTACTCCGACTGATCAGCCGCCCGCGCCTCCACGATGCCGTCCGTATAGATTACCATCACATCACCAGGGTTGTAGTCGTAAAACTGGTTCTTGATGTGCCGCTCGTAAGACTCGTTGCGGATAATGCCCAGACCTAGGCCTGCCGTGCGGAAGTATGATACCTCCTCTTTAATAGAATGGTAGTAAAGCGTGTGGCAATGCCCCGCGCGCGCAAACACGAAGCCGCCATGCTCATAGTCAATGATGTAGAGAGAGGCTGTGATGAAAGACGACTTTTCCAGGCAGTGAACTAGCGCGGTATTGGCCTGCGACATGAACTTGCTAGGTACCGGAAACTTCTCGCGCTCTGTGCGGGCCAGTGGGTTCTCCTGCATGAGGGCATGGAAAATGCCCTTCATCTGCGCCATGTGGAAGGCCGCGGTAACGCCCTTGCCCGAAACGTCGCCGATCAGAATAGCTAGCCGACGACCCGGCAAGTGCAGAAAGTCGTAGAAGTCACCACCTACTTCTTTGGCCGCTAAAGCATGCGAACTGATTTCAAACCAGTTATCCGTGGGCAGGTTTTTCGGAATTAGGCTGTCTTGTACGGAAGAGGCAATCTTCAACTCTTCCTGTACCCGCTCGTTCTGAATAGAGCGGGCCATCAACTGCAGGTTTTCGATGCTGAGTACCGTCTGACTGGTGAAGGTCTGCAGGATGCTCATGTTCTCTCGGTCGAAACCCTGGCGTTGACGCTTGAGCAGGTAAAGGGTGCCGTAGTTGCGTTTGGTAGAGCGCAGGGGCATCACGATTAATGCTTCAAACTCTAGTCCCAGCGCACGAAAGCCGCTGCTGTTGTTCAGGTCATTATTTAAGTACTCAATCTGACCTAGGTTATAGTCGGCCAGCAGGCGGCGAATTGCTACAGAATCGGCTTCTGCGATGTTATGCCGCTGGTAGGTAACAAGCGCATCTTCTTCTGTATCGAGTATATCGAGCCAAGCAGCATCAGCTTCCACGGTTTGTACCGCCGAGTCGAAGAGCATGGCGTACACTTCCTCCTCCGTTTGCCCGCGCTGAATGAGCTGGGTCAGGCGTTGCAAACTCAGGATTTCTTCCCTTTTCTGTTCAAAGACGCCGGCAGTTGGCAGGTTAAACAACGTGACTAGCAAGCCCATCACGGCGTAAAACGTAGCGAAGAAGACCGTGAGTACCAGGAAGGCGTGCTGCGAGGCGGGTCCTACCAGTCGAGGGTCTTGTTCGATGCGCAGGAAGTACGCCACGAAGATGGTCATGCTCAGCAGAATGGCGCCTTGCAGCATCACGGCTTCCAGCTTCTGACGGCGGTTGAGGTAGGCAACCCACTTCTGATTACCGCTTAGGTACACGCCGAAAAAGGCTAGTGCTCCTAGGACGGGCAAAGTGAAATACAAAGGGAACTGCCAGCTAAGTAGCCGGAACAGCAGCGTGATGCCGAGGAGAACTTCAAACCAGATCCACTCGCGCTGCAAGCGCTCTGAGGCGCGAAACAATACCAATGACCGCCATGCGTAGTTCGTGAACGCTAGGAAGATGACGAACAGGCCTAGGTTGACCGTATAAACAATAGCGAAGAAGGTGCGGTCGGTGGCAGGATGTTTAAATTGTACTACTCGCTCTAGCAGGTGCAGTCCCACGCAGATGGTAGCTAACAGCCCTGGCCCCAGGACTAGTCGGCGTAGTAAGCCAACGAAATCAGTACCGCGCAGCAGGTTTGCTTGCGCCCGTTGATAGCCGAAAACGGCAGCTACAAAAACTGCCTGAGCCGTCAACGTTACCCAATTGGGTGGAATACCAAAGCGGCTAGCAGCAGCCGGACTTGCGTGCAGCAGCGTACTAACGAGCAACACCATCCAACTCAGCAGCATTAACGGCAGGAATGCCGTTTCAAGCTTCTGGCGAATTGTCATGAAGTAAGGTAAAGTACAGTTTTATTGCTTTTAGTGTCAATGACAATAAAGCATAAAGAAATGGCAAGATAAGGTTTCCGGCGCAAATTTGCTTGAGAGCAGCTACAACCGGATTAGTAAACCGAAGGAATAAGCAAGAAGTAAAAAAGTACTCTTAGTAGCTATAATTTAACATATCGGGTTTTTTCCTGCTATTCTGAATGGTTTACCAAAACAGGCAACGAGAAATGCTAGTCTAGCTAGTACGTATTTCTGCTGAGTGCTCAGTGTTTGTACTGAGCTAGCCAAAGTCGTGAGAATGTTCAAAAAGTACATAATCCTACTTGCCTATGCGGCAAAGTAGGATTATGACATGCTTCGGACAGGAAACTGGCTTAGCGGCTGCTGTAGTTTGGTGCTTCCCGTGTAATCTGTACGTCGTGCGGATGGCTCTCGCGCAGGCCAGCATTCGTGATGCGTACCATACGCGCCTCCTGGAGTTTCTCGATGGAAGCAGCTCCACAGTAGCCCATACCTGCCCGCAAGCCACCGGCTAGCTGGTAAAGAATTTCGCTGACAGCTCCTTTGAACGGTACACGCCCAACGATGCCTTCGGGTACTAGTTTCTTCACGTCATCTTCGGCATCCTGGAAGTAGCGGTCTTTAGAGCCTTCTTCCATAGCCTCTACCGAGCCCATGCCGCGATAGTTCTTGTACTTACGGCCTTCGTAGATAATCACTTCGCCAGGCGCTTCTTCGGTACCGGCTAGCATAGAGCCAATCATCACGGAGGAAGCTCCACCAGCTAACGCCTTCACGGCATCACCTGAGAACTTAATACCCCCGTCGGCAATAAGTGGAACATCAGTGCCTTCTAGACCGCGTGCTGCTTCCAGCACCGCCGAGAGTTGCGGCACGCCAATGCCGGCAATGATGCGGGTCGTGCAGATAGAGCCAGGACCCACGCCCACTTTCACCGCGTCGGCGCCGGCGTCGGCGAGGGCACGGGCGCCTTCGGCCGTCGCTACGTTGCCAGCAATGACTTCTAGGGTGGGAAAAGCCGTCTTGATATTGCGCACCGCATCGAGCACTCCTTTCGAGTGGCCGTGAGCCGTATCAACGCTGACCACATCTACGCCCGCTTCCACGAGTGCGGCCACACGGTCCAGCAAATCGGAGGTAACGCCAACAGCCGCGCCTACGCGCAGGCGGCCATACTGGTCTTTGCAAGCGTTAGGTGAGCGGCGACGCTTGCGAATGTCGCGATAGGTAATCAATCCTACTAGCCGGCCTTGTGGGTCAACGACAGGCAGCTTCTCTACTTTGGAGTCTTGTAGAATCTCCTCGGCTATAGCTAGCTCCGTACCGGCTTCGGCCGTCACGAGCTTGTCTTTGGTCATCACCTCCGACACAGGACGGGTCATATCCTTCTCGAAGCGCAGGTCGCGGTTGGTTAGGATGCCCTTCAAGCGCCGTTCGTTGTCAACAATTGGAATACCTCCAATCTTGTTGTCACGCATGAGCTGCTTGGCGTCGCCTAGGGTAGCGTGTTCTTCCAAGGTAAAGGGCTCCAGAATCATTCCGCTCTCTGAGCGCTTCACGCGGCGAACTTGTTCGGCCTGCGCTCGGATGCTCATATTCTTGTGGATGATACCAATTCCACCCTCTTGGGCCATGGCAATTGCCAGCTCTGATTCGGTGACGGTATCCATCGCTGCCGAAAGAAAGGGCAGGTTGATACGGATGTTGCGGGTAAGCTGGGAGCTGGTGTCGGCGTTGCGGGGCAGTACCTCCGAATAGGCAGGTAGCAGTAGAACGTCGTCGTAGGTAAGCGCCTCGAAGGCAATTTTGGCGGGCTGGTCGGCCATAGCAACAAGAGTTTAGGTACTTCTTATTGCCGGACAAAGATACGGCGAAAATTTGGCTTGCACATTATGAAAGCGTTGCCAATGCAAGAAGCCTGGTATTTAATTGCAAAAGCTTAAGTAAAAGCCTCGCGTGTCGGAGGTTGCCTTTTGGCGAATTCGCGGTCTTTTTATAGGAGAGCACCTAGGTAGCGCATCTGCCCGAAAACCTGACCCTACGTATTGGAGTTGAAGCAAGATGAAAGCAGCAAGCTAGGCTGCCTTCTATTCATCAAGTATTTGTACCACGTTCATGGCAACATCTCCCAAAGTATGGTTTATCACGGGCGCTTCCACCGGTTTTGGGGAAGCCCTGGCGAGCTTCGTGCTCGATAAAGGGGACCAAGTAGTAGCTACTTTCCGCAAAGGCGAGCAAGCTGAGGTTTTCTCGCAGAGTGCAGAAGGCCGGGCCCACGGCGTAATAGCCGATGTAACGAATGAGCAACAAGTAAAAGAAGCCGTAGAAACGGCCATCAACGTATTTGGCCGCATCGATGTGGTGGTGAACAACGCGGGCTACGGCTCCATGGGCAGCATCGAAGAAATACCAGCCGAAGAAGTACAGCGTCAGTTCGACGTAAACGTCTTCGGGCCATTACACGTGTTACGGGCCGTGTTGCCCCACTTGCGTCAGCAGAAAAGCGGTCATGTGCTCAATATCACGAGCATTGGCGGTTTAAAAACCTTCCCCGGTGTGGGGGTTTACAACGCGAGTAAGTTTGCACTAGAAGCCATTGGGGAAAGCCTTGCCCAGCAAGTAGCTCCTCTAGGTATCAAGGTGACCAACATCGAGCCGAGCGGTTTTCGCACGGATTGGGCTGGTCGTTCTGCCACTTTTGCCGACACGCAAATCGAGGATTATCGCACCACCGTGGGCGAAAACCTGAAAGGCATTCAGAGCTACAGCGGCAAACAGCCCGGCGACCCGGTGCGCGCCGCGCAAGCCATGTACGACGTAGTGAACCAAGAAAATCCGCCGTTGCACCTACCGCTGGGCAAAGCCGCCGTGAAAGGGGCGCGGGATAAGTTCACGACCCTGCTGAAGGAACTAGAGAGCGTAGCCGCTATCGGCGACGCAGCTGACTTCCCAGCAGGAGAGTAGACTTGGCTAAGCCAACTCGTTAGGATTGGTTTGCGCTATAGACCCACCCTAGGTAGGAAAAGTCCGTACACACAAACTGCCTGCTGCTGAAAGCGGTAGGCAGTTTGTGTGTACGGGCCTGCTAGGTGCGACTTACGAACTAGAGTAAGTCTTGCGGCGTCCCTGGCACGTTTGAAGGAATCATGAATACTGGGTTTTGACCTAGGTTCAGCTTGTCTACGCAAGCAGGTTTATCGTATTTGAGGCGAATCCAACTAACTTTTATCGTGTATTCGAGCATTAATGATCTTCACGTTCGCTCGTGGGAAGAGCTACAACACGTGCTGTTCCGCGACACCTGGGACGGGCGCATCGGGCGCTACCGCTCGCCGTTCGTCTACCGGGGCCTTCGCTCGCATACGTATACTCTGACTACCAGTCTTGTGCGTTTGGGGGGTGATTTCGCCTTGCTAGAGCACCACTTGCTGCGCAACTTTCGCAAGTACGCCCGGCACGCCCCCGACTCTGAGACCTCCGTCTGGAATTGGCTGGCCCTGGCGCAGCACCACGGCTTGCCCACGCGCTTGCTCGACTGGACGTATTCGCCCTATGTAGCCCTGCATTTCGCCACCGACGACCTAGATGCCTATGACCAAGACGGCGTGATTTGGGCGCTCAACTACGTGAAAGCCGCGGAGAGTCTGCCTGCCCCCCTCCGGGAAGCTATTCGCCAGGAAGGGTCTAATGTATTTACGCCAGAACTGCTGGAGCCTGTATGCCCCACCTTACGCGACCTAGCTCAAATGCAGCCTGAGCCGTTCGTTTTGTTTCTGGAGCCGCCTTCGCTGGATGAGCGCATTGTGCACCAATACGCGCTGTTCTCGCTCATGTCGACAGCCGAAGACAACCTGCACGACTGGCTCGAAGCACAACCCGACTTGTTCTTCCGCATCATCATTCCGGCGAGCCTCAAGTGGGAAGTGCGCGACAAGCTCGACCAAGCGAATATCACGGAGCGGGTGCTGTTTCCGGGGCTAGGAGGTCTGAGCCGGTGGTTGCATCGGCACTACAGCTCGGCTCGTGGCCGATCAGCCGCTACTGATTTAGAGCAGGGTCCTGGCTAGTCTGTTCCTTGGGCGTTGCATGTTGTTGGATCTATTCAACAGGCACTACCCTAGCACAAATCATTTGCGTCGCACGCTACTTAAGCGTTCTGTTACGGCTTGTTCTTGCGAAAATCTGGGTTGACGGTGAGGCCGGCTTGCAGGGTGTGATTATACTCGAACACCTGCCCGTCGTCGTGCTGCACAATTTGATAGAGGTAGCCTAGCTCCAGCGAGGTAGCAGGTGTAAATTGATACCCTAGGGCGCCGTACAGACGGTTTTGGTTGAAGATATTCTGCTTTACGTTCGGCCCGTAGTTGATGAAAATGTCATCGTACGTGGTAACATACACGGTGTTTGGGTCGCCGTCTTTGCCCTTGATGGGCAGCGTGAGCTGAATGCGGTAGCGGCTTCGGTTCGAAAATTTATACGTGTTGGCCCCAGCGTCGCGGAGCCAGCGCTGCTCCTGCCGGAACCGATGCATGACCCCTAGCTTGCCATACGTTTCGTCGAGCTGAAGCTGCTGGTAGAAGCGGCGTTCGTGCGACCGGCCCGAATCGGGGTAGTCACCATAGGGCAACGAGAGCAAGTACACGTAGCCAGCCGTGAGCATGAGCTTGTCGGAAGCGTGATAATTTAGTCCGGCCCGGTAGAAGTACTGCTGCGGATCACGCAGAAAATGGGTGCGGCGGTACTGAAACTCCGTGTGAATACTCCACCGTTGGCTAACACGAGCATCACTGTAAAACATTAGCCACGCGTTGTTATTCCGGTCGCTGATGCGCCCTTCGGTGGTGTTTTGCCCGTATGCTGCCGTGCTGAGCGAAAAGGCCAGCGTGGCTAGCGCTAGGTAGCGTTTGGCTACGTTCGGAGAAAATGCGGGCATGAAGAGGCGAGAGGAAGCGGAGCAGCTTGGTTTGTTCCGCTAGCCTTTACGGTAAGTACCTGCAAAAGATGGGCGCCGGCAAGCGTCTAGCTTACTTCAGCCCATTCTGCTTGCGGGTGCCACGCATGGGTTCGGCTTCCAAGGGGTTGTCAGGCCAATAATGCTTGGGGTAGCGGCCGCGCATGTCTTTGCGGACCTCGAAGTAGCCATTAGCCCAGAAGCTGCGCAAATCCCGCGTGACCTGCACCGGTCGGTAGCCCGGTGACAACAACTGCATGGTGAGGGGCACCCGCCCGCCGCCCACCACCGGCGTATCAAGCAGGCCAAATACCTCCTGCAAGCGCACCGCCAATACTGGGGCGGTAGGGTCGGTGTAGTCGAGGGTGATGCGCGAGCCGGTGGGCACGGCGAGCTGGGCTGGAGCCAAACGGTCGAGCTCTTGCTGCTGACTCCAGCCGCCTGGTAACCAAACGAGCAGCGCCTGGCGTAAATCAAGCCGGTTCACTTCTGCCAGCGACTTCACGCCGCGTAAGTAAGGCCCGAGCCACTCTTCTAGGGCAGCAAGCAGCGCCTCATCGGCTACATCGGGCCACTCGGCCGGAGCTAGGTTGTGCACAAAAGCTAACCGCATACGCAGCTGCTGCGCCTCATCGGTCCATGGTAGCTTACTCAGGCCACCTACCCGCAGCCCCTCCAGCAGCGCCGCCATCACTGCTTCTGGGTTAGGGTTGGCGAGAGAGGTTTCCGACAAATTGAGCGCCCCGAACCGACGGCGGCGGCGTGCGACGACCCGGCCGGCGGTAGCATCCCAGGTTACTTCCTCACTGGTTTCGATAAGGTTAGCGAAGTGCTCTTCTAGCTCGGCGCGGTCGATGGGAGCGGCCAGAGCAGCCCGCGGGGCATGGGGCGGGCCGTCAAGGTGAGCCACGGCAAAAAAGACATCATCGCGCCCAAAATACTCGGCGGGCAGAATAGCGCGTTGCCCCGTCACGAGCCGCACGCGCTCCGGTGTTTCGCGCTGCGCCAAGCGGTCGGGGTAAGCAAGTGCAGCGAGCAGACCCGCCGCGTCAGGCACTGGGGCAGTATTTCCGATATTCGCCCGGTGGCGCAGCACGGCGGCAGCTTCGCGCACTCGGTGCAGCGCTCCTTGGTCAGGCGTAAGGCCCGGTAGTGGGGCCCGTCCCGTGACGACGGCTTCTAACCGCAACCGCAAATCGGGCGGCGTGGTGGCGCCATCCGGCAAGCGCAGCAAGTCACGCTCGGTGAGGAGCGCCGCGAGCGCGCAGGCCGTAGCTCCGTGCCCTGCTTCTTTGCCCCGCACCACCAAGTGGCCCAAGCGTGGCACCAGACCTAGGCCTGCCAGCGCGCGGCCATGCTCAGTGGGTTTGCCGGTCGGGAGCAAAGCCCCGAGGCGCACCAGCAAATCGCGCGCTTGGGCTAGGGATGCAGCCGGTGGAGCATCGAGCCAACGCAGGCTAGCGGCATCGTGCACACCCCAGAGAGCTAGCTCCAAGGCCAGTCCGCTCAGGTCGGCGGTGAGGATTTCGGGCGGAAGGTGGGCAGGGTGCAACGCGTGTTCCGCCTCCGTCCAGAGGCGGTAGCAAGTACCGGGACCTAGGCGGCCAGCACGGCCCCGCCGTTGGTCGGCTGCGGCTTGGCTCACTAGTACCGTCTCTAGGGAAGTTAACCCCGTGCGCGGCTCGAAGTGTGGCACCCGGGCATAGCCGCCATCAACCACCACCTGCACGCCTTCGATGGTCAAACTGGTTTCGGCGATGCTGGTGGCCAAAACCACTTTGCGCCGACCTGCTGGCGAAGGTCGCAGCGCGGCATCCTGTTGCTCGGCGGGGAGCTCGCCGTGCAACACGTGCACATCAACGGTGTTCGGTAGAGAGCCCGCTAGGCGCTCGGCGGTGCGGCGCTGGTCGGCCAGGCCTGGCAGGAACACCAAGACGTCGCCGGCATGTTGAGCCAAGGCTTCCCGCACAGTAGTGGGCGTCAGGGCAGAGAGTCGCTCGTGGGGGCGGTTGCTGGCAGCAGCCATCCGGGCAGGAGCTAGGTAGTGGGTAGCTACGGGATGCTGCAAGCCGGCGCTGCGTACTATTGGCGCTTGCAGCCAGGCGCCTAGTCGCTCGGCTTCTAGCGTAGCACTCATGATCAGCAGGCGCAAATCGGGTCGCAACACTGCTTGCGCATCCAACGCGAGGGCTAGGCCTAGGTCGGCTTGCAGGCTTCGCTCGTGAAATTCGTCGAAGAGGACGGCGGCTACTCCCTCCAGCGCCGGATCGTCCTGCAACATGCGCGTCAGGATAACTTCCGTGGCAACTTCAATGCGAGTCTTGCTAGAAATCTTGCTTTCCAAGCGCACCCGGTAGCCTACGGTTTGCCCCACCGGTTCACCCAGCAGGCTAGCCATGCGTGCGGCAGCGGCGCGCGCGGCTAACCGGCGCGGCTCCAGCACAATGATGCGGCCGTTGGCGGGCATCCAGTCGGCTTCCAGCAGCGCCAGCGGTACCACTGTGGTTTTGCCCGCGCCCGGCGGCGCTTGCAGCACTGCGCAGTTGGTGGTGCCTAGCGTGGCGAGTAGTTCTGGGATGGCGGCCCGGATGGGAAGGTCGGGGAGCATAGTGAAAGGTAGTGAGTTGCGATGCTAGCAAGAGAGCCAGCTAGCCGCTCAGACGTTGGGCAAGTGAGGCAGACACCTTAGCGGAGTCTTGGGTGCAAAATTACACGACAGCAGCTAGGCCTCCACCTGTGCTAGCATTTGGGCTAGGTTGTTGCAACTATTCAAAGGTTACTTTGTTAAGTTACTTAATAAAATTACTTTATGAAATGAGTGATCAATCTGAAGCGGCATATCTGGCAGTCGAGCTGCGCACGGTACTATTCCGACTGATTAAAAAGCTGCGCAGCCAATCACCAACGCACGGCAAGATGTCGCTCACGGAGCGGTCGGTGCTCAAGCTACTCGATCAACATCAGCAACTGCTCCCCACCGAGCTAGCGGCGATGGAGAAAGTAACTACCCAGGCCATGTCACAGATTTTGAAGCATCTAGCAGAGCTAGGATACATCACGCGGCAGCCATCGGGAATTGACAAGCGCAAGGTGGGTGTTGCGCTATCGGAACAAGGGCGTGCCTTGCTACAGGACGTGCGGCTCGAGGTAGATGAGTGGCTGCACGTTGCCTTGCAAGAGGCCTGCTCACCGCAGGAACGAGCTAGCTTACATCAAGCGATGCCCATCCTGACAAAACTAGTTGATCTATAGGGTAGCTGCTTGACACAGGCAGGCTACTAAGCCATACCACGAATGACCTCAGATACTTTTCGCGCCTTTCGCAGCCGCAATTACCGCTTATTCTTCGCCGGGCAGTCCCTCTCCTTGCTGGGCACCTGGATGCAGAAGACGGCGGTTAGTTGGGTAATATATTCGCTTACACACTCCAAGTTTATGCTAGGGGTGAGCGTGTTTGCCACGCTCTTTCCGGCGGCTATGTTCTCCTTCCTAGGTGGGGGCGTGGCCGACCGTTACCAGCGCTACCGCGTTCTGCTGCTAACCCAGGTACTATCAATGGTGCAGGCACTGCTACTCACGCTGCTGGTCTTTTTTCGGCCCAATGGCGTTTGGGGAATCGTGGCGTTGAGCGTGGTGCTCGGCATCATCAATGCGTTCGATGTGCCCGTGCGGCAATCGCTCGTGCCGGAGTTGGTCGATGACAAGCAGGATTTGCCCAATGCGCTGGCGCTAAATTCGGCCATGGTAACGCTGGCCCAATTGCTCGGTCCGGCCTTTGCTGGCTTTGCGCTGGAAAAGCTAGGCGCCGTAGCGTGTTTTGGCTTGAATGCCGTAAGCTTTGTGGCTGTTATCGGCTCTCTTTTGTCACTGAAGCTGCCAGCGTACGTGCCTAAGCCGCGCACGAAGAGCATGCTGGAAGAGCTACAAGAAGGCCTCCACTACGTAGCTGCCACGCCCGCCGTGCGGCATATTATCGTTATGCTAATGCTGATTAGCTTGTTTGTGCTGCCTTTTACTACGCTGCTGCCCGTGTATGCGAAGGACATTTTTCACGGCAACGCCACCACGTTCGGCATGTTGGAGGGGGCAGTAGGGCTAGGTGCCTTTATCGGCGCCTTTTTTCTAGCCTCACGCCAGCCGGGTACGAACCTGAAAAAGCTACTCGCCGTGAACACCTTTATTCTGGGCGTGGGACTGCTGGTGTACTCGCATATGTCGTGGTACGTGCTAGCCTTGCTGTCACTCGTGTTTGGCGCTTTTGGAATGGTAACGCAGCTCACCATCAGCAACACGCTCCTGCAAACTACCGTGCCGCTGGCCTTGCGCGGCCGGGTGCTGAGCTTGTATGTACTGGCTTATGCAGGATTGCTACCGCTGGGCAGCTTGCTGGTAGGGGCAGTGTCGCAGCGTATTGGTGTGCAAAACACCGTGTTGGCGGAAGGAATTATGGCCGTGCTGATCGGACTGTTGCACGTGCTTGCGCTACGCCGAGAGAAGTTAGCACAGCAAGCGTCACCGCTGCCTATCCAAGCTACACCTGAAGTGGCCTTGTAGAAGTAAGCTTTTTCTTTCCTTTTACCCGATGATAACTGCCCTCGATCATAGCACAGCGCTCGTTTTGATTGATTTGCAAAACGGCATCTTGCAACTGCCTGTCGTAGATTCTACTGATACGGTGTTGGCAAACGCGAACAAGCTTATTGCCGCTTTTCGGCAAGCGGCGCTTCCTATTATTCTCGTAAACGTAGATCCGACTCAAGCAGTGCAGTACCTACGTGCCGAGGCAAAACGGCCAGGCGGAAACCTTACTATTACGCCCGAATGGCTTGCTTTAGCTCCCATGCTTAATACTGAGCCAAGTGACGTTCGTATCACTAAGCCTACCTGGGGCGCATTCTCCAACCCTAGCTTTGATGAAGAACTGAAGAAGCGCAAGGTGACAGGTATTGTGTTAGCAGGTATTAGCACCAGCATCGGAGTGGAAAGCACAGCTCGGACGGCCTTTGAGCGTGGCTACAACATCACGTTTGCCCAAGATGCCATGACGGATATGGTAGCTAGTGCGCAGGCAAATAGCCTGAAAGTTATCTTCCCACGCATCGGCGAAGTCGATACGACCGAGAACATTGTCAACATGCTGGGTGCGCTTAACACAGTTGCTTGATTGTACCTAGGTAGTCACCAGGTCAGCAACTCCTTAATACACCGCCACAGTTGGGTCGACGCGCAGGCTCCAGGCATGAATGCCACCGCGTAGGTTCAGCAGGTTAGTCAGGCCATGCCGGTGCTGAAGGTAGGCTAGGGCCTGCATGGACCGCACGCCGTGGTGGCAGATGAGCACCGTAGGCTGGTCGGGGTCAATTTCTTCGGCGCGCTGCGCAATTTCTCCTAACGGGATAAGCTGGCTGCCTTCGATGCGACAGTAGGCGTATTCCTCCGGCTCGCGCACGTCGATTAGCTGAATGGCTTCTCCCTGTTGGAGCCGGGCGTGAAGGGCTTCGGGCGTGAGTTCAGGGAGCATAAACAAGAGGCTAGAGGAAGAGGTAAAAGGAAAGCTAGCTGCAAAAATAAACCACCGCGCGTTAGCTTTGACTTTTCCCCTGTACGCGCTTACTCTTCGCTTGTGCTTCAGTCGCTGTATGATTTTTGGGTTGCCGCTGCCGGCAGCACACCGCTCGAGTGGGTGGCAGTGCTCACCGGTATAGCATGCGTGTGGCTCGCCGCCCGCGAGTCGCTGTGGAATTTTCCGGTGGCTATTGTTAGCTGTGGGCTATATGTTGTTGTGTACCATGGCGCACGGCTATACGCTGACCGCAATTTGCAGGTGTTATTTATTCTGATGAGCCTGTACGGATGGTACGAATGGCTGTATGGCGGCGCTCGCAAGACCGAACTGAAAGTGTCGCGCACGCGGCCCTTCGAGTGGGTGCTACTACTGGTAGGCGTGGCGTTATTTACCTTCGGCTTTGGCTACTACCTCCAGCACTACACCGACGATTCGCTACCGCACTGGGATAGTCTGACCACTGCCATTAGCCTAGCTGCCCAGTACCTGATGATGCGCAAGCGCTTGGAAAACTGGTGGCTCTGGATTCTCGTCGATGCCTTGTACGTGCCTATTCTGTGGCACAAAGAGCTATACCCAACCAGTGGCTTGTACGCCGTGTACTTGGTGCTGGCTACGTATGGCTACCTAGAGTGGCGCCGTGCCGAGGCGAAGGCCAAAGCTGATTCAATAACCAGCGCGCCGCTGCCCGTTTCCTAAGATGATACGCGTCGCCATCACCGGCCCCGAGTCAACGGGCAAATCGACCTTAAGTCGGCAGCTAGCCGAGCACTATGGCACGACGTGGGTACCCGAGTACGCCCGCGTGTACCTCGACGAGCACGGCCCCCACTACACCTTAGCCGACCTAGAAGAAATTGCCCGCGGCCAGCTCGCCGCCGAGGAAGCCACCGCTGCTGGCGCCCACCGCGTGGTATTCGTCGATACCGATTTGCTGGTGATAAAGATCTGGGCGGAACACGCGTTTGGCCAGTGTCCCGCCTGGATTCTGCAAAAGCTAGCCGAGCAGCACCACGACCTAACCTTGCTGCTCAACATCGACCTTCCTTGGGAGCCGGACCCCTTGCGCGAACACCCGCACATGCGGGAGTATTTCTACACGTTGTACCAGCAGGAGCTACAAAAGCTAGGTATTCCTTTTGCCGAAATCAGTGGTTCGGGGGAGCAGCGGCTGGCGCGGGCTTGTGCGTTGGTGGATAAGTTGCTCGCCGATTCTGCGTCGTCATCGTAATCAGTAGCGCATTACCTAGCTTTCCGCTCCCTTCTTATTTTCACCGCATGACCTACTCTCTCGAAAACGACCAATGCCGCGTTGGGGTGCAAACCCAAGGCGCTGAGCTCAGCAGCTTTGTCCGCAAAGACCTCGGCAACCTCGAATACATGTGGCAGGCTGACCCCGCTGTGTGGGCGCGGCATGCGCCGGTGCTGTTTCCCATCGTGGGGCGGTTGCCGCAGGATACGTACCAGTACAAGGGCCAGTCGTACAAACTCTCGCAACACGGCTTTGCCCGCGACCAGGAGTTTACCCTAGCCCAGCAAACCGCTGATACGCTCATATTCGAGCTGCGCGCTGATGAAAAAAGCCGCGCTGTGTATCCCTTCGATTTTGTGCTGCGCATTTCGTATCGGCTGAAGGATACCACCCTTACTGTAGGTTGGGAAGTGCAGAATCCCGCCAGCGAGGAACTGCTGTTTAGCATCGGGGCGCACCCAGCTTTTCGGTGCCCACTGCTGCCCGGCGAGCAGTTCGAGGACTACTACTTTGCCTTCGATGCACCCGAAACGTTCGAGCGCTACTTGCTGGAAGGTGGCTTGCTCAACGGCGAAACCGAACCCGCGCTGACCAATGCCACCGAGCTGCCGCTCACCTACGAGCTGTTCGCTCAAGATGCGCTGGTGCTGAAGAAGTTTGATTTCTCAAAACTAGCCCTGCGAAAATATGGTTCGGAACGCGCCGTGAGCATGCGCTTCGATGGATTCCCCTACCTAGGTCTCTGGACGAAAGGGCCCGGCGCCGAATTTGTCTGCATCGAGCCGTGGCAAGGTATTGCTAGCTCCGTGGGCGACTCAGGCGAGCTAGCCGATAAGGAAGGCATCTTGACCCTAGCTCCTAGGCAGAACTTCACGGCCGAATACACGATAACGGTGGAGTAGCAACGCACTCGTCCGCGTTTCCGCCAGGATTTTTAAGCACCTAGTAGCATGCCTTCTCTCGTTACTATTCGCACAATTCAGCCCGAGGACACGTACTGGCTGCGGCATTCGGTGCTGTGGCCCGAGAAGCCGCTTGACTACGTCAAGATTGCGGAAGACAACGAAGGCTTACACTTCGGTGCCTTTCAGGAAGAACAGTTAGTAGGAGTCATCTCCTTGTTCGTGAATGGCGAGGCTGCGCGGTTTCGGAAGTTCGCCGTCGATCCTCGCTACCAACGCCTAGGTATTGGCTCGGAATTGCTGACGCGGGTGATGCAAGAAGCTTCACAACAAGGTGCCCGCACTATTGCATGTGATGCGCGCCAAGAAGCAACCGGTTTGTACTATAAGTTCGGTATGCTGCCAGAAGGCCCCGAGTTCTACAAAGGCCCTATTGCCTACGTACGCATGCAGAAGGCACTACCGTAGTTTACGTTTATTACTTCCCAAAAGCGAGGGCCCTTTCGGCTATCCATATTGCGCACAGTCAGCCTAGCTGAATGGGCAAGAAGGGATAACAGAAAGGGCCTGTCTCGTCTTCGAGACGTTTGGGGATCGTGCTACGATAGCAGGGGCGTGCTTGGGTGCGGCGTTTTGGGGCGCCGGTTATAGTCGGGCTCCCAATCGTTGATGGGGCGGCTGATGCCGGGGGGGAGGTCTAGGTCCGGGAGGCCGCCGTCGAGTGGTTCGCCTCCATCATCGTCATTATCGGGCGAGGGTGGGCGCTGGAACCGACGACGCGGCACCACCATGAAGTAGGCCAAAATGGCAAGTACCACGAGCGTGTAGATTAAGCTGATCATGGCAGGCGAAATAAAGACGAATCGGTAGGAAGATGGTCTCGCGGACAGTAGAAAGATAACGGGAGAAAGTGCGGAGTTGTTTTCGATTGCGACCAAAAAAACGGGCGCCTATTCTCATACCTAAGGTAGATGATTTTCAGACGAAAATAAAGAACCCGTTACCGCAGTTTGGAACTAGCAACGGCGCGGTCTAGTTTTGCAGCCTAGTACAAGTTTAGGGGTGCCTACTGTTTCAGTAATGAAACCAGTTGGGCTGAGATCATACCCATTGAACCTGATCCGGGTAATGCCGGCGAAGGGAACAAACGATCCGCGAACGTAACTGCCTGCTGCGCTGACCCCTGGCGCTGGGTTCGTTCTACCTTATCAAGTTCTTCTTGAAACACTTCTTCCTTTCGGGCGCGGCGCTTCTGGCGCTACCGCTTTCGACTTGGGCACAAGGACCCGTGTCGGGCTCCGTGACAGACGCTCGTACGGGTGCCACGTTGCCGGGCGCTACTGTGCTGCTAGATGGCGCACCCGTTTCCACAGCTGCGGATGCTAATGGGGCTTTTACGGTACCTAGCGTACCCGCTGGCCCGCACGAACTGCGTATCACCTTCATCGGGTACCAAGCCCTTGTCCGCCGTATTGAAGGCCAGCCCACGGCTCAACAACTCACGCTCAGCCTACAGCCAAGCGGGGTGCTGACCGGCGAAGCCCTCGTGACGGCCTCGCGTGCCAACGAGCGCACCGCTACCGCTTACACCAACCTCAGCCGCCAAGACCTAGCCAAGCGCAACTTCGGCCAAGATCTACCTTACCTGCTCGACCAAACGCCATCGGTGGTGGTAAACTCCGACGCCGGCGCGGGCGTGGGCTACACGGATATTCGCATTCGAGGCACGAGCAACACGGGCATCAACATGACCATCAACGGGGTGCCGTTGAACGACCCCGAGTCGCACGGTTCCTTCCTCGTGAACCTGCCCGACCTAGCTTCGTCGGTGAACAGCTTGCAAGTGCAGCGCGGCGTAGGTACCAGCCAGAACGGCGGCGCGGCGTTTGGCGCCAGCATCAATATCTCGACCCTCGATGTGCGCCGCGAGGCCTACGCCGAAACCCAGAACACCTACGGCTCCTATAACACGTGGCGCAACAACGTGTCGTTCGGAACGGGATTGCTCGGCGGGCACTTCATGGTCGATGGGCGTTTGTCGCGCGTGGCTTCGGATGGCTACATGAACCGAGGTTCCTCGGATCTAAAGTCCTACTATTTCTCAGCCGGCTATCAGGCCAAGAACACGCTGCTGAAGTTTATCACCTTCTCAGGCCGCGAGAAAACCTATCAGGCCTGGAACGGCGTGCCCGAGCCTGCCATCACCGGCAACCGGGCGCTGTTGCAGAACTACATCGACAACGGCGAGTTGAGCGAGGCCGACGCGGCGCGGGTGCTGCAAGAAGGCCGGCGCTACAGCTACTACACCTACGATAACCAAACCGATAACTACCAGCAGAATCACTATCAACTGCACCTTTCGCAGGGGCTAGGAGAGAATTGGAATATTGGAGCCGCGCTGCACCTTACGCGGGGCTTCGGCTACTACGAAAACTACCGCACGAATCGGCGTTTTTCGGCTTATAACCTAGCTAATGTGGTTATCGGCGGCGACACCATCACGCGCACCAACCTCATTGACCGCAAGTGGCTCGATAACTACTTCTACGGTGGCACCTTCGCGCTCAACTACCAACCCCGCGACAACGACAAGCTGCAAGCAACCTTCGGCGGCGCTTGGAACCGCTTCGACAACGACCACTACGGCGAGGTGATTTGGGCGCAGTACGCTTCTAACGGCAACATCCGCCACCGCTACTACTTCAACGACGCTACTAAAACCGACTACAACGCCTACGCCCGCGCCACGTGGCAGGTGCTGCCCAAGCTAGGTGTGTACGGCGACGTGCAGGTGCGCCACATCACGTACAACATCAACGGCATCGAGGATGACCAGAACGACGTGACGACCCGCGCCCGCTACACGTTCTTCAATCCCAAAGCCGGTGCAACCTATGCGTTGGCCGAGGGGCAGCAGCTCTACGCCAGCTTCGCCGTGGGCCAGCGTGAGCCCATCCGCGCCGACTTTACCGACCGCCCCGCCGGCGACCAAACTGCCAAAGCCGAGCGCCTAAACGACTTCGAAGCCGGTTACCGCCTCAATAGGTCTGATGCAAACCTGCTAGGTCAGCGCACAGCGTTGCGTTTGGAGGCCAATTACTTCTACATGCACTATCGCAACCAGCTAGTAGCCACGGGCCAGCTCAACGACGTAGGCACGGCCCTGCGGACCAACGTGGCACGCAGCTACCGCACGGGCTTAGAGCTAACAGGCTCTGCTTCGGCCAATGACAAAATCAGCCTGAGCAGTACCATCACGGTGAGCCGTAACCGCATCCTAGGCTACCGCGACGTAACGTATGATGCTGATTATAATCCTGTAGTAGCGGAGGCCCGCACCTCTACTATTTCGTACTCGCCCTCGGTGGTTTCGGCGCACACGTTGGAAGGACAGCCGCTGAAAGGTTTGCGTGTGGCACTGCTTTACAAAACCGTTAGCCGCCAGTACCTCGACAATTCGGCCAACTATGGCCGCCGCATCATGCCCTACCAGGTAATGGATTTTCGGGTGCGCTACTCGATTCATCCCACGTTCGTGAAGGAGATTGAGCTAGGTCTGCTAGTGAATAACGTGCTGAATCGCAAGTACGTCGCTAACGGCTACACCTACAGCTACCTAGGTGCCAGCGGCGGCCTCGATACCTTCAACTGGTATTTCCCGCAAGCTACGCGCAACGTGCTGGCTTCCGTCGGTGTGAAGTTTTAACGCTCGAAAAACAACGTTTAAACCCGTCTGTCATCCTGACGCGGGAAGGACCTTATCACATTTGAACGAACCGTTGTTACGACTTCGTTCTGACGTGGTAAGGTCCTTCCCGCGTCAGGATGACAGGCGTTTTTATTTCGATCTGTTCGACCTAGCTCTGGTAACTTCCTATCTTTGAAAACCACCCCTAACTACTTTGCTATGTCTTCCCAAGCCGATATTCTCTCTCCGAACGCCAAAGCACACAGCGCGCAACGCGGCTCGACTAACGCCGCCGGCTTCACCGATTATTTCGACCTCGATGGTTTATTGACCGAAGAGCATAAGCTCATCCGCCAGAGCATGCGCGATTTTGTGAAGAAAGAGATTTCACCGAACATCGAGCGGTGGGCGCAGGAGACGCATTTCCCTTCGGAAATCGTGCGCAAGTTTGGGGAGGTAGGGGCCTTTGGTCCAACCATCCCGACGGAGTACGGCGGCGGTGGCCTCGACTACATTAGCTATGGCCTCATCATGCAGGAAATCGAGCGCGGTGACTCTGGTATGCGCTCCACGGCTTCGGTGCAAGGCTCGCTGGTGATGTTCCCGATCTACCAATACGGCTCGGAGGAGCAGCGCCGCAAGTTCTTGCCTAAGCTAGCTTCTGGCGAATGGCTTGGCTGCTTTGGCCTTACCGAACCTGACCACGGCTCCAACCCCAGCGGCATGGTGACCAAGTTGGAAGACAAAGGCGACTACTACCTGTTGAACGGCGCCAAGCTTTGGATTTCAAATTCGCCCGAGTGCCAAGTGGCAGTGGTGTGGGCCAAAAACGAGGAAGGCCGCATCAAAGGTGTGATTGTGGAGCGCGGCATGGAAGGCTTTACCACGCCCGAAATCCACAACAAGTGGAGCCTGCGCGCCAGCATTACCGGCGAGCTGGTGTTCGACAACGTGCGTATCCCCAAGGAGAACGTGCTACCCAACGTAGAAGGCTTGCGCGGTCCACTTTCCTGCCTCGACTCGGCGCGCTACGGTATTGCCTGGGGCGCTATCGGTGCCGCCATCGACTGCTACGAATCGGCGCTGAAGTACAGCTTGCAGCGCGAACAGTTCGGTAAGCCCATTGCCAGCTACCAGCTTCAGCAGCGCAAGCTAGCCGAGATGATTACCGAAATCACAAAGGCTCAACTGATGGCGTGGCGCCTAGGTACCCTCAAAAACGAAGGCAAAGCCACCAGCGCCCAAATCAGCATGGCCAAGCGCAACTCGGTAGCCATGGCGCTAGAAGTAGCCCGCGAAGCCCGCCAGATCCACGGCGGGATGGGCATCACCGGCGAGTACCCCATTATGCGCCACATGATGAACCTAGAATCGGTCATCACCTACGAAGGCACGCACGATATCCACCTGCTCATTACGGGTGCAGATATTACGGGTATTCAGGCGTTTAAGTAGATTTGTGTACCACTGAAGCGGCTGCTCTACCTAGTTGGAGCAGCCGCTTTATTTTATGTAATGGCTATGAAGGTTTATCTGCTTTGCTTGCTAGTATTTCTCCTTAAGCATGGTAGTTCGTGTGTGGGCCAGCGGATACCCGAAAAGTTGGTTTATCAACTGGCAGAGTCAGTTTTGGACGATTATCGGCAGCAATTACTTCACTACTTGCAAAAGCAAGCAAAAAGCCAGGTACATGTAGAGCACAAGCCACGTGTAGCTAATGATAGTATAGCTGCAACTATGCTTGTATTGGATCACATCTACCCAGGCTATGATTCGTATCGGACGCTAAAGATTGAAAATCGGAGCTATGAATTCATTAGAACGTCGCTGCTTAACTACTTATCACTGGCTGACCTAGCTTATATGCGTCAGCAACTGCCAGACGCCATGAAGTTTAAGTTTGATCAAACGAAACTTCATTCAAAAGGAGTGAAGATAATAGCATTTGATACACTTACGGCTTTGCGTAAACGTGTAAGCAAGCATATAGAATTACCAGTAGCCGATTTTATAGAATATCGGGTGCGAGATACCTTGGTAAAGCAATACGGCAGCAGGGATTTATATAAGATATCCTGTCCACTGCTGTCTGAAAATCACAAACAAGCTGTTATCAACATTGGGTTGCCTGGTGGCCGGGAAGAGCTGTGCATCTATAGCCGAAAGGGTAAGGTATGGCGTAAGCTGGAGGCGATATTGATAGCATACCACGATTAACGCGCTAATCACACCACCTATCGTATATATTAGCCACTGATTTCTAACCTAGCTTTTTTAGACACATTGCTATGGCTGCCACGCCTTCCGCCTCTTCTTTAGTTCTACTCGAATGTCTGATAGCGGGCACCTCGCACCGTGAGGGCTTGAAGTCTTACGAGCCAAACCTACAACTGGGTCAAGCCCTCACGTTAGCCCGCGAGGCCGATAGCACCTACGATGACTGGGCCGTGCGCGTGTACACCGCCGACTCTAACGCCATGTGGCTAGGCTACCTGCCCGAAGGTCGCAACGAAACCGTTGCCCGGCTGCTTGATGCTGGGTTTAAGCTAGGTGGGCGCCTCACGCACAAAGCGTGGGAAGACGAGTGGCTCTACCTGGAAATGGAAGTGCTGCTCATGGGTGAGCAGCAGTAAGTAAGTAAGTAAGTACTTGCTCTATTGCTGGCTCGGCGTCTCCTTCCGCAGCAAGTACCGGACAATGCTGCCTTCCTGTAACGTGTTAACCAATACCCAGCCCTGGGTACCTAGCTCGTTAAGCTTTTTCACTTCTGCTTGGTAAATGTAGTTGCGGAGGTAACGCGTGCGGCGTACCAGAGTAGAAGTTGAATCGGCCCGGCCTTGCGCGAGTGTGGCGCTGAGATCTTTCTTGGAAATGCTGGATACGACGAGCTTCGGCAACTCTATGGTTGTAAAGGAGCCATTCGGCTCGATAAGCGTTAAGGAAGGCTTCGGCCCAGATATGGCTTCGTTATCTAGCTCACGTACCAACATAACGTACTGTGAAGTAAAAGCTTTCTGAGCATAGCTAGAAGCACCAATTAACAAGAACAGGCTGGTTGCGGAAAGCAGTTTTAGCATGAAGCAGGAGAGAAGTTGAGATGAAGAGAATAACAGCAGGAGCTTCGACTAATAATACACTATTGGTGGCGCAGGTAGGCGTACGAAGCTAGGCGAAGCGCCAATAGCCACAGCTAGTTTTCCAAGTATTGGATCTACCAAGTTTCATATTGATTTGGGGCGGGCGGATCGAGCGTGCAATCAACAACGAAAAACAGGCAGAATAGTATCTTGCTTACATTGTATAGTAAAAATTATATGTTTTGGGATAGTGGCATGTCCTGTGTTTCTGATAGGCCTAGATCAGCAGCTCTGGTCTTAAGAAAACAGAATCCTATCTAGTATAATCTCTCATGTCACTCTACGCTTATTTACTCCTGCCTGTTGGTGGTACCCTTTCTTGCCCAGAAGCCGCGCAGGCGGAAGCCGATATTTTAGCCGCTCATTTTCGGCATTTGCAACGCCTGCAAGTTGGCCAGTTGCTCAAACTCGCCGGAGTGGGCGGGCAGGCCAATTTTGGCTTAGTACTATTCGAGGCCGAATCATCGGCGATGGCTGAAGCTGTTATGAACGCCGACCCGCTGGTGAGCAGCGGCTGCATGACGGCCCAATGCGTGCCCTTTCAGGTAGTGCTCCAAACCGCCGGCGTGCAACTTCATAACGCAGCCTAGGTAAGCTGGATTTGTGAAGGCTATGAAAGCTGAACAGTATGTTTGTCAGCTACATAGCCCAAAAATCTGTACTGTTTCAAACTGGCTTGCATAGGCTGATTGCCGTATAAAGTAGCTCCACCAACCACCCATGAGCTATGGCAACCAACGATCAGCAACCGGAACACGAAAATGCAGAATCGCGCCGCCAGGAGCGCCGCGCACAAGCCAACCAAGACTACCACGAGACGCCTGAGTCGCGTATTCAGCCCGACCGCAACGACCCTAGGTCACACCATGAGCGCACCCGCGACGGGGATGGCAACCAGGATTTTAGCACCACCGGCGACGACGGTACTTCCGATGGGGTGGCTACTGTCGTGACGGGCTCTGGCTCCAACAACAACGGACCCGGCGGCGCCGTTGGCGACAAAACTGCTAGCCCCAGTGATACTGGAACTCAAGGCGGTGGCCAGAGCAAGCAGCCGCATCTGAATACACCGAGCGCTCAATCGTCGCACCAGGCGAGTGGGCCGCGCGGCGACCATGGCGAGAGCGGCCACAAAGGGAGCCGCAGCGGCAACCAAGAGTAAGCTATCCTTCTACCGGCGAATAACAGGTAGCTCACATCAGAAAGCTAGGTATAGCGCAACAGCGGCCTAGCGTTACTATACTGCACAAACCGCACTGGCAACGATGCTAGTGCGGTTTGTGCTTTTTTGCAGGGCTCTGTTGCTCAACCTAGCAAACCTAGGCGAGGTAGGTTTTGCCCGTTTGTCGTCGGTAAATACAGTAAATAGCACGTAGCCTTTTGCTGATAGTTTGTAGCTACGCGCTTGTATATTTACTAGAAGCTCCTCTTTTCAATATTCCGCACCGTAGTCGCTCAGTGAATTCTTTACCCCCGCGAACGTATATCTCCTGGACCGACGACGCCTTGCTCCAAGCGCTGGTAGCCGACGACCGAACTGCTTTCGCCGAGCTGTATGAGCGTTATTGGTACCGCGTGTTTGCGGTGGCCTACCGGAAGTTGAAGTCACGGGAAATAGCCGAGGAGCTGGTGCAGGATCTGTTTGCTACCCTCTGGCACAAGCGGGCCGAGCACGCTATTCAGCAGCTAGAGTACTACCTGCTGGCCGCCATCAACCGCCGGGTTATTGGATACTTACGCGCCCATCAGGTGCGCGCCGCTTACGCCGACTACTGCCGCCGTAACCAAAGTGAGGCGAGTCAGGAAACGGAACACGTTCTGGCCGCTTCTGATCTGTCGGAAGCATTTGCCAAAGCCTTGCTGCAATTGCCTGAGCAGTCGCGCGAGATTTTTCGCCTGAGCCGGTTGGAGCACGTGCCAGTCGCAGAAATTGCGCTGAAGCTGAATCTGTCGTCTAAAGCAGTGGAATATCACCTTACCAAATCTCTGAAGCTACTGCGCGTTTACCTGCGCGACTTCACACTGGTAGCGGCGTTGTTCCTGTTTGTTTGATAAAACTTGTGCGTTGATCAATTATTTTATTAGATATTCAACTGATTGATCGTAAAGTGTTTGGGTGACTGAAAGCTAGGTTTAGAAAAGAAAGTCTGAAAAAAGTTTACCAGGAGTTTAGGGGTTGCTAGCGGTTGCGCGTCTTCCTCTATAGAAGCCTTTCTGTCTCCTGTATGATGACCCAAGCTGAATTTGAAGCCTTGCTCCAGCGCTACCTCGACGGCAATAGCCAACCGGGTGAGCGGCAGCTGGTGGAAAAGTGGAGCCAGCAGCTTGGGCAGGAAGAAAACCTGGTGCTCGACCGCAGCCTGCACGAAGAAGTGCGGACCGCCATGTGGCAACGCATCATGCAACTCACCGCCGACGAAGAGTTGGTGGCACCTGTTCAGGAAATGCCGGTCGTGTCGCGGCCACTTTCTTTCTGGCAGGGGCAGGCGAGCCGGTGGGCGGCCGCCGCCATCTTGGTACTTAGCCTCGGGCTGGGTTGGTGGCTGCTCCAGCGCAGCCAACGTGCGGCCGACCTAGCTTCTGCGAAATGGGTGCGGCAGGTGAATAACCTTGAACGTGAACAAGAACTCACGCTTCACGACGGCAGCCGCGTGACGTTGTACCCTGGTAGCCGCTTGCAATACAAGGAGGGCTTGGCTGGTGCTCGTCGCGAAGTATATCTCACAGGGCAAGCCTTCTTTAAGGTGACCAAAAACCCGTCCCGCCCATTTCTAGTGTACACCGACAAGGTTCTGACGACGGTGCTAGGCACGAGTTTTCTGGTAACGGCTTATGCCAATCAAGAAGCCAGGGTAGCCGTGCGCGAAGGACGCGTAGCCGTGCAGCCCCGCAAGGGCGCTCAGCTGGATGCCACGCCCGCGCAACCTAGCTTCAAAGGGGTCGTACTTCTGCCCAATCAGCAGGCAGTATACCTAGCTAGGAATGAGCGACTTGACAAAGAGCTTGTCGCAAAACCGACACCGCTGACGCCGCAGCCACTCGACTTCAAGAAGCGCCCCGTGGCGGAGGTGCTGGCCGCCTTGGAAAGGGTATACGGGGTGAACATCGTGTACGACCCCATCAAACTCCGCGACTGCACCATTACCATTGCTTTCGAGAATGAGCCCTTGTTTGAACAGCTTGATATTCTTTGCAAAGCCTTGAATGCGAGCTATAAACGAGCGGATGACGCGCAAATAATCTTTGAGAGTACGGGCTGCAAACAGCCAGCTAAATCCTAGTTCAATTATCCACCGGTAGCTAGCTTTTACTAGCGCCGCCTCCCGCCCAACGGCAAGCTAGCCGCTGCTAGGAAGCCAACCATCTGCCATCCGATAACACGCTTTTGCGAGCGTGCTAGGTTTCTTATTGCTCTTCCCTAACCTGTTCTATTCCCACTGCAAACGATTTCGGCCTATGAACAACCGCGTACCTTTCTCTCGACGCTGGTACCCCATCAGATTAGTTGCGCTGAGTTTAACCCTAGCTACTCCGCTCGCTGCTAGCGTAGCCGCGCCCGGACCGGTGCTTTCGCAGGTGCTACTGGAGCGAAAAGTTTCGTTTAAAGCAGAGGCGCAAACGATTGAGTCGGTACTTAATCAGCTCGAAAAACAGCTCAACGTGCGCTTCGTGTATAGCCCGTCGCTCATCGGCTCCGACCGCCGTGTGACGTTGCAAGTAGCCGAAAAGCCACTCACGCAAGTGTTGGATGAACTGCTTGCTCCGCGCAAAATTCAATATGAAGTGCGCAATAATCGCATCATCCTCAGTCAGCCTGGCAGCAGCAAAACTACCGCCGATGTACCCGTATCGGGGCGGGTGGTGGATGCGAAAGGAGAGGGGCTGCCAGGCGTAACGGTGGTAGTAAAAGGCACCACCATTGGCACCGGCACCGGACCAGACGGCAGCTTCTCCATCAACGCACCGGAAAATAGCGTCTTGGTATTCAGCTTCGTAGGATACACGCGCAAAGAAGTGCCAGTCGCAGGAGCTACTAGTACTATAAGTGTCACGCTCGCCGAAGACACAAAAGCGCTGGACGAAGTAGTGGTAGTCGGCTACGGGGTGCAGGAAAAAAAGCTGCTGACGACCTCTATTGCTACCGTATCAGCCAAGGACGTGGAGCTGCTGCCCGTGGCCTCGCCGGCGGAGGCGCTGGTAGGTCAGGTGGCGGGCGCGCAGATTACGGAGCCTTCTGGCGAGCCCGGCGCGGGCGCGGTGATTCGCATTCGGGGCCTAGGTTCGATTTCGGCAGGCAACAGTCCGCTCTACGTGGTGGACGGCTACCCGCTGGGCAGCGCGGATAACTTCAACCAGATTTCGCCCCTCGATATTCAATCCATTCAGGTGCTGAAGGATGCGGCGGCGTGCGCCATCTACGGTTCGCGCGGCGGCAACGGCATCGTGATTGTGACTACCAAACGCGGCCAAGCCGGCAAAACGCGCTTCAACTTCAACGCCAACACCGGTATTCAGCAAGTGGCTAAGCGCATCGACGTGCTCAACCGCAACCAATACCTAGACTACCTGACGGACGCTTTTACCAACGGCAACCGTGTTATTCCGGCTCCGCTGCAAGTCGACCGCAATACCCTAGCTGATACCGACTGGCAGGACGAAATCTTCCAGACGGGCGTGCAGCAGCGCTATCAACTCTCGGCCTCCGGAGGCTCGGATAAGTCGCGCTTCTACATTGCGGGGTCGTATTTTGACCAAAGCGGAATTGTGAAGGGCACGGGCTTCGAGCGGTTTTCGTTGCGCGCCAACTACGATGCGCAGCTCAGCAAGAAGCTCAAGATCGGTCTGAACCTAGCGCCGTCCTTCACGCGCACCGACGTGCGCCCCGTGTCGGGGAGCTACAACGGCGGCAACATTTCGGGCGGCGGCCCCGGCGGCGAAACGGCCGCCGTGACGACGGCCCTGATTCTGCCACCCGTGGTGCCCGCCCGCTTACCCAATGGCGATTATGGCCTGATCAGCAACGCTTTTCCTGCTAACACTATCACCATCAGCGACCTGCTGAACCCAGTGGCGCCCCTAGACCTATATAAGGACCGGACCAGCTCGGTGCGGGCGCTAGGCACCACCTTTCTGGAATACGAACCCGTGAAAGGGTTGATGCTGCGCACCAATTTCGGGGCGGAGCTGATTGCCAACCGTCGCGGCATTTACGTGCCCGCCACGCTTCCCACCAACAACTCGCGGAGTGCTAACCTCTCGAACCCCGTGCTCAACAACATTGACGCCCGGCAGGTGAACAGCACCAACTACAACTGGGTGTGGGAAAATACGGCTACCTACAACCGTACCTTCGCCAAGGATCATAACGTGACTGTGCTGGCGGGCTACGCTTCGCAGTACAACACGAACGAGGGCAGCACTGTACTCGGCCAGACCGGCACTTACACCAACACGGCGGTAGAGTACGCTACCGCCGCCGGGCAGCTGTTTGGGCAAGCTAGCTATAGCGCTAACTCACTGACTTCCCTGTTCGGCCGCGTCGACTATGCCTTCAAGGAACGCTACATTCTGACGGCTGCGCTGCGTACCGACGGCTCCTCACGCTTTGGACCCGACAATCGCTACGCTACGTTCCCGTCGGTGGCGTTGGCGTGGCGCGTGGGGGAGGAGAACTTTATTAAGCGCCTGCCGAGTGTGAGTGAGCTGAAGCTGCGCGCCAGCTACGGCGTAACCGGCAATAATAACATTGGTGACTACTCGTACCAGAGCTACCAGCAGGCGGCCAACTACGTGTTTGGCGCCAACACGGGCACCCGGGCGTACGGCTTCTCGCCCAACGGCGTGGCCATCCGGGATCTGACGTGGGAAACCAACACCCAGTTCGACACGGGCTTCGACCTAGGTTTGTTCCGCGACCGGGTATACCTGACCGTGGCGGCCTACCAGCGCAATACCACCGACCTGCTGCTGAATCGCAACATTCCGGCGGTGCTGGGCTTCTCGACGCGGGCGTTGGCGAATGTGGGCGAGGTGCGCAACCGCGGCCTAGAGTTTCAGCTGAACACGTCGAACTTCCAAGGCAAGGATTTTACCTGGAGCACGTCGGCTAATATGTCGTTTAACCGCAACCGCGTGATGGCGCTGGCCGGCCAGAACGACCAACTGGTATACGACGCCGTGTTTGGCTACACCAGCTCGATTCGGGTGGTGCCAGGGCAGCCGCTAGGCATGTTCTACGGCTACGAGCAAGTGGGCGTGTACCGTGACCAGAACGATGTGGACAACAGCCCCAAGTTTGCGACCGGCACCACCTTACCCGGCGACATCAAGTATGCCGATAAGAACGGCGACGGCATCATCAACGCCGCGGATATTAGCGTCATTGGTAACCCGTTTCCCAACTTCACCTATGGTTTGCTGAACACCTTCGGGTATAAGCGGTTGTCGCTGGCTATCACGCTGCAAGGCTCGCAGGGTAATGATATTCTGTACGGCGGCGACCGGTACGTGAACAACTTCCCGGGCCAAGCCAACCCGCGCACCAACGTGCTGGATCGGTGGCGCTCCCCCGAGGAGCCCGGTAACGGTATGGAGCCCCGCGCCTCGTCTAACCCGTCGCCTTCCATCCGGGAGTTTAGCTCGCGCTTCGTGTTCGATGCTTCGTTTTTGCGCATTCGTAACGTGACGCTGCGCTACAACCTCCCCACGGGTTTTGTGCAGAAGATCGGGTTGCAGAACGCCGACGTGTATACCAGCATCCAGAATCTGTACACGTTCACCAAGTACTTCGGCTATAACCCCGAGGCCAACAACTACGGCAATACCACCCAGCCGACCTACGGCGTCGATCAGGGCTCGTACCCCATGGCCCGCACGCTGACCCTAGGAGTGAACATTGGTTTTTAACCCGCCGCCTCTCATGATGACTTTCCCCAAACTTTTCACCAAACTAGGTGTCGCTGGGCTGCTGGGCCTAGGTCTGCTGAGCACGACCTCGTGCAACAAGGAGTTTATCGACCTGAATGACCCCACCCGCATTCCGACCACCGAAGGCTACACTGATTCGCTCAGCATCCTGAACGGGGTGACGGCCGCCTACGCTGGCCTGCAGGATGTGTACGGCAAAAGCGGTTCCAACAACGGCCTCTTCGTGTTTGCCGAAGTGCCCTCCGACAACAGTACTTCCGTTATATCGGGTCAGAATATCAATGAGTTCGACTTCTTTACCGTCACTTCCACCAACCTGCGCTTGCAAAGCCAGTGGACAGTAACGTACCGAACGATTGCGCGCTGCAACGTGGTGCTGAATCGGGCTCCTGCCGTGAAGCTCACCGCCGCGATCCGTAACCGCTACTACGCCGAAGTGCGTTTTGTGCGGGCGCTTTCTTACTTCAATGCCGTTCAGATTTGGGGTGATGTGCCGCTGGTGACCAGCGAAATTGCCACCATCCCCAATGCCTATCAGTTTGGGCGCACGGCCGCGGCACAGGTGTACGCCCAAATTGAGGAAGACCTCCGCTTCGCTGCCGACAACCTGCCGGTTACCCAAACCACTGCCAACCTAGGTCGGGCTACGAAGGGCGCGGCGCAGGGGCTGCTTGGCAAGGTGTACCTCACCCAGAAGAAATACCCCGAAGCTGCTGCGGTGCTAAAGCAGGTGATTGACGCCAACACCTACGCCCTGCAAGCGAGCTACGCCAACGTCTTCTCCATCACAAACGAGATGAACAATGAGATTTTGTTTGCGGTGCGCTATAGCAAAGGCGGGCTAGGGGTGGGCAGCCCGTTTGCCAACTACTTCGCCGTGACGCCCGCGCTGGTGGGCAACGTGGGTACTTCGGATCAGTTCAACACCATTCATCCCGACTTGGTGGCTGCTTTCACCGCCAGCGGAACCGCCGACACGCGTGCGGCGGCATCTTACGGTAGCACGCCGCTAGGTGGCCAAACGGTGTATTACACGAAGAAATATGCTGACACGCCTACCTCGTCGCTCGATGCGGAAAACGACTGGATTGTGCTGCGCTACGCTGATGTGCTGCTCCTGTACGCCGAGGCGCTGAACGAACAGGGAACCACGGCGCAGGCGGTGCCATTCGTCAACCGGGTGCGCACGCGGGCCGGCGTGCCCTCACTGGCAACTACACTCTCGCAAGCCGACTTGCGGCTCGCTATAGAAAATGAGCGGCGTTTGGAGTTGAATATGGAAGGCCAGCGGTGGTTCGACTTGGTGCGCACCGGCCGTGCCATTCCCGTGATGAATGCCTTTTTTGCCCGCTACAACATCCGGCCGAACAACGGCACGACCGGCGCAGCCATCCAGATTCAGGCGTATCAGCTGCTGCAACCCGTGCCCATCCAGGAAATCCAGACTAACCCCATTCTGACCCAAAATCCTGGGTACAACTAGGAGGCGCTGTAAACCTAGGTTGAGGGTATGCTAAACTGGCCATTGGTCTAGGCTTCGAATCCGAAATAAGATTAGCATTACGCTGTCTTACTACCACAACACCTTTCATGAAAAACCAACTTGTACGGCGTGCCCTGACGGCCGTGTTGCTAGTCCTTGGCTTGGCCACGAGCCAGTCAGGACAAGCGCAATCCACCTTGATCCAGAACATGCCGGCGCGGCGCATGCTCAGCCTCGATGGCAACTGGAACTACATCATCGACCCCTACGAAAACGGCTTCTACGACTACCGCCGCGAACCATTCGACCAGTCGAAATCGGGTAAAGGCGGCTATTACGACAATCAGAAACCTAGCTCCAAACAGGAGCCGGAGCTAATCGAGTACGACTTCGACCACTCGGCCACGTTGCAAGTACCCGGCGACTGGAACTCGCAGGACCCCAAGCTGCTGTACTACGAAGGCACCATTTGGTACAAAAAGAGCTTCAATCTGACGCCTAAGGCCGGTAAGCGCTACTTTCTATACTTCGGAGCCATCAACTACGAGTCGCACATCTATTTGAATGGCAAGAAGCTAGGTATGCACAAGGGCGGCTTCACGCCAATTCAGTACGACATCACGGACCGGCTCAGCCCTAACGGCGACAACTTCGTGGTGGTGAAGGCTGACAACACCCGTCGCCAAGATGAGGTACCGACCATCAACACCGACTGGTGGAACTACGGCGGCATCACGCGCAACGCTTTCATTGCCGAAACGCCCGAAACCTTCATCACCGATTACAAGGTGCAGCTGGCGAAGGGCAACCTAAACACGCTCACTGGCTACGTGCAGCTCGGTGGGAATAACAAAGCTGGCCAAACGGTGACGCTCGACATTGCCGAAGCCAAAATCCGTCAGCAGCTTAAGACGGATGCCGAGGGAAAAGCTAGCTTCAGCTTCCCCGCGAAGAGGCTCTCCTACTGGTCGCCGCAGAACCCGAAGCTATATGCCGTGAGCCTCGCCAGCGGCTCCGATGTCGTGCAGGATCGCATCGGCTTCCGCACGATTCAGACCCGCGGCGCCGACGTGTTGCTCAATGGCAAACCGACCTTTTTGCGTGGCATTTCTATCCACGACGAAAACCCGCTCATTCCGGGTCGGGCCCGCGGCGAGGGCGACTTGCGCATGCTGCTGACCTGGGCCAAGGAGCTAGGTTGCAACTTCGTGCGCCTGGCCCACTATCCGCACAACGAAACTATGCTGAAGCTCGCCGACGAGCTAGGGCTAATGGTGTGGGCCGAGGTGCCGGTGTACTGGACGATTTCGTGGCAAAACCCCGCTACGTACCAAAACGCCGAGACGCAGCTTTCGGACCTCATTTCGATGGGAAAAAACCGGGCGGGCATTGTGGTGTGGTCGGTAGGCAACGAAACGCCGCTGAGCGAGCCGCGCCTGAAGTTCATGAGTAGCCTAGCCAAAAAGGCTCGTGAGTTGGACGATACCCGCATGATTTCGGCTGCTCTGGAGCTGCACCGCGAAGAAAACAACATCATCGTGGATGACCCTTTGGGCGAGTACCTCGACCTGACCAGCATCAACGAGTACGCCGGTTGGTATTGGGGCGGTAAGCCGAGCGAAATCACGAAGTACACCTTCAATATCAAGTACAACAAGCCAGTCGTGATCAGCGAGTTTGGGGGCGATGCCCTAGCCGGCTACCATGGCGACGCCGAAACGCGCTGGAGCGAAGAATACCAGGAAGCCTTGTACCAGAACCAGCTCAAAATGCTGAGCACCATCGGCAACCTGCGCGGCATGACACCCTGGATCCTGACCGACTTCCGCGCCACCCGCCGCCAGCACCCGGTGTATCAGAACGGCTTCAACCGCAAGGGCTTGATTTCAAGCTCGGGCCAGAAGAAGAAGGCTTTCTATGTGCTGCAAGAATACTACCGCCAGCAAGCGAAGAAGTACGACAACAAGTAGCGCGGACTAGTCCGCGCTACTCAAAACCCCACCGCGCATGAAAACACAACTTTTCTTGAGCATGCTCAGCCTAGGTCTGCTGACGTACTGCATCCCCAATCAGCAAACGGGTGAGGATAACCCCGGCCCGACCACGCCCGCTGTGACAGGCTTGAAGCAGCTCGCGCCGTTTCCGATGGGGGCGGCAGTAAACGTGAGTTTGCTGAAAACCCGGCCCGCCTACGAGCAGACGGTAGCCACCGAGTACAACAGTCTGACAGCCGAAAACGCCATGAAGTTTGCCTCCTTGCATCCTGCCCAGACGACCTACACTTGGAGCGACGCCGACTACATCGTGACGTACGCCCAGCAGCACAATGCCCGGGTGCACGGCCACACGCTGGTGTGGTATAAGTCGTTGCCGAGCTGGGTAACAGGTTTTCAGGGCGATTCGGCGGCGTGGGAAAACTTGATGAAAACCCACATTCAAACCGTCGTGACGCACTTCAAAGGCAAAGTAGCCTCGTGGGATGTGGTGAACGAAGCCTTCGAGGATAACGGCACCCTGCGCAACAGCGTGTGGCGTCAGCACCTAGGTCCCGACTTTATTGCCCGAGCCTTCCAGTACGCGCATGAGGCTGACCCCGCCGCGCTGCTCTTCTATAATGACTACGGCCACGAGTGGGGTCCGACGAAGCGCACCGCTATTCTGAACCTAGTGAATGGCCTCAAAAGCCGCGGCATCCCGATTCACGGCATTGGCTTGCAAATGCACACTAACAGCAACCGCGCCGACTCGAACCTAGCTACGGCCATCAACACCGCCGCCCAAACGGGCCTGAAGGTGCACATCGCCGAGCTTGACATTGCCATGAACCCCGATAAGACCGCCGGTCTCGCGTTTACGCCCGCAATTGCCGCTGCTCAGAAGGCGAAGTACAAAGCCATCGTGCAAGCATTCAAGGCCTTGCCCGCCGCCCAGCGCTTTGGCATCACGACTTGGAATGTGGGCGACGCTGACACCTGGATTCGAGGCTCTTGCAGCTGCTCCGACTGGCCCTTGCCCTTCGATGACAACTACCAGCGCAAGCCCGCCTACGATGGTATCGTGGAGGCGTTGCAGTAAGAATATCAAAGGACGTCGTTCCTCTCATAACTCGGAACGACGTCCTTTTTGCTTTCAACAACTCAATCAGAAATGCCCCTGCCTTCTCCTAAATGCCTACTTCTTTCTTGTCTGCTGCTCTCGGCCAGTAGCTCTGTTTTCGCCCAGCAGCAACCTAGCTCTGCCACCATTGAGCAGAAGGTGACGGCCCTGCTGCAACAGATGACGCTCGAAGAGAAAGTTGGCCAGTTAAACCAATACTCTGGCCGCGAGCTGACCGGTCCGGCGAGCAACCGCAAGAATGACCTGCTCAACAGCATCCGCAGCGGGCAGGTGGGCTCTATGTTGAATGTGAAAGGCGTGAAGGATACCCGCGAGATTCAAGCCGAGGCCCTGAAGTCGCGCTTGAAGATTCCGCTACTGTTCAGCCTCGATGTGATTCACGGTTACAAGACCGTTTTTCCGGTTCCGCTGGCCGAAGCAGCTTCTTGGGATATGGATGCTATTCGGCTGGGGGCGCACGTGGCGGCCAAGGAAGCTGCCGCGGCCGGCATTCACTGGACGTTTGCGCCGATGGTGGACGTGGGCCGCGACCCGCGCTGGGGCCGCGTGATGGAAGGCGCCGGGGAGGACACGTACCTAGGTTCGCAGATTGCCAGGGCGCGGGTACTTGGTTTTCAGGGAGAGAAGCTAGGTGGCACCGACGCCGTGCTGGCCTGCGCCAAACACTTCGCGGCTTACGGCGCTGCCATAGCTGGCCGCGACTATAATGCTGTGGACCTAAGTCAGCAGCAGCTCTGGGAAACGTACCTACCGCCCTTCAAAGCCGCCGTAGATGCCGGTGCGGCCACTTTTATGAACTCGTTCAACACGTTGAACGGCATTCCGGCGACCGGCAACAGCTACTTGCAGCGCGACATCCTGAAGGGCCAATGGAAGTTCTCCGGCTTTGTTGTGTCGGATTGGGGTTCGATCCGGGAAATGGTGCCGTGGGGCTACGCCCAAAACTTGTCAGACGCCGCCCAGAAGGCTCTTGTTGCTGGCAACGACATGGATATGGAAAGCGACGCCTATCATCAAAACCTCGCGCAGCTCGTGAAAGAAGGTAAGGTAGCCGTAGCGCAAGTAGACGACGCAGTACGCCGGATTCTGCGCGTGAAGTTCGAGCTAGGTCTGTTCGATGACCCATACAAGTTTTCGGATGCGAAGCGCGAGCAAAAGGTGCTGAACGATCCACAAAACCGAGTGGCCGCCCGGCAGATGGCCCAAAAGTCGATGGTGCTGCTGAAGAATGAAAAGAGCACGCTACCGCTGAGCAAGCAGCTCCGCAAAATTGCGCTCATCGGCCCGCTGGCTCAATCCAAACGCGACCTAGATGGGGGCTGGACGGTGCAGGCCGACACCACCGAAATCGTCTCGATCTATGAAGGGTTGGCGAAAAGAGCCGGTAAGAACACGCAAGTGGTCTACGCCAAAGGATGCTCCGTATTGGGCGATTCGCGCCAGGGCTTTGCCGCCGCCGTCGAGGCTGCTCGTCAGGCCGACGTAGTGGTGCTGACCGTAGGCGAAACTTGGGACATGACTGGCGAGGCCAAGTCACGCGCCGATATTCAGTTGCCGGGCGTGCAAGCGGAGTTATTTAGAGCCCTGAAAGCAACTGGTAAACCCGTAGTGGTGGTACTGCTAGCTGGTCGGCCGCTGATCTTCAACGACATTGCCGACTCGGCCGATGCTATTCTGTACGCGTGGTGGCCAGGCTCGGAAGGCGGCAATGCCCTTGCTGATGTGCTTTACGGTGAGTACAACCCCGCCGGAAAGCTACCCTCGTCTTTTCCCCGCTCGGTAGGGCAAATTCCGATTCCGTACACGCAATACAACACCGGCCGCCCCGTCACGAAGCCCGACCAGATCAAGTACAAGTCGGCTTACATCGACGAGCTGAACACGCCGCGCTACGCCTTTGGCTACGGCTTGAGCTACACCACCTTCCAATATGCCGACCTAAGAATCAGCCGGCCAACCCTGACCGCAGCCGAGACAATTCAGGTGCAGTGCACCTTAACGAACACAGGCAAAGTAGCGGGCGAGGAAGTCGTGCAGCTCTATCTGCGTGACCCGGTGGCTTCTATCGCGCGGCCTTTAAAGGAGTTGAAGGACTTCCAAAAAGTGCTGCTTAAGCCCGGCGAAAACAAAACCATCACCTTCCGCATCAACAAGGAAAAGCTAGCTTTCTACAACCAGCAGCTGGAGTGGGTAGCCGAGCCCGGCGACTTTAACCTGATGATCGGTAGCGCTTCGAATGATATTCGGCTGGAGGGCAAGTTTGCGCTGGTGCCTTGAGCTGCGTTGCGTGAGCTATAAATCGCAGGCTATTAATGGGAACGCCAAAATCTGATAACAACCTAAACGCTCGGGCTAGGGTAAGTAGAGACCTAGCCTACCGTGCGGGTTCTGCCAGCTTATTGCGCAGAAGACACGCTAGGTGCTTTCATGATTGTTGTCTCCTAATCAGCTTTGTTATGTCCCTCAATTTTGATGATTACCAGCGCGATGCTAATAATTGGTTGAAGACAGTAGCCCGGCACCTCGTAATGGAGCGGGAGCAAGCTGGCCGTATTTTCCGGGCAGTGCTGCACGCCCTGCGCGACCGAATTCCGGCCGAAGAGGCCGTGCACCTAGGTTCGCAGCTGCCCATTATTTGGAAAGGAATCTACTTCGATGGGTTCAAAATTCGGCCCGTACCCATCAACATTCGCACGCGGCAGGAGTGGCTGGATTTTATCCGCACATATAATAACCGCGCGAACGTCATCGACTTTCCCTCCGACGACGAAGCGCAAAAAGCCTTTTCCGCTGTGATGCACGCCTTACGAGAGCTGCTCACCGAGGGCCAGTACAACCAGCTCCACCACATGCTTCACGATTCCATCAAGGAGCTCATCGAGCCGCAAAGCGTATAGCGGTTTTCGCTACCTAGCTCTGGCAAGAGGCCAAGTGCTAGGTAGCGGAACCCTTACCGCAGCTCGTCGAAGGCGTACTGGGCATTGCTCCAGAATTCATCTAGCGCTATCATGCGCGGCTTGAAGAACGATATTAGCTGCGGCCAGTCGTCGCGGCTGAACAGGTTGACGGGCTCCAGCGCTTTGTAGATGCGGGCTAGCGGCTGCCCGTTGGCGTCGATAGTTTCGGGCTCCCACTGCCAAGTTTCGCCGAGGGTCTCGTGCAGAAGGGTTTTTAACGCCAAAAACTGTTCGAAGAACAGCGCCCGAATGCCCGCGTCGGGGTGGGTAAGCTCGATACCGATGGTGGCACGCTTGCCGTCGGCTTGCATTCGAAAATACACGTGCTTAAGGCCAGTTTTGTAGTTGATCCAATTGGTAGGCATGCCTTCGGCCGAGGGCACGGGCGCCATGTATTGGCCGAATGTCGTCCAAAAGGCTTGGCGCAGCTGTGAAACTTCCGCTTTACTGTACATAAGAAGAGGATTGCGGTGACTAGCTCAGCGTTTCGGCTAGGTGCGTTATTTCCTGGCGGGCCGTTTGTACGGCGGGCTCTTGTCCAAATTCTTGCTCTACCCACCGCGTAAAGCCCACAATCAGGGCTACCACAGCTTGCCGACTGCTACCACCGGAAGGCGTAGCATCGGCCTGCGCGTGAGAGAAAGCAGCTTCCATACCGAGGGTGCCCAACACATCAGAAACAAAGGCTAGGGCGCACACGTGCATGGCCTGGTAGAGTAAAACCAGCTCTGGTAAGGTCAGGGCGAGGCGCTCGTTGGCGTGAACGGCTCCTAAGCGCTCCGTCAGCGTTTCGGCGGTGGCGGCGGGCAAGGCAGTGAGGTGCGGCAAGGCTTGAATAAATGGGTGCGTAGACTGCGTATGCTGTAGCTCCTGCACTAGCAGCAGCGCCAAGCGTAACATCTGCAAGCGGCCTTCATCGAAACCTAGGCTCACCACCGCCGGGCGTTGCGGCCGAAGCGTGTCGGCGTTCTGCTCGAATACCGTCCGGAGCTGCTGCGCCCGCCGGTGCAGCGGGGCTAGGGCGGCGGCTCCGCTTGGCCCTACCAAGTGTTGTTCGAGCGCTTGCTGTAGCTGTTGGCTCAGGGCTTGGCAATACTCCACAAGGGCACGCAGCTGAGCATCGTCGATCTGCATTTGGTGTTGCACAAATGCCAACACTGGCGTAGCCAACGGGCTTTCGAGGCAGAGCTGCCCTGTCACCACAAAGTCGTAGAGCCGCAGCGGTCGTTCGGTGAGCACGCGTTGTAAGGCCGGCGTCGAGTCGATGGCGTTGAGTTCGGCTACGGCGGCAGCACCAAGACCCGTAAGTGCCGTGACGTGCTCAGCTACCAAACTAACCGAATGACTAAATAAATGCGTGCACGCCATTCCTAGCAACGACAAGCATGGCGCTAAGCGCGAATAGGCGTCGGCAGGTAGGTTGCGGAGCGAAGCCTCTGGGTTATTAGCGGAAAACATGGCCGCAAAGGTCGGAAATCAAGCCGCAAAGAGCGAGCACAGCCTTAAATGTTATGCACAAAGCGTCAGAACGCCTTGCTGATGGTAGGAAGCATCTCGCGTGCAGGTAGTAGAACGTTATGTAATGAGCTGTCATGCTGAGCTTGTCGAAGCATCTCGCTCGCTTCGTTGCTGACGTCGAAAGTTAGCATTGCGTGCGAGATGCTTCGGCAAGCTCAGCATGACGGTTTAGTGAACATGGTATGTTTCTCCTCTCCCACGAAAGGCAAATACTAAATCAATTAGTAAAAAGCTGATTGAATAAAGCTGGCTAGATATTTTTGCTAAAAAAGCGGAGCTTTTTCCTAAGCAAAAGCGTTACCTTTATCCAACGTCTTATCTGAATATAGACTCATGCGCGAACCTTTTCTGACTGGCGGCGACGACCACATGAATCCCTCCGAAAAGGAGATTGACAAGGCGCTCCGTCCGCTAAGCTTTGATGACTTTGCGGGGCAGGCCAAAATTGTAGATAACTTGAAGGTGTTCGTGGCTGCGGCTAAGCAGCGCGGCGACGCCCTCGACCACGTTCTGTTGCACGGGCCTCCCGGCCTCGGTAAAACCACGCTCTCCCACATCATTGCCAACGAGCTAGGTGCCGGTATCAAGATGACGAGTGGCCCTGTGTTGGACAAGCCTTCTGACCTAGCTGGTCTGCTGACCAACCTCGATCCGCACGATGTGCTGTTCATCGATGAGATTCACCGCCTGAATCCCGTGGTAGAGGAGTATCTGTACTCGGCCATGGAGGATTACCGCATCGACATTATGCTCGATTCGGGTCCGAATGCGCGCTCGGTGCAAATCAACTTAAGCCCTTTCACGCTCATTGGCGCTACCACGCGTTCCGGTTTGCTGACCTCGCCGCTACGGGCACGCTTCGGCATCAATGCCCGCCTAGAGTACTACGACTCGAAGCTGCTCACCGACATCGTGCAGCGTTCGTCCGAAATCCTAGGCACGCCGATTTATGAAGATGCTGCCTTTGAAATTGCGCGTCGCTCACGTGGCACGCCGCGTATTGCGAACAACCTGTTGCGCCGTACCCGAGACTTTGCCCAGATCCGCGGCACCGGTACCATCACGGTCGATATTGCACAGTTTGCCCTGAACGCTCTCGACGTCGACCACCACGGCCTCGACGACATGGACAAGCGCATTCTGACCACTATCATCGACAAGTTCAAAGGTGGTCCGGTAGGCATCAGCACCATTGCCACGGCTTGCGGTGAAGAAGCCGAAACTATCGAGGAAGTGTACGAGCCATTCCTGATTCAAGAGGGCTATCTTAAGCGTACTTCACGCGGCCGCGAAGCCACGGAAGCCGCCTATGAGCACCTAGGTAAGATCATGCCTCAGCATCTGCGCGGCAACACAGCCACTGGCGAGCTGTTTAGCTAAGACTATACGTTTTGGCCGATTGTGTAAGCGGCGGAAAGTAGATGGTTCTACTTTCCGCCGCTTTTATTTTGGGTAGGCTGAAGTTACTCGGTTGCGTACTAAGGACAGGTTAGGCCAGCAATTCTTGCCTAGGTTTTGGAACGCCCTACTGCCACCAGGACGTTCGGACTTTTCAAGCGTACTTTGTGCTTGCTTAGTTACCAAATCAGATGCTGCCGACCGCCCACTACACTGCCTTTATTAAGCGCCGCGCGACGGAGCTAGGCTTTATGTACTGCGGTATCTCGAAGGCAGAGTTTCTGGAAGAGGAAGCGCCTCGCCTCGAAAGCTGGCTGAACCGCAACATGCACGGTAGGATGGCTTATATGGCCAACCACTTCGATAAGCGCCTTGATCCGCGCTTGCTCGTGGATGGTGCGAAGTCGGTTGTTTCACTTTTGCTCAATTACTACCCCGCCGAGGAAGATCAGCAGTCCGACGATACGCTAAAAATCAGCAAGTATGCTTACGGTAAGGACTATCACTTTGTCATCAAAGACAAGCTGAAAACCCTGCTAGCCGATATGCAAGCCGAAATAGGCGATGTTGGCGGGCGCGTGTTCGTCGATTCGGCGCCGGTAATGGATAAGGTGTGGGCCAAGAAAAGTGGCCTAGGCTGGGTCGGCAAGAATTCAAACCTTATCCGGCCCGGTACCGGTAGTTTTTTCTTTATTGCCGAATTGATCTTGGATGTGGAGCTAGAATACGATGGCCCCATCAAAGACTACTGTGGCACTTGCTCCAAGTGCATGGATGCTTGCCCGACTGATGCCATTTCGGAGCCTTACGTGGTGGATGGTAGCAAGTGCATCAGCTACTTTACTATCGAGTTGAAGGACCAAATTCCAATGGAGGTGAATGGCAAGCTGGGGAACTGGGTATTTGGCTGCGACATCTGCCAAGATGTGTGCCCCTGGAACCGGTTTGCCAAAGCTCACCAGGAGCCGCAGTTTAGCCCGCACCCAGAGTTGAAGAACCTAGGTCGGGCCGACTGGGAGGAAATCACGCATGAGTTGTTCTCGGAACTGTTTCGACAGTCGGCAGTGAAGCGCACAGGCTATGCCGGGCTCACCCGCAATATTCGCTTCGTGACAGAAGCAGAGTAGGGCGTCTTGCCAAGCAGCGCGAAGTCTAGAAATAAACTACTAGTGCTTGAAATAAGATTATTGGCTTACACAGAAGATAGACCAATGGATAAATAGCTACGAAAGAAAACGGCCGCAACATCAGTTGCGGCCGTTTTCTTTCGTAGTAAAGTAGGGCTAAGCTAGTTGGGCAAACACCCGATTAAGGATACGCCGGTAGCTTTTGGAAAATTGCTCATAGCACCAGGCTTTAAATTGACGAAGCTCGTCTGGAACCAGCTGGCGCAAAGCTTTGCGTAACTCTTTCTCAAAAAGAATCCTATCAAAGCTCACTTTTACAAGGATAGTCTTCGCATACTCCAACATCTCAAAAACAGTTTTACAGGGTGGGTGGTAGATATAAAGGGGGGTGGAACGACTGTTATACGTAAGTTTATAAGAAAGGTAGACAAAATTCAATAAAAAAACAGGCTGCCTAACAGACAGCCTGCTTGATTGTTACGTGCCTTATTCAATTAGTTGAACAAGCCCAGCGTAGCACCAACCGTTGAACGGAAGTTGCGAGCAATAGTCTTCACCGTTGTAGCGTCCAGCGGCTCATCGAATGCCTCTGTAGCGGCAGCTAGCTGCTGGGCTGTTGTCAATGTAACCCCTGGAATGGTGGGGAAAGTAGTGCCAGTCTGTACATTCACGGCACCTTGCGTCGTATTATCTTCAGCAGGGAAGGTAACACCCGTTGGAGTGCCCGCAGGTGGTGGGTTCACGCCAGCGCCATACACAGGCGTAGTCAGTGGTGGGTTAGAGCCACCACCATCTGTGCCCGAAATCCAGCTCTTAGGCTTGGCTACTAGATTGTTTACATCGGCGGTAGCAGATACGCCGCCGCGACGTAACAACCGGATGTGCGATGAGTGACGCGCCTCTACCGAGTGAATGTTCAATGCAGCAGTCAGGATGTCTTTGTTGCCCATTAGGTTAACAGCGCCTCCTTTATAAGCCCGCACACCGGTATCAACGAATGCTTGGCTAACGGCATAGAAGTTAGCAGCATTAGCAAACGGGTTTACTTTGCCACCAGCGGTGTAATCGAAGGCAGTGGCACCAGGGTCTGGGCCAAACGCCTGTGTACCTAGCACCGCCCGAATAGCAGCAATGTGGCCAACTTCGTCGTCACGGATGATGGTAATAGCGGGCACGTCAGCAGAGGGAATGAGGCCGGGCGTGTCGAGTCCGCGCTGATAATAGTAGCGCTCCAGGTACTCCAGTTGCAACGCTAGGTTCAGTGTCGCAACAATTTCGGGTGCTAAGGTGCTGGTCTGACCGTAGGCTTTGTTGAACATAGTGCTCAGCAAGCCAGGTAATGTAGCGGCCGTTACCGCTTTACCCATGCCCGAGATGTATTTGAACGCGCGCCGACGGGTGTCGAAACGCTCGTAGACTTCAGGGTCTACTTTTTCGATATCAGAAAGAATTTTAAACAGATCCATGTGGAAAGACGAGCTAGAAGTTGAATAGGTAGAATAGTAGCAGGTTATGCCACAAGGCTGTTAGCGCTCAGTTTAGAGCCGGCTGCTAGGAAGTTGTTGGCCGTGGCCAATACCTCAGCAGGCAACTTTGACTTTTCCTGACGACTCGTTAGGCTAAAGTCCACTACATCATCGCCCACAAAGGAGTTGAATGTAATTAGGTCGCGGATCAGGGCAGCGTGACGCGCTTCTACCGACACGATCTTACCTGCTATTACTAGGTAGAGTGGTGCTGTAATGAAGCGGCCTGCGCCGTTATACGCAGCTACACCTAGGTCTTCAAACGCTTTGGCCGAGTTTAGTACACTCGTGCGGTCGTCGAAATTGATAGTGGAGAAATTAGGGGTTAAGCCTTTGATAGCGTCGCCTGCTAGCACACTCTTAAAGAAATCAGCGTGGATTTTCTCGTGTAGTGCTATGTCGGTGAAGATCTGCTTCTCGGCAGTGCTGGCTCCAGCGTAATACTGACCCGTGAGTACTCGAGCATAAAAAGCGGCTTCAAGCTGTTCGAGTGCATACGCGTAGTTGAGCACGCCCTTATCGCCAGCGCCTACATCTACAATATCTGATTCGTTATTGTCGTCGTCGTCGCAGCCTGCTAGCAGCAGTGCGGTCGCCCCAGCGGTCGCGCCGGCATACATGAAAAAGGAGCGGCGCTTGATAGGAACAAAAAGTGGCTTGTTAACTTCCAGTTCGTCCCCAGGTGATTGGGTCATTTTGGACATGGTAAAAGTTTTGAGTGGCTAGAAAAAGTATGAAGGACAAGAGGGCGACAGTAAGCTGATGCTGGTATGCTCGAAGACGAGTCGGATACAGTTCGTAAAGGCTACTTACGGCGGCGTTTAGACAATGTTGGTCGGCCTGAACCTAGAGATAAATTACAACTGTCCAGGTTAAAGACATAAATGCACCTCACTGAGCTACATAAGGGGTAAATCCCGCATACAGGCAAGCCACTATACCTAGGCTCAGTGAGAGTGAAGCTTAAAATCATGTACGTTCGCGTGCATGCTCTATCACCTTACAAGCGAGAAGTAAAGCGTAAAAAGAGGCTTAGCAACGTAGCAAGCCATTGTTGAGCTTCGTGCAGCATAGTCTAATGGAGACTGACCCCAAATAGAAAAGGGCGACCCACTGGGTCGCCCTTTAGCAATCAGGAAATTATAAGAAGGAAATGCTTATCCGAAGAAGGTGTTGCCTGTCACGGTGAAGGTGCTAGCAATCGACAGGACTGTGGGTACTGGCAGCGGCTCATCGAAAGCTTCGCTGAAGGCAGAAGCGGGGAAGTTGAAGCTAGCTAATGTCGTTTGTAGGTTCACACCACCCTGCGTTACGTTGTCTTCAGCAGGAAATGTGATGCTTGCGGGCGTGTACGTGGGAGACGTACCAGCACCGTAGATGCCAGCCGTCTGCGTGGGGGAAGCGCCGCCGCCATCTTTGAAGGAAACCCAGCTCTTTGGTGATGCGCTGCGGTCACTTTCGTTGTTGCCTGCCGTAGGAGCCACGGCAGAGGCCGTGTTGTTGCTAGCTCCAGCCCGGCGCATAGTGCGCAAGCGAGAGGCGTGACGCGCTTCTACCGAGTGAATGTTCAGTGCCGTTTCTAGGATGGTGCGGCCAGCGGTGGTTGTACTCATCAGGTAAGGAGCTCCACCTTTGTAAGCCCGCACACCGGTATCCTCCAGCGACTGAGCTACTGCAAGGAACACAGCAGGAGCTGTGAAAACGCCAACAAACGGGCCGGTGTTTGATCCTTTGCCACCGGTGAAATCGAAAATGTTAGTAGCAGGCACTGGGACGGTGTTGGCGGGCAGAGCTGCTACCAGCGCTTTCACGTGGTTGGCCTCGTCGTTGCGGATCTTGTCCAGCGAAGATAGGTTCGTCGCGCTGAACAGGTTACGGAACGTGGTCTGTGCCGCAGTGGCTGTAGCGCCTGGTGCGCCAAGGCCAGCATTGTAGAAGTAAGACTCCAGATACTCTAACTTCAAAGCGAAGGCTAGCACATCTGTTGCACTAGGGGCGCCGCTAGTCTGGCCGTACGCTTTGTTGAAAATAGCCGTGAAAGCCAACGGTACAGCAGCAGTAGCTAGGTTCTTTCCTAAGCCAGAAATGTGTTTGAACACCCGGCGACGCGAATCAAAACGCTCGTATACCTCAGGGTCTACTTTTTCGAGCTCGGAGAGGATTTGGAAGATATTCATGTCTAATATGAGATTTGAAGGGGAGGGTAGGCTAGAAGCGCTGCCTATTTGATACCGGAAACGTCAAGCTTAGAGCCTGTCGCGAGATAGGTGTTAGCTGTCATCGCTACAGCAGAAGGCTCCTTCGATATTTCGATGCTAGCAGTAGCGATGCTCACCACGTCGCTGTCAACGAAGGATCCTTCTGTTACCAAATCACGGATCAGAGCAGCGTGACGAGCTTCTACAGATACAATTTTGCCCGCAATAACCAAGTACAAAGGCGTGGTGATGTACTTGCCGGCGCCATTGTAAGCGGCTACTCCTAGGTCTTCAAATGCCTTAGCGGTACCTAGCACACTTGCCTTGTTGTCGAAGTTGATGGTGCTGAAGTCAGGCGTAAGGTCCTTGATGGGGGTAGCAGGGGCAGCCGTGATGGCAGCTTTGAAGAACTCCCGGTGAATAACCTCGTGGTAGTACAGGTCATCCAGAATTTGCTTTTCGGCGCTAGTTGCTGGAAGGCCTTTGTAGTAGGCTCCGTCGCGCAGCTTGGTATAGAAAGCGGCTTCTAACTGCTCCAGCGCGTACGCATAGTTCAGCACGCCCACGTCGCCGCTACCCACGTTCACCATAGCAGGGTCGCTGCTGCCATTGTTGTCATCATCGTCGCAGCCCGATAGTAACAGGGCCGTAGCCCCAGCCGTAGCACCCGCATACATGAAAAATGAGCGGCGCTTGATCGGCACGAGAAGCGGTTTGGCGAATTCCGCTTCCTCCTTAGTAGCTTGAGGATTTTTGGACATTTTTGATAATTACGTTTAGTGAAGATGGGTAAAGGGAATAAAGAGGCAACGAGGCTCCGACAAAGCAGCAATCGTTTGCTAGTTTGCAAGGGCAATTATCTCTCCGGGTTTGACAGCATTTACGGTGGTGCTTCATAACCGGATTGCGGCAGAGCAATATTTTGTATTATAGCTCCAAAGCTGGACAGTAAATAAGAGCTGTGAAGCATTAGGTAAAAAGCTCCTCCGTAGCCTACAAGCCCTTTTTCGCTAGTTTTGGTACTGGCTAAATTCCTCGCATGCCTTTTTTCGCCCGCCTCTTATTTTTTTTGAGTGTAGCCTGGGTATTAGTGCCGGTCTCGTCCGTGATGGCGCAGGCTGTACCTGCTAAGGCTGAAGCCGACATTGTACTAGGCCCTAACTCATTTGCACTCAGCGACTATTACACCATTAGCTTCCGGTTGCGCGGTGCTCCACTAGAGCGCTACTCAGACTTTCCAGATTTGGAGGGCTTCAAGAAAAGTGGCAAATCGAGCACCACTACTACACGCATTGTGAATGGGCGCACGTCCGTTGAGCTAACCATCACGCAGCGCTACGCAGCCTACGACGAAGGCGAGTACGTGGTGAAACCCTTTAGTATAACCATCAACGGCCTCACGGTGCGCTCAACCGGGGCAACGCTGACGGTAGGACCACAGGCGCCTGCACCCACGCCCTTGGCAGGTAGTAATCCTTTGCAAGGTGTGGGTTCCTTAGACCAGCTCTTCGGCAAGCCTAAACCGCAAGATTATGTGGAACCAAAGGACCATGCCTTTCTGCTGCTACTTCCGGATAAGACCTCGGTGTACGTAGGCGAGGGCGTGCACGTGGGTTTGTACTTCTACCTAGCTCCTTCCGACCAGGGCCTGCTGGATTTCCATAACTTCCCAGTGCAACTACCGGCCATCTTGCGGCAGTTGCGCCAGCGCACGGCGTGGGAAGAGCCTTTTGACGAGCAGGAAATTCTGCCGGAGAGCGTAACTATGGGAGGGAAGCCTTTCTTGCGCTACCGGCTCTATGAGGCCATGTTTTACCCACTCAACACTACGCCGCTGATGTTTCCGGAAGTGTCGTTGCAGATGGTAAAATATCGCCTCGCCAAGAACCCAACTGAAGGGCTGGATAATCGCTTGGAAGGCTACAAAACGTACCATACCAACGTGCGCCTTATTGCCGTGCGCCCCTTGCCGCCGCACCCGCTCCGCGACCAGGTGGCGGTGGGTGATTATCGGTTGCGCGAGTCAATTGACCGTACCGTTTTCCGGACCGGCCAGGCGTTTAAGTACAGCTTTACGGTAGAAGGCGAGGGCAACCTAGCAGCTATGAATGGGCCGGGGCTGGTAGCACGCCCCAATGTAGAGGTTTATGGCCCCGATATAGAGCAGGAGCTCACCCGCCAAAACGGACGTGTGGGTGGGCGTAAAAATTTTCGCTACCGGCTAGTAGCCCAGCGTGCGGGTATAATACCGTGCGACAGCCTCTTCCAGGTCATTGTATTTAATCCGACGACGGCCCACTACGATACCTTACGCTCTGAGCTAAAACCAGATGTAAAAGGACCTATTCGTACGGCATCTTCTTTCGGGCTGCATCCCGATGATACTTTCTACGCTGAAGCACTAGCCTCAGCTGACGCTACCTTACAGCCCCTGGATGAGTACCGCGATGTACGCCGCTACGCCAACCTGATTCTAATAGTTCTACTTGGGGCAGCTAGCTTCGGGTGGTGGCTAGGAAAGAAAGGGAAGGCCAACTAAGACAGCTACTAGTTGGCTGATTGCCTAGCGCGAACTACAAATCCATGCTACAAGAATAGATGACTGGTAACCGGTAACTGATATTACCTTTGCCAGTACTGCGTTTTTGTACAGTTGCCCAATAGAAGGTAGCTGTTAACTGATAATTGAAAAGATGTCTAGTTCTTTCGGTACGCTGTTGCGCATCACCACCTTCGGCGAGTCACATGGGGTAGGGATTGGGGTTATCATCGACGGATGCCCGGCAGGGCTGCCTATTACAACAGAAGAAATTCAGGTGGCGCTTGACCGCCGCCGCCCGGGGCAGTCGGACCTCACCACGCCGCGTAAGGAAGCCGATCAGGTCGAAATACTGTCGGGGATATTCCGTGACGAGACTACCGGTACCCCCATCAGCTTGCTTATTCGCAACAAAGACCAAGCTAGCCACGATTATTCCCACATCGAGCACGCGTACCGGCCCTCGCACGCCGACTACACGTACGACGTCAAATACGGTCGGCGCGACTACCGGGGCGGCGGCCGCAGCTCTGCCCGCGAAACGGCGGCGCGGGTAGCGGCCGGTGTAGTAGCGGGTAAGCTGCTTGCGCAGTATGGCGTACGCGCCCAAAGCTATGTGTCGCAGGTAGGCGCCATTGCCGTGCCCGTGGGCTATGAGCAGCTCGACCTAGGTCTGATTGACAGCAACCTCGTGCGGTGCCCACATCCCGAAACGGCCGAGCGTATGGCCGAACTCATTCGCCAAACCCGCGACCGGCACGACACGGTGGGTGGCCTCGTAACGGGCGTGGTGCAAGGCGTGCCGGTTGGTTTGGGAGAGCCAGTATTTGACAAGCTGCACGCCGAGCTAGGAAAGGCCATGCTGAGCATCAATGCCGTGAAGGGTTTTGAGTACGGCTCGGGCTTCGCCGGAACGCTGCTGTTTGGCTCGGAACACAACGATACTTTCTATACCGACGAAAATGGCGCGGTGCGCACGCGTACTAACCATTCAGGTGGAATTCAGGGTGGCATCAGCAACGGCCAGGATATTTACTTCCGGGTGGCATTCAAGCCGGTAGCAACCATCCTGCAACCGCAAGCCACCATCAACGACCAAGGCGAGGAAATTAGCTTGGCCGGACGTGGCCGCCACGATCCGTGTGTATTGCCGCGCGCAGTACCCATCGTCGATGCCATGACCAACCTGGTACTAGCGGATATGCTGTTGCGCGCGCGGGCTAATAAAGCGTAACGCTGCTTCTGCCTTCGTGTGACCTGTTGAACTACTCTGACCGGAAAGCAGAAGGCCTTATTTCTCGTCCGTAATCCAGGCGTAGTGCCCTAGCTTGCGTGGTTGAGCAGCTAGGTCTACGTCAGGGCGAATTAAGGGGCGGGGCGCTCGGTGGTTTAGTTGCACCCACGAGTCAGCGTACACTGCCACCGGTGCAATGCCGCGTCGTGCATATTCGGCGGCCAAGAAGTGCGCAAATTGCAGAATCGCATCCGGTTGGGCGAGCAGCTTGCGGCATTGGCGCGGGGTAAGATACGCCGCTGGCTGCACCACTTCAACGTGGCCGTCGGGGCACCGAACCCGATACGACACGCCACCCGATTTGGTGCGCAGCATCATGTGCCAAGCAAAGTGATGTCCTTCTTCGGTCCAGTGCACGCTGCCTGGGTAAAGAAAGTGGCGCAGCGGTACCAGCAGTTGAAGTAGTGCGTAGCTGAGTAATACGATTGCTAATGCGTAGGTACGACCTGGTTGGTTTGGGAGAGTGACGTGAGCTTGCGCCGAAGTTGTCGGTAGGAGCTGCTCAAACCACCGTCGAACGCGCCGGATACCTAGGTGCCGCGGCCAACTCGGCGAAAAGAATACGGACACCGTCATGAGCAGCGAAAACCACGGGAACGTACCCAAGCCAAAAATCACGACGTTGGAGAGGTGAAAAAACGCTGCCGCTCCGAATGCCCAAGGGCGGGTACGGCGCCATAGCAAGGCCGGCACTACCAGCAGGTCGAAAGCTAGACCTGCGTAGCTCATGAGGGGTGGGAGCCAAGGCTGTGCTAGTAGAGGCCCTACAACAGGACGTGTGCTTTTCGCTTGCAGCCACAGCACCAAAGGTGAGTTGGTAAGCCAATCGGTATTGAGCTTAGCTAGGCCTGCATAGAGGTATACTACACTGAGTTGGAAGAGCAAGACGAGGCGCGTCCAATTCGGTAAATGAGCTGAGTAGCTGACCCGACCCGTGCGTACATCGGCGGAAGCGGCCCGGTGCGCGGGGATGAAGAACAACCACCCTGCCACGAGACAATAGAGATAGAAGTGGTTGATGTAGCGCGTCTGCTCCACCAAGAACAGCCACGTGTACGCCAGCCACAGCGCTGCCGCACTAGCACGGTAGCGCCACCCGGCCGCCACTCCGATGCCGCCAAGAATAGCTAGCAGATGCAAGCCGTACATGCCCACTGGCGGTGGCACTGGCAGCCATTGCGTAAAAAGATACGAAAAGTGAAAGCGCGGCTCCGTGTATTCCCGACTGTAACCTAGGGCTAGACTGCCCGCTTGCTCGAGCGCCAATAATGAGCCCGCACTAATACGGAACACCACGAGCCAGGCAATATCAATCGGACGAAATAGACAAGTAGTCAGACGGCGTAGCACGGCAAGCAATAACGAGAAAAGTATAGAGCACTTTTAGCGTAAAAAGCAGCCTTGTGGTTTGTGATGAGCTAAGCCATTCGCAATTCCGATGTGCCTAAGCTAGCGTGGTAACGCGAAAAAGCTTGTCAGGAGAATCTAATTACTACAGCAGGTATAGAGTAAAAAACGCAAAACCCCTCTTCAGCAAATGCTAAAGAGGGGAGAAATAGGTGTGTAGATCATTAGCACAATGTTACATATTTTGTTAAAATATTAATAATAATTAAGTAAAAATTATATTTAATGCCTGGCTTTTCGGTAGGAGATTACGAAGTATAAGGTAGCAACCTAGGACAGCCTGGCACACCAAAAAAGGGGGGAGTTGTGTAGCTTTGCAACTTCTTGGCTGCTGTGATGTTTAGCTACTAGTTGCGGCATCCTGAAACCAGGCTTATCGTACCTAATTTTGTCTCTTAAGTCTTTTTGACGATGGCTGAACATACTATTTCCCCCGCCACACCGGTGTCTATTTACGCCGAGGCTAGCCCAAACCCCGAATCCATGAAGTTCGTGCTCAACACCACGCTACTTAGCGATGGGGTAAGCGTGGATTATCCGAACGTAGAGGCGGCGGCCAATTCGCCCCTTGCGCAGGAGCTCTTCAACTTCGACTACGTTGGTCGGGTGTTTATTGCGGCCAACTTTGTAACCATCACCAAGACTACCGACTTGCAGTGGACGCACCTCATTCCAGAGTTGCGCACCTTCCTGAAGTCCTATGTGGAGGCTGGCGGCCCCATCTTCACCGTTGACCCCGCTGCTGAGCAGAAAGCTGCCCAAGAAGCTGCTGCCGGCAACAGTTCGGAGCAGGATCAGCAGACCAGCCAAAAAATTATCGACCTGCTCGATAACTACGTGCGTCCCGCTGTAGAGCAAGACGGTGGCAACATCACCTTCCGCAGCTACCAAGACGGCATCGTGACGGTGAACCTGCAAGGCTCGTGCTCGGGCTGCCCCTCGGCTACCGTAACGCTGAAGTCGGGCATCGAGAACCTGCTGAAGCGTATGGTGCCAGAGGTGAAAGAAGTGGTAGCCGAAGGCATAACCGCTTATTAAACTATTGTAACAAGCTTGAAACGCCGGGCATTGACTAGCGTGGCTCGACGTTCTTCTTACATACAAAAAAGGCCTGACCGAAACAGTCAGGCTTTTTTATGGACAAACGGAGAAGATCATAGACCTCAGCAGCAAGCAAAAGCTAGGTGCTAGTCGTTCTTCGATTTTAGGGTGAAGACGCGTGAGATGTTAAACCCGAAGTAGATGTCGCCGTCGAGCCAGCGGCCAGTCGTTTGGGGAATAAAGAACTTCTCGATCATGCCTTGGCTGTTGGTGAAGTGCAGCTGAAATACGTGGCCGCCCGTTTCGATGTCGAAGCCAACGGCGAGCGAGTTGCGGAAGCGGTCGGCCGTAGCGCCGGGCAGTAGATAGTAGTACTCGGCGGTGAGAGCCACTCGCTTCGTAAGCTTCTGCCGGCCGGCAATGCCTAGGGCGTACACATCATTTTGCTCGGCGCGGGTATCCACAAAGTTGCGGTGCACAAGCGTGGGCATCAGCTGCAAGGAAAGCGAAGGGCTGAACTTCCGCGCAATCAAGGCTTGGTACGTGTAAGCGAACCGCGAGTCAGTAGGACGCTCCTGGTCCGGAAATTTGAGGCTGGTAAGCGCCGAGCTGGCAAATAGCGTAACTGATACGGGCATGGCCCGCGAACCGGTGCTTTGGCGCAAGGCACGGTATTTTACGAAACCATCATACGTTTTTTCCAGCGAGCTACGCCCCACGCCAACCGTGAGTCGGTCATTGATGCCGTATTCCAGACCTAGCCGAATAGTGGCTTGGTCGAGGCCGAAGAAGTTGTAGGCGCCGCTGTTGAGCATACCAAAGCGGTGCGAAATCAGAAACACCATGGTGCCGGCACCTGGCGTTTCCACCGACTGGCCGTTGATGATACGGGTGCCCTTGAACGTGGCCTGCACGTACTCGGCGCGGGCACTATCTGTGACTTGCGCTTCCAGCGTTTTCAGAAGATCATCCTGCGCGTGGGCGCTAACAGAAAGGAAAAGCAGCGCTGCTGCTAGCCAGCCCCCCCGACTGCGAGAGAAAAGTAGTTTCATAAGGCAGAAGCTAGGGTTGGGCCACCGTGGGCGGGTTGCACAATAAGGACACGCTCACTTCTACCGTCTTGGCAATGTGTTCCCGCACGAGGGCAGGAATCTCAATGTCGTAGTCGGCCGGCGCGATGGTGAACTTGGACTTGGCCAGCAGTTGGTTGTCCTTTAACTCTATCGTGCCAGGCACCCGGACATGGCGCTTCACGCCGTGAATCGTGAGGTCACCTTCCACTTGCACCTGCTGCGTGCCCGGCTTGCTGAAGGCTACCGATTGAAAGTTGACTACTTGGCCGGCAAACGTTGCACGCGGAAATTTCTCTGATTCCACATAGTTCTCGTTGAAGTGCTCCTGCATCAGGCTTCGCTTGAACTGGAAGCTCTTCATAGGTACCGTGAAGGCCAACTGTCCGCTACTCATATCGAGCACGGCCCCCACTTGGCTGCTGCGAGCGTCGATATCTTCCATGGGCGTGCTCGAAAAGAAGCTGATCGTGCCCGTACGGGTTGAATACTTGGTTTGAGCGCTGGCGAGGTTGCACCCCAGCAACGACAAGGCAACTAGCAAATACTTCATGATTTGTCAGGCTAGGTTAGTTGTTGGGAGCACCTGCATCGATCCAAGCTTGAAAGCGAGCAATATCACAGTCACTCAGTTTCGCACCGTTCAGGGGCATCGCACGGAAGCCAGCAGCGTGCGAAATGGAGCCAATGAGACGCCCGTTATCCGCGTAGCGCTTTACCTGAGCATAATCTACCAGATTGATGCCGCCAGCGGGGGCGCCTGCATTGTGGCAGCCCCGGCAGCTTTGCGCCAGAATCGGGGAGATGGATGCCGTGTATGTCACGCTGCGCACGTCGCAGGTGGGAGTCGGCGTGGGTTCCTCCGCCGCAAGGTCTTCCGCGTTGTCGTAGGTGCAGCTACTGAGCCAAGCTAGGCTCAGCAGCCACAGAGTAGAAAGTAGAGGGCGCATAGCGTTCAAACTTTTGTATGACTCGGAATACAATGGTTTATGGATTGGCGACGTACCAAGGATCTTGGCCGGTTTTCACGCCGTGGCCTTCCACCTTGCCACGCGTGGTACCATCGGGCGTGTAGTAGTAAATCGGGATGCCCTTATAAGTAGTATGCTGGCGCGTCGTGCCATTAGGGCCATCGGTGCGGGTGATAGCGCCGAAATCGGAGGCCTTGAGCGACGAAGGCAGCACGAGTTTATCGGTGTAGAACACGGGCCACGCATTGATGCAGCCACCGGTGCAGTTGGTGGGCAAGGTGGTGGGCAGGCGGTTGTCGCGGTCGAAGATGTAGAGTGTGCGCGCCTGCGGATCAACCAAGAAGTTTTGCGTGGAGGTCTGGTTGGTGCTCTTGTCGAGTACCGATGCCGTGGCAATCATCACTGTGTAGTCGGGCTTCACCACAAACCACGTTTTGTTGGCAACCTGGTCGCCAAGGGTTTCACCTGGCTTCTCGCGCACGTTCTGCCCGGCGCTATTGGCTGGCGCATAGTAGTAAAGCGGCCAGCCCCGGTAGGTGGTTTGAAGGCTGCCGTCGGCACGCGTGATGGTGGTAAAGTCCTCAGCCTTGAGGCCAGTACCTAGCTTTATATCCGTCGGGTTTGCGTAGAAGATGGGCCACACGGCCGCGCAGTTGCCATTGCACGCGCTGGTGCCGGCCACGTCGCGGGTGAAGTAGTAGAGCGTATTGCCCTGACCATCCGTCAGAATATCACCGAAGGTGGCGTTGGAGGTAAGCTTTACGGAGAAGACCTCTTGCGGCTCCTGGTCATCATCGTTGTTGCAGGCAGCCAGCAGGAGTAGGAAGGCGCTCAGCAGGAACGAAAAGCGCCAAACGACGCGGGTATGGTACGACTTGAACATGGCTTTGCTGGTTTAGAATGCTGGTGGGAAGAAAAAAGGATGGATGTGGCTTACCTCAAAGCACACGCAGGGCCCAGCGGGTGCGAAAAGGGCAACCGGAAAGAACGGTCTCGTCGCGAGCGAGACCAGCAAAAGCAAGCAGGAAAGAGCCTAGATAGGCTAGGGGGCAACAGCCCGGTGAGACGGCAGAAAACCGTATTTAATCGAGAACAAAAGACCGGCGCTGCTCAGCCGTACTTGGCCAGCGCCTACGTTGCCCAGAGGCAATTGCACGAAAGGTTCTGCCTGGAATGATAGATGATTGCTGAGCTGTCGCTCGATACCTGCAGACAGATTAACAACGCTTAACACGAAGTTGGCACCGTTTTCCACACGAACTGCTGCGGTTCGAGGCGTGCCATTCACGTAGTAATCGTAGCTGTAGCGCTCATTGCGCATCAGCAGCGAGTTCATTCCGGCGCTAAAGAAAATGCTGTGTGTGGGGTGACTAACTACATCGTAGCGGAAGTCAATGGGTATTTCGGTGATGCGGCAATTGCCGTTGACTTCGTAATTGCCGGCGCGCCAACCCCACTTAGGTGGGGCAGTGTAGTATTCACTGGCTGCTTTGTAGCGCTTCACACTCCTAATCAAGCTAGCTCGTACACGCAGTCGGTTTGTCAGGCGATATTCTAGGCTCAACCCTAGGTCGCCGCCCATACGCGCAGTTTGAATTGTCCGCACAGCACTCAAGGAAGGAGCACCCAAGGCGCCAATGAGCAGACGATAGGCAGGTTTTTCCTGCGTTTTTGTGGTCGTCGAATCAACAGATGGTGCTGGTTCAACTGGCTTCGGTGCTGCTGTGTCTTGGGCTAAAGCAGTTGGCGCAGCAGGAGGCGTGCTGGCGGCGGAAGCTGGAGTAGAAGGCATTTCTGCTGCAACTGTCACCGTTTGTGGCGTTGATAATTCAGCAGTCGAGCTAGCTTTATCTTCTTGCTCTACACTAGCGCTCGGTTTTTCTTTCCTCGCAGATCCTAAATAGGTTTTTGAATCAGTAGAGTGGGCTCCATTAACAACCTTTGATTGGTGCCGTTTGGGTGCTACCAGTCCCGTGAACCCAGCTCTGGTTGCCGCCGGAAGTTGTCGGTGGCTGACAGGAGAAGTGTTAGAAGGCGTAACGGTTTCGGCAGAGGCATCAGAGATATTTGAGGTGTTTGCTAGGTTTTCCGTTGTGGAAATATTCGGTGTCGTTGCCTTCGTGGATGCGGTAGCCGTGCTGGTTTCTGACCTAGGTGCTGGCGTAATCGTTTTTGCGGAGCGGGTCTCTGTTGTTGGCGTTAGCTGAGGTTGAGTTACCGTTGTTAGCACGGCTGGTTGCTCCTTGACAGCTGATTCATCATGCGACTTATGCCGCCAGCTAATCTGCCATACCAGTAAGGCTAGCCCAACCAATACCAGCTCGATGGCGAAGAAGCGAGCAATTTTCCGGCGCAACAACCGGCTCATGGTGTCTTCGTTCAGCTTATCTTCCATGCGTGACCAGGCGCCCAGATGGACGTCATCCGGGTAGGCTTCGGCGCCGCGCCGAAACAGCGCATCTAGCTCCTCATCCGACATTTCCGGCGTACGCATGGTGTTTAGTTTTTTTTAACAGGTCCTTTAGATGGCCCCGGGCTTTAAACAAGTTTGATTTAGAGGTTCCAACCGAAATCTTAAGCTGCTCGGCAATTTCTTCATGGGTGAAACCATCCAGCACGTAGAGGTTGAAGACAGCTCGGTAGGCTGGTGGTAGCAAATAGATGAGCTGCAACAGTTCTTCGAATGCTAGGCTATCCAGCGGCGAACCACTTGCATCCGGGTGGCTTATTACCACTTCCTCCAGGCCTTGCTGAAACGCGTGCTTCTCCGTCGCGCGGAAGTGGTCAATGGCTGTGTGCACCATAATCCGCTTGAGCCAACCGCGGAAGGAGCCTTCCACGTCTTGGTGCTGGCTTTCATCGAAGCGATGCAAGTCCCGGAAGATTTTCAAGAAACCATCGTTTACGGTTTCCATGGCTTGCTCTCGGTCGCGCACGTAGCGCAGGCAAATACTCAGCGCGTACCCATAGTAGAGTGAGTACAGTTGACGCTGGCTTTCGCGCTGCGCACGGCGGCACCCCGCCAGTAAGGCAATGCATCTTTCGCGAGTGTGGTCGAGTTGAGACACGGGCTTCGGAGGGGTTACATCTGACAACTCGGGAGGTGCCGCGAATTGGTTGCCTCAGGAATAGAAAAAAGTTTTGAACAGCATGATAGGTGTTTTTAAAGTGCAGAAGCACAGTTCCGATAAACAAAAAAAGCCCGGTCATCTGACCGGGCTTTTCGTATACTAAAAAGAAGCTAGTGCTTACTTCACAGCCGTTGAAAGCTTGGGTGCTTCAGCGTCAGTGATGGTTGTGCTCGTGGTGGTGCCCCGCTCGCGAGCTTCCTTACGCCCATAGGTGTCAAGGATGATCGGCGTAGCGATGAACAGCGACGAGTACGTACCGAAGATGATACCGATAATCATCGAGAACGAGAACGAACGCAGCGTCTCACCTCCGAAGATATAGAGTACGAATACTACTAGGAACACAGTAGTGAACGTAATCATGGTGCGCGAGAAGGTGCTGTTCAGCGCTGGGTTTACCACCTGCGCAAACGTCAGGTTGGGGTTCTCACGCAAGTACTCCCGAATACGGTCGTAAATAACCACGGTATCGTTCATCGACAAACCAATGACGGTCAGCACGGCAGCCACAAATACCTGGTCCATTTCGTAGTTCAGGCCGAACAGTCGTGCAATCGGGAAGGCCGCAATAACGAGCAATGCGTCGTGGAACAGAGCGATAACAGCGGCCATAGAGTACTGCCACTTTTCGAAGCGGAACAACACATACACGAAGATGCCTAGCAGAGTAAGACCTAGGCTCAACACCGACGTTTTCTTGATGTCGTCGGCAATAGTAGCGCCCACTTTCGAGGTGCTACGGATCTGGGGGTTGTCAGCGCCGTATTGCTTCAAGCCAGCTAATAGTGCTTGCTCTACTTTTTTGTCGGCAGCCACGCTTTCATCTTCGGCCAAGTAGCCGGTAGTGATGCGCAAACGATTCTCTGCACCAAACGTCTTCACTTCGGTGCCAGCGCCTTTGAAGTCATCCGTCAGCGCTTCCCGTACGTCTGAGGCTACTTCTGCCTTGTTGAAGTCAACCACGTAGCTGCGGCCACCGCGGAAGTCAACACCTAGGTTCGGGCCACCTTGTACGGCCATCAGCACGAAGCCAAGCACAATAACTACGGTTGAGAAGATGTAGGCAATCTTGCGCTTGCCTACGATGTCGAAGTTCAAGTTCTGGAACAGACCACGCGAAATGGGCGTGCTGAACGAGATGGTGGTAGTTTCCTTGCCTTTCGTGAGCCACTCAATAATGAGGCGCGACACGTACACGGCCGACAGGAACGAGGTCAGAACACCAATACCGAGGGTGATGGCAAAGCTCTGCACCGGGCCCGTACCGAAGAAACCTAGGATCACGGCGATAAGCATCGTCGTCACGTTCGAGTCGAAGATAGCAGTGAACGCACGGGCATAGCCCTTGTTGATAGCATCATGCACGCTCAAGCCGTGGCTCAGTTCCTCGCGGATACGTTCGAAGATCAGTACGTTGGCGTCCACCGACATACCAATGGTGAGTACCATACCCGCAATACCGGGCAGGGTGAGGGCCGTACCAAACTGAGCGAGTACGCCCAAGATCAAGAACATGTTGAACAACAGCGCGACGTCGGCTACTAGACCTGCTTTGCCATAATACAAAGCCATGAAGATCATGATGATAACCAAACCGGCTAGCGACGAATACAGACCCTGGTTGATAGCCTCCTGACCGAGCGATGGGCCAACTACTGCTTCTTCCACGATGCGCGTAGGAGCGGGTAGCTTACCAGCTTTCAGTACGTTAGCTAGGTCTTGCGCTTCTTCAATAGAGAAGTTGCCCGAGATGCTCGAGTTGCCACCTGCAATTTCAGACTGCACCACTGGTGCCGAGTACACGTTGTCGTCGAGCACGATGGCTACTTGGCGACCGATGTTAGCGCCGGTCAATTTCTGCCACTTGCGGCCACCGGTCGGGTTCATTTGCATCGATACCTCTGGGCGACCACCTTGGTCGTAATCCTGGCGAGCGTCGCTGACAACTTCACCGCCCATGGGGGCTACACCTTCGCGGCTCTTCCGAATAGCATAAAGCTCCAAGTATTCTTGGCCATCAACTGCCTTCGGCTTCACATCCCACAGGAACGTCAAGTTAGGGGGAAGTACTGCGCGAGCTTCCTGGCTAGCCATCAAGGCATTCACACGGGCCGTGTCGCGCACGTTAGCACCTAGGGTGCCGGGCATGGTGAACAGACGAGCTAGTGGGCTGCCTTGCTTTGCAGCGGCGGCGGTTGCTTTGTTAGCTGTGTCTGCAACGCTCTTCTTCTTGGCAAGCTGGCTAGCTAGTGAAGTAGAATCGCCAGCAGTTGCAGTTGCTTTGGTGGTGTCAGCAGCCGTAGTAGCAGCGGCACCAGTCGTCGTAGTTTTTTCGGAGGCTTCCTTCGCCGTCAACGCTTGGTCGAGTTGAGCTAGGTAGGGGCCGAATTCATCTTGGCGCCATACTTCCCAGAACTCTAGCTTGGCTTGGCCTTGGAGCAGTTTGCGTACGCGGTCAGGGTTGTCAACACCAGGCAGTTCGATCTGGATACGACCGGTGCCTTTCACGCGCTGAATGTTGGGCTGGTTTACGCCGAACTTGTCGACACGCGTGCGAAGGATGTTGAAAGAGCGGTCGATGGCTTCTTCTACTTCCTTATCGATAGCGCCGATTACTTTTTCGTTCGACGAGTTGATGTCAATGCCACGGCTTTTGTTAGTGGTGTTAGCGAAGATGCGAGCAAGCTTGCCATCAGGCGAAGTCGAGCGGTACGCTTGCGCAAACAGAGCTGTGAAGGGCGTGGAAGGATTCGTTTTTTGTTGCTCCTGCGCCCGCGTCAACGCCGTGTTGAACGCCGGATCTTTGGAATTGCCCGCCATAGCGCGCACGATTTCCACTGGCGAAACTTCCAGCGTCACGTGCATGCCGCCTTTCAAGTCGAGGCCAAGACCTAACTCACTCTGACGTACGTCGCGGTAAGTGTAAGATCCAAATACGGGAGCCCGCCATACCGAATCGAGATAGTGCTGGCGCAGCCGCTCGTCGAGCTTGCCATTGCGTGTGCCGTACACCACAGCCTTTTGCTGCACGCCCCGCGACACGAAGGTGAAGGTGAGAAAATAGATGCACAACACCGACACAATGAGGGTGAGGGCAATAATGAGTCCTTTATTACGCATTTACTTGATAAGTTTTTTGATGTGCTGATCGGGTGATTTGCCGGTGTGTTGACTCAACAGGGGCTAGCTTTCAGCGTTCATAGAACCTGTTGTAATTCAGGAAGCACGTGAACAGCTAATCCATAAAGAATAGCTCATTGGCTCACAAAAAAGATGCAAATCAGCTACGGAGCGTGCGGCGACAAGGCCGCCAAGAGCAGGCGGGTGCGGAATAAATCCGGGACAGCACAGGGTCTAGGACGCGGTGCTGTGTACTGTTTAGAAAGCCGCAAACCTAGCAGCGGCTCAACGGCGGGCAACCACACATCGGCGGCTGGCGCGAGCCACGGACCTAGGGAGGCTGTGGCTTCAAAGGTTACTTTCTGCTTTACAACCGTGGCCTTCGCCGTGGTACCAACGCGCGCTGTTTTGCCAACCGGCGCCCGCAACGTGGCAACCGCTTGATGGTTCAGCGACAGCACAAACAGCAACGTGGCTGTGAGCAGCGCAAAACGCAAACGAGGCAAAACCGGAGTGATAAATAGCCGCATTAGGATAGCAATGGCTACAAAGATAACCAATTACGTCGGGTCAGAAAACAATTCTGTTCTGTTCCGGTTAGTTCGTCCTTATCTACACAAGTGGTAGTGATAAATAAAAAGGGCTGCCCACGTAGAGCAGCCCTTTTGTCGGGCACGTTGATCAAATGCCAGCTAGGTGGTCGGCTAGCCTGCGGCTTGCTTACTAGCCGTCACTTTGTTCTGTAAGAAAGAAACAAGCACATCCAAGCCCCGCTCGAAATGATGGTTGTTTGGAATGATGATGTCGGCGTCGTGCTTGAACGGCTTGATGTACTTCTCGTACGTTGGGGCCACGTGGTTGGTGTAGCGGTACAGCACGTCTTCTAGGTCGTAGCCGCGCTCGTCCCGGTCGCGCACAATGCGGCGTTGCAGCTTCACATGTTCCCGGGCGTCGATGTACACCTTTAAGTCAAGCAGCTTGGCTACCTCTTCGAAGTAGAAAACAAAGATGCCTTCTACCACCACGATAGGAGCCGGCAGAAACACAAGGTCTTTGGGCTGGATGGCGGGGTTATTATAGGTGTATTCCTTCCGGCGTACTTCCAAACCCTGGCTGATACGCTGCACGTCGGCCGCATAGCTAGCCGAGTCGATAGAGGAGGGCAGGTCGAAATTCGTCACCCCGTTTGAGTCGACTTGCTGCGTCTCGCGAGGGTGATAATAGTTGTCCTGCGAAATCAAGCAGATGTCTTCCGGAGGGAAAGAAGCTAGCAGCCGTCGCAAGAACGTAGTCTTGCCGGAGGCGCTACCGCCCGTGATACCGACGATGAAAGGATGTTGCATGGAGTAAGAATGCAGCCCGTACCGGCGGGGCCAACCGTGCAAATTTAGCAATTTAGGCCTGTCGAAAGGCGAAGAAATTATCTTGACGTTTTCCTGACGTGCTGAAGCACCAACTAGGATCCTAGCTTTTGCAGAAAAGCGACGAGTTGTTCGACAGCGCGCGAGCGGTGGCTCATGGTGTTTTTCTGCTCTAAACTCATCTCGGCAAATGTCTGCGTGTGGCCCGTTGGGCGGAAAATCGGGTCGTAGCCGAAGCCTTCGTGGCCGTGCACTTCTTCCGTAATGCTACCATCGACGGCGCCCGCAAACTCGTGGTACTCGCCAGTGGGTAGGAACAGCGCGATAACCGTTCTGAACTGCGCGCTACGGTCGGCAGCGCCTTGCAACTCGTGCAGCAGCTTCGCCACATTGTCGGCGGCACTGCGCTGCGGACCCGCATACCGGGCCGAGTAGACGCCAGGAGCACCATTAAGCGCAGTTACTTCTAACCCCGTATCGTCGGCGAAGCAAGGTATACCGTAATGCTCCCACACGTACTCTGCTTTTTGCCGGGCATTGCCAGCTAGGGTTTCCTGGGTTTCAGGTAGCTCTTCGTGGCAACCGATTTCTTGTAGACTCAAGAGTTCGACGGAAGCCGGCAGCAATAGCCGTACTTCGGCTAGCTTGTGCTCGTTATTCGTGGCGAAACAAAGACGCATGATCAATTAATTGGTAGAGGTCAAATTGTTGAAGGCTAAAGTCTGCGGGTGCTCAGACCCTGTCGGTGGTTGGGGAAAGTATCTTCTTACCCTTTATACGAGCTAGGTACAACTGCTCGGTAAAGCTAGGTAGTCAAGGCTGATAGCAAGGAGTAACAGCCGCGGCGAAGGTACTAGCCACTACATTTATGATTTCTATAGAAGAGAAGCCCTTGTTGCTGAACGCACGTAGTCAGCGAGAAAAGAAGGCGCGCTTATTTTTAATTTTCGAAGCTAACATGTACTTTTGCAGTCCCTTCCGCAAAATCGGCAGGCACCGAAGGTAAAAACGGCATTAGACCATGAAAAAAGACATCCATCCCCAGTATCGCGAAGTCGTGTTTCAGGACACTTCGAGCGATTTTAAATTCGTAACCCGCTCGACGATGTCCTCTAACGAGACCATCACGATGGAGGACGGCAAGACGTATCCTGTTATCAAGCTTGAAGTTAGCAGCGCGTCGCACCCTTTCTACACCGGCAAAAACGTGTTCATCGACACCGCTGGCCGCGTAGAGAAGTTCATGAACCGTTACAAGAAGAAGTAATTTCGAAACTACAAGCTGCTAGCCACAAGCTACAAGCTGGTTTCTCAAACTCCCATCGGCATAGCCGGTGGGAGTTTTTTGTTTTTATTGTTATCGGCTCATACCATGTTTGCCTTGCTTATTGCCTTAGTTTTGTAAACTACTTACTTCTTAAGCTTGCAGCCTGCAGCATATAGCTGGCTGCTCTTCTATCATGCACGTTTTACTTTTCGACGATCCTGCTATCCGGCCGCACTTGCTGCCTTTTACTTTTACGCGCCCCGTGGCGGCGCTACGCTGCGGCATTCTCACCATCGCCGAAAAGTGGCAGCAGCGCCTTTCAACCACCGTAGGCTACCTCACCGAGAGCTACCTGCAAGCTAAATTCCCGACTGGACCCATCGAAGGACCTGCTTTGGTGGTGAATGGGGCGGTCTGCCCCGATGATTTACTGATCCGGCAAGTGCAGGCACTCCAACCTGGCGAAGCACTGATGGATGAGGAGTTTCTCGTGGCCGCTTACCTGAGCGATGCTACCGCCGTGGCTGAACTGATCCAAAATGGCTTCGCCGTTACCAAACAGGTAGCCGAGCCAGTACTCGCTATTCGGCAGGTGTGGCAGCTGTTCTTGCACAATGGCGCCGAGATTCGTCGAGATTTTGAGTTGATAACTCGCGGCCGTGAGTCGCAGCCGGTGAATGATGTACATACCATTGTGTACGCGCCGGAAAACATCTTTATAGAGGAGGGAGTCCGGGTTCGGGCAGCTATTCTGAACGCAGAAAACGGCCCGATCTACCTAGGCAAAAATAGTGAAGTGCACGAAGGAGCTATTTTGCGCGGGCCCATGGCACTCGGCGAAGGAGCGCACATCAACGCAGGCGCTAAAATGCGCGGGGATAATTCAGTGGGGCCGCACTGCAAAATCGGGGGGGAAGTAGCCAACACGATCTTTTTCGGCTTTTCTAACAAGGGCCACGAAGGCTACCTAGGCAATTCGGTCATTGGGGAGTGGTGCAACCTAGGTGCCGATACCAATTCGTCGAACCTGAAGAATAACTACGCCCCGGTCAAGATTTGGAGCCACGCCGCCAAGCATTTCGTGAATACGGGTCTGCAATTCTGTGGCCTGATGATGGGCGACCACAGTAAGTGTGGTATCAACACGATGTTCAATACCGGTACCGTGGTAGGCGTAGCGGCGAATATTTTCGGAGCAGGCTTTCCGCGCACGTTTATTCCGTCGTTCAGTTGGGGTGGAGCGGCCGGCTTCGAAACGTTTAAGCTCCCAAAAGTAGGGGAGATGGTAGAGCGCGTGATGTCGCGCCGGCACCTCGCTTACGATGCCACTGAGCAGGCAATTATGACGCATATCTTCGAGATAACAAAAGAAGAGCGCGTGTGGGAAAAGTCAACTAACAGTTAACAATGTGCAGGGAGCAATGAGCAAGCAGCGTGGCTTACTCGTTGTTCCTTGTGCATTGCTCATTGAAGAATAATGCGTTTTTCTGAGATACCAGGCCAAGCCAGCGTTAAAAAGCTCTTAGTACAATCGGTGCAGCGGCAGCACGTGGCGCACGCACAGCTGTTTCGTGGTGCAGAGGGCTCCGCGGCCCTAGCCTTGGCCTTAGCTTATGCTACTTTCCTGAACTGCGAAGCACGTGGGCCCGAGGCGACAGATTCGTGCGGTCAGTGTGCTAGCTGTCAGAAAATCGCCAAGCTGATTCACCCGGACCTGAACTTCATTCTGCCCGTCACGACGACCAAGCAGGTGTCGAAGGATGCGGTGAGCAGCAAGTTTGCGGCGGATTGGCGCAGCTTCGTGCTGGAAAATCCTTATCAGGGGCTGAACGATTGGATGCAGCACATCGGCGCCGACAACAAGCAGGGCAGTATTTCCAAGGAAGAAAGCCTGCAGCTATTGCGCTTGGTGTCGTTGAAAGCATTTGAAGGACAATTTAAGATTGTCATTATTTGGCTGCCCGAACTGATGCACCCAGCGGCAGCCAATGCCGTGCTGAAGCTACTGGAGGAGCCACCCGCTGCCACTGTGTTTCTATTAGTGAGCTATGCGCCCGAGCAATTGCTGCCTACCATCGTAAGCCGCGTGCAGCCCGTTGTGGTGCGAGCCTTCGCGGAAAACGAAATCACCGAGTACTTGCGCGACCAATACCACGTGCCCGAAGTGAAGGCGCGTCAGCTGGCGCAGGTCGCCGATGGTAACCTAGGTGCCGCCTTAGCCGCCCGTGAAGCTACTTCCGACAACGACTACTTCGCCTTCTTTGCAGAGTGGATGCGTCATTGCTACAGCTACAAAGTAGATAAGCTGCTTGCCCAAAGCGACGAGTTTCAGAAGATGGGTCGCGAAAACCAGAAGGAGTTTTTGCAATATGCCCTAGGCTTACTGCGCAAGGTGCTGCTCTTTGGCATCGACCCGCAGTTTGTGCCCCATTTGCCAGCGGCCGAACAGCAGTTTATCAACGGCTTCAGTCGTTTCGTGACGCTCCGTAATGCCGACCCGCTCACCCGCGAAATCAACGACGCGCACTACCATATCGAACGCAATGCCAATCCGCGCATGACGTTCGTGGATGCTTCCCTACGCGTGGCGAGCTACCTAAAAATGGCCTCCTAAGCGTCTAAACCCATAAAATACAATTTGCTAATCTGCTATAGCTAGTGCTAAACGAGCTATAGCTGCCATGATTCGCCGGACAACCCTAGCTTTGTGATGGCGCAAGAAACGAAGCTTTCGCACTTGTTGTATTTGCTAAAGCCTACCTGGTCTAAGTAGAAAAGCTAGCGGCGTCATTGGCTAGGATAGCCTGTTGTTAATTGGTAAAGGATAACTGGTAAATGAAAAATATTCGCATAGGCACCCGTGGCAGTCGGTTGGCGCTGTGGCAGGCGCATCACGTAGCGGCTTGCCTGGAGCGTGCGCAATACACCACCGAAATCGTCATCATCACCACTACCGGCGACGTCGTGCTCGATCGTTCGTTGGCTAAGATTGGCTCCAAAGGCGTCTTCACCATTGAGCTGGAGGAAAGCCTACGTTCAGGGCACATCGACATTGCCGTGCATAGCGCCAAAGATGTGCAAAGCTCCATTCCGGAAGACCTAGAGCTGCTAGCCTTTATGGAGCGCGAAATCGTGAACGATGTAGTGGTAAGCTATAACCATGACTTCTCACTCGATAAACCGGGGATTGTGCTTGGCACGAGCAGCACCCGGCGGCGAGCTATGTTGCAGCGCTATTACCCTGCGGCTGCCACCGCCGAAGCGCGGGGCAACCTCCAAACGCGCTTGCGCAAGCTGGAAGAAGGCCAATACGATGCGCTAGTGCTGGCCTACGCGGGCGTACACCGCATGGAATACGACGCGCTTATCCGCTACATGTTGCCCGAGACGAAGTTTGTGCCCGCTACGGGGCAAGGCAGCGTGGCTATCGAATGCGCCCGCAACATGGAGCCGGAGCTAAAAGCTAGCCTTCAGGATATCCTCGACCATCCGACTACGCACTTGTGCGTGCAAGCAGAACGGGCTTTCCTGCGTACCATGGAAGGAGGGTGCAGCATTCCTTCTTTCGCCCTCGCCACTTATACTGATGGTGTGCTTCAGCTCCACGGTGGGCTCATTAGCTTAGATGGGGAAGAATACGTGGAGGAAATTCAGACCACGACTGACCTTACGCAGGTAGAGGCCCTCGGCGTGCGAGTAGCGGAGGCTGTGCTAGGGCGTGGTGGCCGTCAGATTCTCGACGAAATACGAAGCCACCGAGCTGAAGCCTAGGTCTCCGTGTCGTAGCCACAAAACGAAGGGTCCGTAGCAGACAGCGCGGGCCCTTTGTTTTATAGCTCCCCAAATTCGTTTTGCCCGCTTACTTTCGTGCTTTCTTGTTCCAATCTATTCTACGCTATGAAGTCTAGTTCTCGTATTTCCATGCTGCTGTTGGCTATTCTGTATTTGGTAGCTTTCAGCGGGCAAGCAGCTAAAAAACCGAAAAAGAGTAAAAAGGACGAAGTTGTAACTGTCAGCACTTCGTTCGGCGATATCAGACTGATCCTGTTCGATCAAACGCCAAACCATAAAGCAAACTTCTTGAAGCTGGCGAAGAGCGGGTTCTACAACGGAACCACTTTCCACCGCATCATTCTAAACTTCATGATTCAGGGCGGCGACCCAAACTCCAAGGATGCCGACCCCGGCAACGACGGCATGGGCCCAGCCAATGAAAAGACAATTCCCGCCGAAATTCGCCCTGATCTGTACCACAAGTATGGCGCCGTAGCAGCGGCTCGCCAGGGTGACTTCGTGAACCCAACAAAAGCAAGCAGCGCGTCGCAGTTTTACATCGTCGAAAACCACAGCGGCACGCCCCACCTCGATGGTGCTTACACCGTGTTCGGGCAGGTTATCAATGGCCTAGACGTGGTAGATAAAATTGCTGCTCAGCCCAAGAACATGATGGACCGGCCGCAAACAGACATCAAGGTGACGATGAAAGTAGAGAAGTTAAAAAAGAAAAAAATTACGGCGCTCTACGGCTACAAGTACGAGTAATACTTTTTGCGTCAAACTGGCTCCTCTACCATGCGCATTCTGATAACTGGCTCTAACGGTCTGCTAGGGCAGAAGCTAGTCGGGTTACTCCGCGAGCAGCCTAACGTTGAGCTAATCGCCACTTCCCGCGGCTCGAACAAGCTTGCAAGTATCTACCCAGACCTGCACTTTGTGCCGCTCGACGTCAGTGACCAAGCGCAGGTGCAAGCCCTTATTGCTGCTCATCAGCCAACTCACCTCATCCATACCGCGGCCATGACCAACGTAGATGAGTGCGAGCTAAATCAGGCGGAGTGTTGGCGGCAAAATGTGATAGCAGTTGAGTATTTGGTAGAAGCCTGCGCCACGCACCAGGTGCACCTCATCCACGTGAGCACTGACTTTATTTTTAGCGGTGCGGAAGGGCCACTGGCGGAGGAAGTCGAGCCAGGACCCGTCAACTTCTACGGACACAGTAAGCTAGCCGCTGAGCAACTGGTGCGAGAGAGCCAAGGCGCCTGGGCAATTATTCGGACGGTACTCGTGTATGGTACCGCCCACGACTACGGTCGCACCAATATCGTGCTGTGGGTACGCGATTCGCTACGAGCCGGTAAGGCCATCAAAGTGGTTAATGATCAGTTTCGCACCCCTACTTTGGCCGAGGACCTAGCTCAAGGCTGTTGGCTAGCGGCTAAGCACAATGCAACTGGCATCTATCATATCAGCAGCGACGAGATGTTCACGCCCTATCAAATGGCGCTACGAGTGGCTGATTTCTTCGGGCTAGATCAGTCCCTGATCACCAAAGTAGACGCAAGTAGCTTCACTCAGCCAGCCAAGCGGCCACTGCGCACAGGGTTCATCATCAGCAAGGCCCAACGTGACCTAGGTTTCCAGCCACACTCTTTCGAGGAAGGTATTGCTTTACTCGACCAGCAGACGAAATCAGTGCAGTAGGTGTTGCCAGAGGAAGCATTTGTGACATACTTAAAACGCAAAAAACCCGGAGGCAATGCCTGCGGGTTTTTTACACACCTATTTGCAACAATCGTTGGGCTTTGAAAAGGCTGTTCTTGGTGACAGCACTTTGCGCCCTAATTTCTATATTTATGCTTCTTCAACTTCGGATGTAAACGGTAGGACTCCAACGAGCAACCCACCTATTAACACCGCTGAACCATTTCTCAGGGCAGCTTCTCCAATTGAATACGCAACCATTTCTCCACAAATCGTCTGATAATCAGCAGGTGTCATAGTTGCTTTGTGCCGAGATGCCATTTCTAACAACAAGTAGCGCAGTGCAATTCCCTGACGGCGTTTGAGTAAAAGACGAGACATAAGCAAGTAGCAGTTGGCAATCGAAGAGAAGTGTTAAGCTTTGCTGTTGTAGTGCCAACCGTTACTTTACATTACAATATTACAGTACCCACGAAGGGAAGTAAAGGACATATACAGAGGGATTGTGACTCTGTTTAATAGCGAATGATTTAGCATTTTATAAATAGTAAATTGTTTCTATAGTTGTCTGTTTAGTAAACAAATATTTGATTTACAGGATTTTATAATTTTATACTGTACAGAGTAAAGCTAGTGCAAGTAGGATAAAGTGCTTTACGCGTTGGTAAAATACGTGTCATTTGTGACACGTATAATATTCATTATTTACTTGGATGATCTGTTGATAAGGCTAGCTGGCGTAGAGCTAGCATCGTGCACAGGAGTAGTAACCCTGGTTCGGCTATTAGCCACCATGCTGTTGGGTCTAAACGTGCAGTAGCCATGAGGCGTCCCCAACTCGCTGTTTCTGTTGGCAAACCGATGCCTAAGAAGGACAGCGTTGTCTCTAAGCCAATGAGGGCTGCTATGCTGAGCGGAAAGGCAGTACGAACACTCCTGCTAGCATTAGGCAGTACGTGATAGGCTAGAATAGAAAGGTTGGTCAGGCCCGATGCACGTACTGCTTCTATGTAGGGCAGCACCCTTATCCGCATAACTTCTGCCCGAATCAACCGTGCGGGCCCCGTCCAGTAAGTGAGGCTTAGCACGATCAGCAGGGTGAAAACGGAAGATTCTTGCACCGAGGCAACCACTAATACCAGTATCAACCGTGGAATTGACTCCAACAAAGCAATGACGCTCATCACAAGCCGATCGACGGGAAGTGCTATCGTCACTCGCCGTAAGAACCAGCCATACTTGGTGACAAAGAGAATAGTAACTGCAAAACCTAGCAGCGTGAGCGGCCAAGCGAGCGTAGGTGCTGGCCAGAGGTGAAAGCCACTAAATAAGCCAACAAGAAGCAGGCAACTTATACCGAGTAAGTAGCCCAAGGGAATGCGTAGGTTCGTATCGCCCCAGAAGCCGGCTGCACTACCTAGCAACACGCCAACGCCGATGGCAAGAAGTGCGGCCGGTACACTGACCACCAACGTAGTACGGGCGCCAAAAATCAAACCTGCGAGTAGATCATGACCTTGAGGATCGGTGCCAAGCCAGTGCTGCGGGTCGGCTAAGCCAGCGAAGGGGGGCTCCGCTAAATGAGTTAGGTCGGAGGCGCCGGGTGCATAAGGAAGGGGTAGCCAGTCGGCTAGTGTCGCTACCACTAGCAGAAAGACCAACCATCCAAGCGCAAGTAACTGCCGCCGATTGTTGAGGTAGCTCGGAAAACTCATAGCTGCGAACGAAGACGCGGGTCGAGCTGCCAATAAAGTCCATCGGCCACAACATGGGAAACTAAGCGTACCGAAGCCACTAGCAATACCCCTCCCTGAAGGACCGGATAATCGCGCGTGGCAGCAGCGTCCGCTAAAAGACGCCCCATGCCGGGCAAAGCAAAAATTACTTCTACCACGACGGCACCCGCTACCATGGCTGGCAGAAGATCCGTAACGAGTGCAACAACCGGCAACAAGGCATTGCGCAGCGCATGTCGGCGTACTACCTGCTGGAAAGCTAGCCCTTTCGCCCGCGCTGTGACCGAGTAAGCCGTATGTAGTTCGTGCTGCAACGAAGCATCAAGTTGCGTAACCAACCCAGGCAGGGTAATCAATACCAAGCTAAGAACGGGCAAAGCTAGGTGGTGCAGGTAGCTTCCTGTTTTTGTGAGCCACGAGTCCGCAAGCTCTTGGTTGGTGACACCGTAGGCTGGAAATAGGGTTAACGTATCAGGGTTGGCTAATAAGTACAGTAGCAGCAGGGCCACTACAAACAAAGGCAAGGCATCAATGCTGTACAAAGTAGTCAGTAAGTAAGAGCGCCAACGAGGGTGCTGCGCCATCCACAACGATACCCACAAGGCTACCGCAATAGCAAGCAAAGCTGCCATGGCTGTAAAAGGTAACGTGAACCACAAAGTCTCGGTAAGTAAAGTCGCCACAGGTTGGCTGTCGCGGTACGAGCTGCCTAGCTCACCACGTACCAAATGACGCCACCACTGATGGTATTGATTCCCCGCGCCATGCCAATACCAAGTGCTCTGTTCGCCTGAGGAGGAGCGCTGAACCGAAAAGTAGAAAACAGGTTTATCTAAGCCAAGGCGCCGGCGTAGTTGCTGCTCAATAGCTTGGCGTTCGGATGGGGTTATGGGCCGACTGCCGGCATCCAGTTGGCTTTCGATTGCTCGAGATAGGAGTTGATCATCTGGCAGAGCTCGGCTCAGCAGAAAAAAGACGGAAATGATGCCCCAAGTAGCCGGAAGCAGTCGCAGCAAGCGAGTAAGCAGTAAACGTAGCATTAACCAACCTATTGGCTTTTATGAGCTGGTTGGGTAATAATAGCTTTTACCTCGTAACCAGGTTTGATTCCTGAAGGCTGCAAGTTTGCAATTTGATTGGAAGCAACTAACCGGTAGGGAAGAAAAAAAAGTGGCACGAGCGGACTTTCCTGCTGAAGTAAAACCTGGAACTTATGCAGGAGCAAAACTTTGCGCTTTGGGTTTTCTTCCGCAGAAATAGCTTCGATGAGTTTGTCGCTATTCGGGGTGCCAAAACGAGTGTAGTTGAACACGCCAATACTAGCCGAGTGTAAAACTGGAGCAAAGTTGAAGATGAACGGATTGCCAGCAAGAGTTCGAATGTAAACATCATACCTACCCTCGCGTAAGCGCCCGCTAAGAAGGGAACTTTCCGTTGGTTTCAAAATGATAGGAACCCCTATGGTCATTGCTGCATTCTGGAACTGAAGGCCAATCTGCTCAAACAGCGGATCATTGGCGCGGTAGCTAACGGTTAAAGCTAGCTTTTGTGCGGCTCCGCTGACTGTCCGTCGAAGCCAACTGCCATTGGCCTGCCGGAGCCAACCCGCTTTTTGCAGGAGAGCCACGGTCTGCGATGCATCATAGGACAGTAACGGCAAACTATCGTTGTAGTAAGGCCGGCTTCGCATGCTGAGCAACCCGACAGTCCGCTCTGCTAGCCCCTGCTCCATTGCCTGAATTAGCCCGGGAATATTTAGCAGGTGACTAAGTGCCTGCCGCGTCAGATTATCCGTGAGTAAGGGCTGCTTTGTGTTGAAGCCGAGCGTGACAATCTCGTAAGAAGGGTGCGTGTAGAAATTCAATTTCTGCTGGGCACTTGCTGACGCACGCAAGTTGTTGAAGTCCTTAGCCGGGACTAGAGGATAAATATCGATATCTCCTTGACGGAGAGCTAGCAGAGCAGTACCCTGATTAGGAATAATTTGATAGTCAATAGCTAAAGGACGAGCTTCTAATTGGCTAGGAAGAGGGCGTAGGCGATTTGCCCACCAATTGGATTTTCGCCGAAATCGGAGAAACTGCCCGGTTTGCCATTTTTCTAGTTGGTAAGGCCCACACCCTGGCAACTGTTCAGGATGATGAGCAAGGTCAGCGGCCTGATAACGGTTTGCAAAAGCCGTAAGCACGGAGTCCTGTTCGAGCGTGGTACTAGCGCTGTTCTGGAGGTAGGCCAAGCTAATGGATCGCAAACTTCCCGTCTTGTCTAAGGCGTACTCAGGTAGGATAAAGAAATTGCCAGACTCTCTGATATAATCAGGTGATCTGCCCTTACAAACCAGCGTGAACGCTCGTGAATCACGTGGATCAAACTGTATGTCTTGAATGAAGTCAAACCTTGCCTTGGCGCCTTCATTAGGTAGCCCTGGGCAATTCATCACCTTAAGCGTGAAAGCAACATCGCGAGCTTGCACTGGCTGGCCATTATCCCAGGTTGCTGCCTTCCGCAAGTGGTAGGTTAGCAGCATCAGCGAGTCCTGGTAGCGTACGACAGGTGCTCGGCTGGCTAACCATGGCTCAATCCTTCCTTCCGCATTATCGAAGGTTAGGAGACAGGTATGTAGTAAATTTAAACCTTCGTTCGCATAAATGTTGGCCATTGCTAATGGATCCAACGTTTCTGGGTCCTGTGGCCAGCGGATACGTACCGTATCGGAATGCTTCTTCGGACCCGAGCAAGTCGTGAATCCAGCAATAACTAATACAATGAATAGAGACTTAGCTATTTGCAACATTGCCTGGTAACCACACGAAACGGTGGCTACCAGGCAAGTTAGGCAATAATTGAAATAGTCGTTAGATCAAGCAGGTACTATCGCTTAGTGACCGTCGCCCCAGCCGCCAGCACCACCACCTGTAACTAGGTGACCGTCGCCCCAGCCGCCAGCACCGCCGCCAGTTTCACTTGTCATGTGGCCATCACCCCAGCCACCGGCGCCACCGCCTGTTTCGCTGGTCATGTGGCCATCACCCCAGCCGCCAGCACCACCGCCGGTTTCCAACGAAGCTTGCTGAGCAGGCGTGATAGTTGTAGTAGGATTGCCAGTTAGGGTGGCAAATTGGAAAAGGGCGAGGGCGATGAGTTCGAACATAATGTTGGGTTATATTATGAGAGTTTTGTTTGTGTTTCAGGCGTTTGAATGACACAAAGTTGGCTCATTGCGGCCCCCATGTAAAGGAAGGTTTGATTGCTTCTATGACTTGTATAATGCGAATAATTTATTAAACTTTATTACGATTCTAAGATTGCCAAATAGTTTTATGCATGAGCAACAATAGTTTTTATCCGCTGAATAGTATGATTTTTATCTTAAATTGTGACATTACAATTTCTGTATGTGCTCAATTTCCCACAATACAAAGTAGAGCTAAGGCCAAGTGAGAAAAAAGGAAGAAATTTGATTTTTTGTGACATAGATTCAATATAAAAACAGCTCACTAAGAGGCGCTTTAAGCTGCCGAAAAGCCCTTCTTACTATGGATGAACTAGCCAATTTAGCTCGCATTGTGACTGATCGTCGCTTAAAAGCGACTCCGCTGCTGGATTTTGGAAGTAAGAATACTTCCAATAAGGAGGTCGAACTCGTACGACTTCTAGAAAAAGCGCCTGATAGTACCCAACTGCAGTTAACAAAAACGCTCTATGGATCGGTAAGTGCTACTAACCAAGCCGCCTTACGCAAGCTGAAGTCGCGCGTACAGCAAAAACTGTTGCACCATTTGTACTTTCTAGATCAATCTGATCCGAGGCACTTAGTGTCCAGACAGTACGAATTGCAGTGTATCGAACTCTTGCATCAAATCAGTGTACTTCAAAGTGAAGGAGAGTACAAGATGTCTGAACGCTTGCTGCGCAAGTGTTTACGCCTAGCCACTGACGGGGAGTTTACGCAGTATACAGTGATGGCTGCGCGGCTCCTGCGCAATGTGTACGCCCAACAACGGCAGCCAGCCCTATATAAGGCCGCTTCAGTGCAGCTTACTCATTATCAAAAGCAATTAGAATTAGAGGAAGAAGCTGGACATCTGTATTGGGCAACGAAGATGACCCAAACCCACACCGTACGAAGCAGCCGCAATCTTCTTAATAAACTTCCGGAGTATCTGCAGCGCCTACAAGCACTGCACAAGCAAGCAAAAAGCTATGCTACTTTTCATTATCTCTATACTACACAGTTGATGTATGAGGGAATGATCGGGAATTATGCGGGAATCATTCGGCTAACTATGGATGCGGCCCGGCAAGCTGCTAAAGGCAAAATCAATCGGAAGCGTTTTGACAAGCGCTTTAATCATTTTATGACGGTATACGCGCACTTGCGAAGCCGACAAGTAGAGGAAGGATTAAAGCTAGCCGAAGAGTACTTCAAAGAATTTCATCCTTCTTCGGGTAACTGGTTCTATTTCTTAGAATATTATTTACTGCTCGCCATTCATGCTAAGAACTATACGCGTGCACAGGAACTGCTGAAGCTAGCTCGGCAGAATCCGTATTATCGTAAGCAACGCGTAGCGGCTCAGCAGCGGTGGGAGCTGTTTGAAACATACCTGCACTTCGTGCAGCCTGAACAGTCGCCGTTGCGTAGGCTACACTTCTCGCAGTTCGTGCTGACCGTGCCCGATTACAGCCGCGATAAGCGTGGACACAACGTAGCGATTCTGATTCTACAGTTTCTATACTACTTGCGCAATCATGATGCTGAGGGGCTGCTAACCCGTATGGAAGGCTTGCGCAAATATCAGCAACGCCACTTGCGGGAAGCCGAAACGCTGCGCAGTCAGCTTTTTTTGCGCTTGCTCATGCTCACAATCAAAGAAAACTTTGATGTGCAGGCTTGTGAGAAGAAAGGACAGGCTCTACTCACTCGTTTGCGCGAGACGCCACCACCCGGAGAAGCTTTTGCAGAGATAGAAATCATCCCCTACGAAGAACTTTGGGCCTTGACCTTAGAGATTCTGCGGGTGAACGCCAAGGAGCTAGCTGCTTCCGAACTGATGGCTTATAGGTAAACAAAGAGGCTGGCTTTGCTGGCGCCGCTTGGCTTGCTGCGGTGTGTGCCGGCGGCAGTGAGGCGCTGAGTGAAGCTAGCCGACGAAAGGGTGTGGGCAACGTCACACAGAAGGAACGCATACTGCTTGCAGGTGGCGGAACACCTTAAAGCCATTCAGGACGGAATGATCAGGGTTGGACAACAACGATTGGCCTGCTAACGCAATGACTTTCTGGGCATGGGTCAGGGCCATTGCCACGTAAGCTCATGCGGATAGCATATTGGCCTGGCCGGCGGAAGGCGTGCTGCACGCGGCGGCCATTCGTTACATAGCCGTCCCGAAAATCCCAGAGCACCACTACATTCTCGCAGAGTGGCATCTGGGAATCAGCAGCGTCGCAGGTAATAACCTGACCGACCCGAACGGTGTCGGGCGCCGAGAAGTTGAGAACAGTTTCTTGCGTGAAATCTACCGGCAAGATTTTCTCGGCGGGGCGCACTTCGCCTGTTCGGTCGTCGACTACATCAAGCTGCACGGTGTATCGCTTGCGTTCTTGGTAGCAATGAGAAACCACAAGCCCGGTAAGCATGGTACCATCGCCCATGTTCCAGCGGTACGTAAGCGGACCACTGAGTGAATCAGCAGAGCGGGAGGCATCTAGCTCAACGCATAAGTCAACCACGCGGGGCAGCGGACAAGCAGCACTGATGGTGTCGCCGGCTTGCTGAGCCCGAGCTGCTACTGCCATCGTTATAAAATAGCTGAGCAAGAGTACGCGAAGAACTGTAAATAACGCTCTGAAAGACACGATAAGCTAGGGTGGGTACTAGAACTTGTTAAGACGTTGCAGCACGTCGCGTAAATACGTCTGTCCGATGGGGATATGCTTGTTGTCAATCACAATCATATTATCCTCGATAGAATGTACAGAGCGAATGTTAACGATAAATGAGCGATGTACGCGCACGAAAAGCGAGGACGGAAATTTCTCTTCTACTGCTTTCATGGTGCTGTACACAATTAGTTTGTGTTGGGCCAGCACAATGTGTACATAGTCGCCGAGTGCTTCGACGTAGCGTACTTCCTGAAAAGGCACCTTCACCAGTTTCGTGTCGACCTTTACAAAGGTATAATCGACCTCTGAGGCGTGAACAGGTTGTTCTACTTCTGGTCGTTGATTTTGCATCTCAAGCGCTTTCTGGGCTGCTTTCAAGAAACGCGCGTAGCTAACTGGTTTGATTAGGTAATCTACTACGTCGTATTCAAACGCTTCAACAGCGTATTCCTTGCTGCTCGTAATGAGCACTACCATAGGCGGATTTTGCAAGGTCTTCAGTAGATCTATACCCGACATGAGCGGCATTTCTACGTCCAGGAACAAGAGGTCGACAGATTGATGCCGCAGTACTTCGGCCGCTTTGACGGCACTGTCGCAACTACCGGTAGCTTGTAGAAAAGCCGTATTGACAATACAGTTATTGACAACTTGGATAGATAGTGGGTCGTCATCGACCACCAAACAGCGCAGAGAGGAGGTAGAAGTAGTAGGCATAGGGCTTGTAGAGATAAAGGGATAGATGGCTAGTTTCTACGCAGAATTATGATGCCAAACTTGCGTGCAGGCGAGCTTCTAACTGCGGCACAATGCTAAGCCATTGACCAGTAAGATTACTAATGGCCGCTGAAAAATCTATTTCAGCCTCTGGCTGACGTGCTTGATGTTCCAGTGTCTCTAATTGGCTCTGCAAGGACAAAGCACCGAAGTAAGCTACCTGCCCTTTCAGCTTGTGAGCGGTGCGAGCTAGCGTATGCTGGTCATTGATTTCAGCCGCTGTCTTGAGCTCAGCCAAAAGGGGTGGAGCTTGCTGCAGTACGGTTCTAATAAGTTGCGCAGTGAAATCGGTGTTGCCGCCGGCTAGTTCATCTAGCAGCGTCCAATCTAAAGAGGGGGCAGGGGGGGGGGCTAGGTCTGCGACGGGTTGCGGCTGCGAGTTAGTTTCTGTCTCAGAGGCTTCCGCTTGCGTGCGACCCGTGTAATAAGCAATTCGGGCGTAGAGAAGCGCCGGGTCAAAGGGTTTGGCCAGGGTATCATTCATACCGGCAGCAAGCGCCAGCGCTCGATCTTCGGGCAGGGCAGAAGCTGTGAGGCCAATGATGGGCAACGCTTGAGCGTCTGGGAAATGCATGCGTAGCTGACGACTAGCCTCGTAACCATCCATTTCGGGCATCTGCACGTCCATCAATATAGCATCGTAAGGCGCCAACTGCGCTGCTTCTACCGCCAAACGGCCATTGTCGGCAATGGTCACCTGTACGTTCCATGCTTCTAGGGTCTTGCGCGCTACCAGTTGGTTTAGTTCGTTGTCTTCCGCAACTAACACCCGCAATGCTGGCTCAAAGGGCCGCAAATCGGCAACACCTTCCGGCCGAACGTGGGTGATGTCGGCAACTGCGTAGGGAATTTCAAACTGGAAAATTGATCCTAGCGCTTCTTGGCTTTCCACCCAGAGCCGCCCGCCGTGCAGGTGCACGATATTGCGAGCAATGCTAAGGCCTAGCCCAGTGCCACCAAACTGGCGAGTCGTGCTGGTATTAGCCTGGGAAAAGTCCTCGAAGATGGCTTCGAGCTTATCGGCGGCAATGCCGATACCAGTATCGGCCACGGCAAAGTACACCAGGGCAGTATCAGCTGCCGTTGGCCGAGTGGTGGCGGTGAGGGTTACGCTGCCGTGGGTTGTGAATTTGACAGCATTGCCTACTAAGTTGACAAGCACTTGGTTGAGCCGTACGGAGTCGCCGAATACGGCAGCGGGCACCTCGGGCGCTATGTGCAGGTGAAAGGAAAGACCTTTGGTAGCCGTGGCAAACTCGAACATGCGGGCCACGCGGCCCAAAAGCTCGGGCAAGTTGAAGGGAGCATGCTCAAGCGTGAGCTTACCGGCTTCAATCTTAGAACTGTCGAGAATATCGTTGATGATAACCAGCAAGTTTTGCGACGATGATTGAATAGCCGTTAGGTATTCAGCCTGTTCGGTGGTCGGCGCTGTGTTGCGCAGTAAGTGCGTCAGGCCAATAACTGCGTTCATCGGTGTCCGAATCTCGTGGCTCATGTTGGCCAGAAACTGCGCTTTTGCCTTCCGCGATGCTTCGGCCGCGTCGCGCGCTACAATGAGTTCTTCATTGATGTCTTCAATGTGGGCCTTCTGCCGACGAAGCCTAGCAGTGCGTTTTCGGACCGTTGTTTCCAACTGCAGCTTTTGCCGGCGGAGAGTAGCCTCGCGCGCCCGCATGAGGCCATAAGCCACTAGAACAAGTGCGGCTACTGCGGCAGTACCAAACCACGCCGTGCGCCAAAACGGTGTAGCAATCGAGAAGGTGACCACGGTAGGCTTAGACCACGGACCGGTAGTGCTGCTACGGGCCCGTACTTCAAAGGTATAGTTGCCGGGGTCGAGTGCTGGGAACTGTGCTTCTCCTGTGAGGCTAGAACGGCTCCAATGATTGGAGAGACCCTGCAACCGATATTCATAATGAAAAGAGTTGCCGCCAGATAAGCTCACACCCCGGTACAGAAACGTAACACGGTGCTGTCCAGCCGCAAGCCTCCCGAGGTGCTTCGGGTTGCGTGTGGCCCCATCTACTTCTGCTAGCAAAAGCGCGACCGAAGGAATGCGTGGTTCCTTAGCCCAGGAGCCGTGCTTTACATCGAGGCGTAACAATCCCGTGCGGGTGCCTAGCCAGATCTGGTGCCGAGTAGTTGTAGCGAAGGGTAAGCAGTCGTGCACCCATGGATTGGTAGAGCTAGCAGCTGACCAGAAATGGTGCGTAATCGGGTTAAAAATGGTCAGGCTGTTGCGATGGACAATGAGTAGCTCTTCGGTGCCTGGCGCGCCAGCTGTTGAGGAGGCTAGCTGGAAAGGAGTTACGGCGTAGCAATAGTCAGACGGCAAGCCATCGGCGGCGGTATACTGCCGAAAACGGCCTTTCTCGTAGCAAAATAGCCCGTCGCCTTCGGTGCCAATCCAAACGCGGCCCGCTTTGTCGGTAGTAAGGGCAGTAGCATCCAGGCCGCCTTGCACGAGCCGATAATGCTGAAAGCGCTCTTGTTTCCAAACTGTGAGGCCAGTGCCATGCGTCGCAATCCAAAGCTGCCCAGTGGCATCAAAGAGTAGTGCTTTGATGCTGTTGTGCAGCAAGCCATTGGCTGTAGTGAAGTGTTGGACGGCGCGCTCAGGTTGACTAGGGAGCCGGTAGAGACCATCGGTGCTAGTGCCAACCCAGAGCGAGCCATCAGCTTCCAATGCCAAAGCAGTTGCTTGTAAGTCAGAGGATAAGCGCGAAGTGGGCTGAGCGCTCTGGCCAAGTTGAACCTTCCATATACCTTGCCCAGCCTTGCCAACCCAGTAAAAGCTAGGTTGCTTGCTAGAAGCAGGCTGCTCCATAAGCGCCGTGACGGCAGCTGGCACAGAAGCAAGGGTACGGGTATCAGTAGCTGAATCGAGCAATGAAAGCAGTGCACCGCGCTCGGTACCCACTACCGCCACCTCTTTGCCGCTTAAGGCTATCACTGCTGACGCGAGCGGCAAGGAGTTCGGGTAAAAAGCTAGGTGCAAATCGGCATGGCGCCACAAGCCCTGACCTGCCGTGCCGAGCCAGATGTTGCCCTCCCGATCAGGGAGCAAGCAGCTAATAACTGTTCCGGTAGGAAGGGTGGGGTGGTACCTTCGTAAGTATGCCTCTACTTGCGAATTAGTAGGAGTTGGTAAACCGTGCCTCGGTTGTAAAAAGCTAGCTTGAGTGGACGAGACTGCGGCAAACCGTTGTCCGTTCCAGCGCGAAACGCCCCCCTGGTAGTGCCCTACCCAGAGCTGCCCCGTCCGGGGTTCCTCACGCAACGTCGTGATGAAGTCCTCGGCCAGCCCATCTTTGGTTGTGAAGGTGACGAACTCAGTGCCATCGTAACGCACTAGTCCTTCGCCGGTACCAATCCATAGATAACCAGTACGATCCTGCAGCAAGGCATAGATGAAAGGCTGAGGCAAGCCATCTGCCGCGCCAAATTGCTTGAGGTAATGCTGCTGCCCACGAACCGGTAATCCTAGACCGATAAGCAGCAGCACGGCCAGTAGGTAGCGTACCATACCTAGCACAAAGACAATCGCTTACTTGCCCGTGACCTTGAACTCGGTACGGCGGTTAAGCTGCCGACCGGCTTTGGTCTGGTTCGTCGAAACGGGCTGTGTATCGCCGTAGCCAGCGGAAGTTAGCCGCCCTTTGTCGACACCTTTGGTTATCAAGTAATCAACAACGGCTTTCGCACGGCGCTGGCTGAGGTCTTTATTGTACTCCGCTTTCCCCACGTTGTCAGTGTGGCCCGAAATCTCAAGGCGCAAGTCGGGCATGTCGGTGAGTAGCTTCTGCAAACGCTCCAGTTCGTTGGTACTTTCCTTCCGCAGCGTTGCTTTGCCCGTATCGAAGAAGATGTTGTTCAGCACCACCTTCACGCCCACGTCAAGCTTTTTCAGCGCAATATCCTTTACTACTTCCGAATAGGCCGCGCCAGCTGGCAGGTCAAAGTTTTCGGAGTGGAATAGATAGCCATCTTGCTGCACCACAATACCGTAGTTCACCCCTGAAGGCAATGACACTAAGTAACGACCCGACTGTGCGTTGGCCCGGAAGGACGCAATGGTTTGGTTGCGGGTGTTATCAATCACGTCGATGGTGGCTTCCAGTGGCTGCTTGGTCACATCGTCCGTAACGGTGCCTTTCATGATCGTCACCTGCGCCGTGGCAATGGGTACAGGCGGGGCCAAGGAAGTTTCCTTCACGGGCTGAGCCCGCGAAGCTAACAACTGGTCTTCCTGCGATAATACCGGCGGCTTTTCCGGGCCCAAGAAGGTGATGAGGTAAATGTCTTTGGAACCCAAACCATCTTCGCGAACGGAAGAATAATAGCCGTGACGACCAGAGGCTGAAATCACGAAGAATACGTCGTCGTCGGGCGTGTTAATAGGCCACCCTAGGTTCTCGGGCGTGCTCCACTTACCATTCTCAAACACCGACTTGAAGATGTCGTAGCCTCCCATCGAGTTGTGCCCTTCCGAGGAGAAGTACATCGTTTTGCCATCGGGGTGCAGGAACACTCCCTCCTCGCCGTAAGGCGTATTGATAACCGAACCTAGGTTCTGTGCTTGGGTCCGGCCTTCCAGCTCGATTTTATAAATATCGCGCGAACCTAGGCCACCTTCTTTGTCGCTCACAAAGTACAAGCTGCGGCCATCCGGCGTGTAGGCCGCTGACGATTCATGGTACTTGGTATTGATGCGTGACCCTAGCTTTTGCGGTTTGCGCCATACGGTGCCGCGTAAGTCAGCTTCATGCAAGTCGCCCCCGTTATCTTCCGCGTACACCATCATGCGCTGTCCGTCGGGGGAGAGGCCCACCGTGGCATCGTGCCCATCGGTGTTTACGGGCTGACCTAGGTCACGGGCGGCGCTCCATTTGTCTTTGGCGCTATTGCGGGTGCTCTGGTAAACATCTTCGAAGAAGCCACCGGTTTCGGGGTCTTTCTGCCCGCCCGTCGAATTGTCGCGCCGCGAGGTGAAAAGAATAACAGATTCGTCCGCTGAAATAACGGGGCCGTAGTCGGCGTAGGGCGAGTTGATGCTAGGGCCAGCGTTGTCGATAAACACCCGACTCGGACGCTGTTGTAGTTTTTGCCCGTTTTCGCACTCTGTAATCTTCTTGCGAATATCAGTAAGCGATACAGGCGGGTTCTTGCCGGTAGTAGCCGCTTGGGCGGTTTTGTATTCCGCAATGGCTTCTGCCCACTTAGCGTTTAGGTGCAGCCCACGCCCCAGCAGATAGTGAATGCGCCGATCTACATCAGGGTTGAGCTTGTAGGCTTTCTGCAAATACGGCAACGCCTGCGGCTTGGCACCCGAATGCAGATAGGCATCCCCGATCTTTAGATTGAGCTGCGCGTTATCAGGGTTGAATTTCTGGGCTGCTAAGTAGTGCGGCAGCGCTTGCTCGTAGCGAGCCGGGTCGCTGAGGTACCATTCGTCGCCTTCTTTGATCTCGCGCAAGGCAGCCTTTAGGCCATCCTTGTCACTGCCGAAGCGGTCTTTGCTGAATTCTACGTTCTGGGCGTGGAGCGTGAAGGATAACGGTAAAAAAGCTAGCAGCAGGTACTTACGCATTGTCTACATAGGATTACGCAGGGCTACTCAGGCGCTTTGGGGAAAAATTACGCGCTGAGGCCCGCAGGAATTATTTCAATAAACTCTCTTTACTCGATTGCGCTACTCGCCACTACACCCCGAGTTAGCGGCGTAGGTAGAGCCAGCTTCCAGGCCTAGCTCGGCGGCTTTGTGCCAATCTTGGCAGGCGCCATCAGCGTCGCGGAGCATTTCGCGGGCATGGCCCCGGTTGAGGTACGCTTCGGCATATTGGGGGCTCAGCGTCAAGGCTTTGCTGGCATCATCGGCAGCCTTTTGGTATTCCTTGAGCTTGAGGTAAGTCGCGGCGCGATTGTTCAGGGCAAAAGCGTAGGAGGTATTTAGCTCAATGGCCTTGGTGAAGTCGGCCAAGGCGCCTTGGTAATCACCTAGCTCGTAGCGCGTTCCACCACGGTTAGTATAGGCCGTAGCGTTGTCGGTTTTCTTGCTGATATAGCTATTGTAGTCACCTAGGGCACCTTTCAAGTCATTGGCACGACGCCGAGTAGCGGCGCGGTTCAGCAGCGCCGGTAGGAATTCGGGCTGTAGATTAAGGGCCTTGGTGTAATCCTGAATAGCGGCTGTGAAGTTGCCAAGCTGACGTTCGGCGCTGGCACGGTCGTGGTACGCGTAGGCATAGTTGGGGTCAGCTTTTAGCGCTTGGTCGAAGTCAGCTTGCGCGGCTTTGTAGTCCGCTTTCTCGAAGCGCAGCGCTCCTCGGTAGTACCAGGCTGGGGCATAAGTAGCTCGTACTTCAGTAGCCTTGGTGTAGTCCTGCTCGGCCTCATCGCGCTGCCCTAGTGCCTCGCGCGCTTGGCCACGGCCGAAGTACGAGGTGTAGCTGCCCGGATCGAGGCGGAGCGCCTGATCGTAGTCTTGCACTGCGGGAGCATAGTCTTTTAGTTCGTAGCGTGTCGTAGCACGGTTGTAAAAAGCTCTGCCAAAATCGGGTTTGGCGGCCAATGCTTTGTCAAAATCTAGCAACGCCGCTTGGTAGCTTTTCTCGTTGTACTTGGCCACGCCACTGTTATAGTACTTCTCCGCCAGTTGGGCCGGTGGCAGCGTACTGGCGCGCACCGTATCAACTTGCGCCTGTCCGGCAAAGCTTCCCAGTAGAAGTGCAGGGAGAAAAAATTGTATTCTAGATAATAAAAATGGTTTCATAGCTAATGAATAGGAGCAAAACAGATTCCGAAATATAAAAAGATGGGGCTGAGTATCGAAATACCCAGCCCCTTTACTCGAAAGATGAAAGTTAAACAACGGATTATTCTACCAAGATACGCCGTGCGGCGCTCGTGCCATTATTGGCTTGGTAGAGAAGCGTATACAGGCCCCTGTTGATCGAGGTAGGTATCGTGTGGAACCTAGGCATTCCAGGCAGGGAGACGCTTTCCCGCCATACTATCCGACCTAGCCCATCGACCAGCGTCAGCGTTGCAGGTCCTACTTGAGTGGGCATAGCTAACTGGAGCGATGTCCCTTGGCGTACAGGGTTAGGCCAAGCCTGCAAACCAATAGCATCGGCGTTGCTCTTTAATCCTAACACAACCGCAACCGATACGTCATCGAAGGCAATGCCACCTTGCTGGGCCGCTACCGGTGCCTCCGGGCGGCCACTGCCGTATTGCTGAAATTTTATGCGCACATCGCTACCAAGCGTTAGGCCTCGCGTTTGGGCGAACTGCGTTAGGTTGAGAGCAAAATCATGGTAGGTCGTCGTGGAGTTAGCTCCTGTCAGGTCGGCCAAGCGGTACCAGTTCTTGCCACCATCTACGCTCAAAGCGACCCCGTCACCGTTGTGGGAACCTGTGAAGTGCGCTGGCAATACATCGTCCGTTTCGTTTTCAAATTCCTTTTCGCGGAACGTCAGCAAAATAGTACCTGTAGTGCTAGCCGCGTTGATGTAAAAGATGGCTTCGCTGGAGCTAGAAAACAGCCGAGAAAAATACTGATTGGTGCCAGCACTTAAGACCAAATATGTTTTGCTAGTAGGCAGACCTTCGTCCAAGCGAATCTGCGCACGGCCTGCTAAATCATTATTTGTTGCCCAGAATGGGCTTAATGCTCCACTTTCGAAATTCTGGGTAATCGGTACCGGAGTGCTAACCACGTTACCGTAGAGTGCAGCATATGCATTGAGCAACCCAGCACCCGAACGATCATCAGTACCCGCGGAGCCTAGGTCGCGGGCCGTGTTGCGGAAGCGCTCATACACCTGAGCAGGGGTAAGGTCAGGCTCGGCTTGGCGAAGCAAGGCCCCTGCCGCTGCTGCGTGTGGTGCTGCCGCCGAGGTACCGAAAAAGTTCGGAAATCCGTCCTCTTCTAAATCGTTGGCGGATGAGCCGAAAAAGGTGTTATTCACGCCATCTATGGCCGCAATATCGGGCTTGGTTCGCACTTCTGGGGCAGGAAGCAGCGTGCCTGTAGGTCCAAATAAGATGGTGGGTGAGCCTTTGGAAGAGTACGATTGAACGGTGCGCTGATCGTAATAGCCTACTGCTGCTACGGCTTGTGCCTGCGCAGCAGCGGCGTGGCCTACCACGGTGCCGCTAGCCGTGAGCCATTCTGTGGCTGATGCCGAGCCTGCGTTGATATACTTCAGGCGGGTTGGGTTGGCAGTGCCCCTGAAGCGCACAATACTGAGATTGAAGCTAGTAGTGTGCGTGCGAGCTGTGTCGTTGGTGAAGGAAAGAAGCTCGGAAGGCGTTTGCAAACCGATGTTGTTGTCGTTTGCCAGTGTTACGGTGTCGCCTTTCGAAGATACTAGGTACACATCTAGGTCGGTTTTGACGCCTGCTACCGTGTAAAAAGGATCGGCCCATTGTAACGTTAGCAGTACGTCCTCCCCGTGCGAGATAGTAAAGGCTTGGGTGAGGTCGGTACCACTAGGGTTAAAATTGAGCTGGGCGCTGCCTTGCGTGCCTACCGGTACAAAGACTGGTTCCGTATTCTCATAACTCTGGCTGCCGTAGTTGCCGGCGGAGGAGAAGTAGGCGACGCCCCGTTGGGTGACTACTTCATTGATAGCCTGCGCAATGACTCCATCCTGAAAAAAGGGTTCTTCATAGTAGCGGATGTCGTCGGTAAGAATTTTACAGTTTCCTTGGCTTGGGCTAGCTAGGCGTCGAATTTGAGTTGCGAAATCTCCCTCACCTAGAAAAACGCTGCTAAATACTGGTTGCGCTCCTGGTGCTAAGTCATAAATGAGCTGGCACATGGCCCGTCCTTCATCGGAAGCGCCAGGCGTAGTAGGTAGCAAGTCCTGAAGTACCTGTACTCCCGCCGCTGGTAAGTCGCCGGAGGCAATGTCAGCAGCAGCTCCACCTAGGGCATTAAAAGAATCACTCATTACCCCGACCCGAATACCACGGCCGGTGTAACGGCCCGGTTGAGTAGCGCGTACGCGTTCCGTTTCAAGTACGTGGTCGGCTTCGCTGGTTACTCGACCAGTGTTGTTGAAGGGCCGGTAAGAGGCTCGTACTCCCAGAAGACCTAGCTTCGTAAGATGTGCCAAGCCACCCGAAGAGGCATCTAGCTCGGCAATAGGGAGGAAGCCATCTACAAAATGCAGCGCCGGCCAAGCAGACTGCACAACAAACCCGCGTGCTTGTAAGGCCGGTAATAAGCCCTCGATGTCGCGCGCCGTGATACGTACTAGTACTGTAGAAGCATCCGTGTTGAGTTGGAGCAGCGGGTAAGCAGCCGGCAACTGTTGGGTAGCAGTGTGCGCTGTTAGGCTTGCTGTCCTCGCGGCGTACAAGCGTTGCAGGTCACCTGCTATTGGGGAACTACGATCAATACGCAGACTAGCAAGAAGGGAAGAAGCCGTACGCTGCTGATGAGGAGTAGCTCGCTGAGTGCTGTTTAGCAAAGCAACAACGTGAGAAGATTGCGCCTGTGCTGACCACTGTGTGCTAACCCATAAAAGAAGAATGAGCAGTTTTAATCTGAGAAAAGGTAGCATGAAAAGTCACAAAAGCTGAGAAGCGCCAATCGTCAGCTGAACGAGCACTTCTTAGAATAACTACTTAATGTTTAAGTATATTAATTATATAATTATTAAATAGTATTTGTCTTATAAATATTTTAACACATGAATGTTTTCGGAACCGTATGCTAGGGTCACCGGTTTAGTAGGATGAATGCAGTATCTTTGTGTACTGCACTTTTCTCACTTTAAAGTTTGCACCTCATTATGGCCACCTATCCTGAATATATGGTAGCGCCCATCCGGCAAGACTTGGTTGAAGCCGGTTTCGAGCAACTCATGACTCCTGAAGAAGTCGACAACGCCCTAAATGAGCAAAGCGGCACCGTTCTCGTTGCTGTTAACTCTGTATGCGGTTGTGCGGCGGGCAAAGCACGCCCCGCGTTAAAGCTAGCCCTAGCTAGTTCCGAGAAGAAGCCAGCGAAGCTCGTAACGGTTTTTGCTGGCATGGAAACGGAAGCTGTGGCGAAGGCTCGCGAGCATATGCTACCTTATCCTCCCTCGTCACCTAGCATTGCGCTATTCAAAGATGGCGAGCTAGTGCACATGATTGAGCGTTACCACATTGAAGGCAACGACATGATGCGCATCGCCAACAACTTGCAGGGTGCTTTCGACGAGTATTGCTAGGCATATTGCAATTCTGAGTAGCACCTAGCTTCCAAGCTAAGTCACGATCATTCAAAACCCGCGGCAGCAAACCGCGGGTTTTGTTTTATTAATCAGCTAGCTTTTGTCGTTTACTTTGAGGACTTACCAAGGTGCCTTTCGTCACGCTGCTCGTCAATGCCTGCTTTGCCCACCAAGAAAGTTGCCATTCTACAATCGAACTACATTCCGTGGAAGGGATATTTTGATATCATTGGCAGCGTCGATGAATTCATCTTCTACGACGAAGTGCAGTATACTAGGCGGGATTGGCGCAATCGGAACTACATCAAAACGGCGCAGGGCTTAGCTTGGCTTACGATTCCGGTGGTGCAGCAGGAGCGAGAAACCCAACGGATAGACGAAACAATAGTATCTGACCGGAAGTGGGCGATGAAACACTGGCGCACGTTGGCGCAGACTTATGCCCGCGCCGCAAACTTTCACGTGCATAAAGAGCAGTTCGAAGAACTATACGCGGGTTTGACAACTGTTTACTTGTCGGAAATAAATGCTGCCTTTGTTCGGATGATTTGCCAAGTGTTAGGAATTCAGACGAAGCTTTCCTGGTCGACCGACTATAGTCTACCGACTGGGCTGGACAAAACAGAACGCCTCGTGCGCTTGGTGCAAGCTGCCAGTGGTACGGAGTACCTTACCGGTCCGGCTGCCAGGAACTACCTCGATGAAGCGCAATTTGCCGAGGCAAACATCACGTTGAGCTGGATGAATTACGAAGGTTATCCTGTCTACCGGCAGCTACATAGTCCTCCTTTCGCGCACGGTGTGTCCATTGTTGATTTACTTTTCAACGAAGGAGAGGAAGCCTCTACGTTTTTAAAGAACCGTCCTAACCTGCACAACCATGCCTGAATACTCGGTGGTGGTTCCAGTGTACCAAGGAGAAGCAACATTACGTTCGCTCACTCTACAAATACAGGCGTTCTTTCAGGAGCTAGGTCGTTCCTTTGAAATCATCTTCGTGTGCGACGGTGGCCCCGATAATTCGTGGCAAGTGATTCAGACTTTGCGTGCTGAGCTAGGTGCCGACGTGATTAAGGCAGTGCAACTGTCGCGCAATTTTGGGCAGCACAATGCTTTGCTTTGTGGTTTTAGGCACGTATGTGGCCGCTTCATCATCACCATGGATGAGGACTTGCAACACCGCCCTACTGATATAGCGCGCCTGCTGGAACGCCAAGCAGAGGCCGACTACGACGTAGTATATGGTAAATACGAGACGTTGCAACACTCTGCCTTTCGCAACAGTACATCGCGGACGATGCGGCGCTTGCTACGCTTAGGCATTCCGGATTTGCATCCTGATTATTCGGCTTTTCGCCTGATAAAAATGGAGGTGGCGCAGCATTGCCTGATGATGCGCAATTCCTACACCTTCCTCGACGGCTACCTGACCTGGGTAACCAACCACGTAGCCAGCGTGCCGGTGGAGCACCAAGAGCGAGCGGTCGGAAAGAGCGCTTATACCGTTGGAAAACTGGTTGCTCACTCCATCAACATATTTGCTACGTTCTCCGACTTACCCATTCGATTGCTGTCTATCACGTCGGTGGTCGTGTTTCTACTCACTAGCGCTTATTCCATCTACGTGCTGGTGCGTAAATTCCTGTACAATGATTTTTTGTCGGGCTTTCCATCGCTGATCATTTCGATCGGCTTTGGCGTGGGGCTGCTGCTGCTCGGCATGGGCATTTTGGGCGAGTATATTCACCGCATCAATCTGAAGACGACGCGCCGCCCCAACTTCGTTGAGCGTCAGGTGCTCGACTGAACGATGAGGCTAGAGTTTGCGGGCTGGCGCGCCAACGTATATCCCGGCTTCTAGCAAGTCACGCGTAACGACCGTGCCGCCGCCCGTACGCACGTCAGGGCCTAGGGTGCAGTTGTCGATAATGGTCGTACCGATACCTAAGAAACAGCGCGAGGCTATCTGCACGCGGCCAGCCAAGCGCACGCCCGGCGCTAAGAAAGAATGGGCCCCAATCAGCGAATCGTGGCTAATAAGGCAGTTTGCATACAGAAACGTGTTAGCCTCCAACGTCACGTTCAAATCGAGCACGCAACCTGGTGAAATAAATACGCCGGCACCTAGGGTAGCGCTTGGATCGACATAGGTCGAAGGGTGAACAAAGCGCCCAAAAACAATATGTGCCGCTAGCTCTTCATACAGGCGTTGCCGGGCTGCTATGTGCTTGTAGCCGATGCCTAGCAGTAACTCGTCAAAAACACCTTGTTCAAAGGCTGTCCGTGCGGAATGTATAGGACCTAGCACGAGGCCATGCTGTGTTACTCTGCCAACGGCTATGCTGTCGTCAAAGAAACCTGCTACTTGGTAAGCGCCAATTTGCGTTACGTGTTGCGCTATTTGCTGACCTAGCTCACCCGCGCCGATAATTGCCAAGCGTTTCATGCAGATCAACATCGTTAAAAAGACTAAAATAAAACCGCCATGCCGGCTCAATGCAGCATGGCGGTTTCACTAGCAAAGCTAGGGTAACTTCTTAGTTGGCTACTTCACTCAAGAACTTGATGCGCATCAAACGAATATCTTCCTCCGTGAAGTCATCTGGACCTAGCTCCTTCAGGGCTACCGCAATGTTGTCGGTTGTCGCCTGCATGAAGTAGTCGTAGATTTCCTCTTGACGCTCTTCGTCCAGTACGCCGTCGATGTAATAATCGAGGTTAAGCTTGGTGCCGGAGTAGCAGATGTGCTCAATTTCTTCGATCAGCTCGCGCATGTCGATGCCCTTGGAAGAAGCAATTTCCTCTAAGTCCATCTTCTTATCGATCTGCTGAATGATGTAGATCTTGATTTTCGACTTGTTGACGGCCGACTTTACCACCACATCGGCGGCCGTGACAATGTCGTTTTCCTCCACGTACTTCTGAATCAGGGCGAGGAAGGGGACGCCAAATTTCTGCGCTTTGCCTTGCCCCACGCCTCCGATGTGAGAAAGGTCGTCCATCTTCGTGGGGAAGGTGGTGGCCATTTCCTTTAGTGAGGGGTCCTGGAACAGCACGTAGGGGGGCAGGCTTTTTTGCTGGGCAATCTTCTTGCGCAGCGCCTTCAACATCTCAAATAGCGTCTCGTCGTGGCCGGCGGCTTGTTGCACCTCTTCTTGCTCTTGCTCCTGCTGCACCTCTTCGTCGAAGTTGTGGTCTTTGGTGAGCTTGATAGAGTGGGGCGCCTCAATGAAGTCGAGACCCTTCTGCGAGATTTTTACTACGCCGAAGTTCTCGATGTCTTTCTCTAAGAAGCCATTGAGTAGTGCTTGGCGCAGGAGCGAGTGCCAAAATTGCGCGTCGTGGTCTTTGCCTTTGCCGTATACGGGCAAGCTGTTGTGGCCGTAGCTTTCCACGTGGGCGTTGTTCATGCCCATCAGCACCGTACCGATATGATCGAGGCCGAAGCGCTCCTCCGTCTGCACGACGGCTTTCAAGGCTAGCAGTACTTCTTCTTTGCCTTCAAAACGCTCTTTAGGGTGCCGGCAGTTGTCGCAGAAGCCACAATCTTTTTCGAATATCTCTCCGAAGTAGTGAAGCAACTGTTTGCGGCGGCACACGGCTGAATCGGCGTAATTAGCCATTTCCTGCAGCAGCAGCTTGCCATTGTCGCGCTCAGTTACGGGCTTGTCCTTGTTGAACTTCTCCAGCTTCACGATGTCGTCGTAGCTGTAGAACATTAGGCAGTTGCCTTCTAGGCCGTCGCGGCCGCCGCGGCCGGTTTCCTGGTAGTAGCCTTCAATGCTTTTGGGGGTGTCGTAGTGTACCACAAAGCGTACATCGGGTTTATCGATGCCCATGCCAAAAGCAATGGTGGCCACAATCACGTCGGCTTCTTCGTTCAGGAAGGCGTCTTGGTTGGCCATGCGCACGTGCGGGTCGAGGCCAGCGTGGTAGGGCAGGGCCTTCACATCATTGACCCGCAGCAGCTCCGCAATTTCCTCAACCTTCTTACGGCTCAAGCAATACACAATACCAGCCTTGTTCTTGTGCTGCTTCACGTACTGAATCAGCTGCTTTTTGGTGTTGTGCTTAGGGCGAACTTCGTAGTAGAGGTTGGTTCGATTGAAAGAAGTTTTAAAAACCGAAGCATCGTCCATTTGCAGGTTCTTCTGGATATCCAGCTGCACTTTGGGCGTGGCCGTGGCGGTAAGCGCAATAATAGGCACGTTGGGCCCGATGTTGTCGATGATGCCGCGGATCTTGCGGTACTCGGGGCGGAAGTCATGGCCCCATTCCGAAATGCAGTGCGCCTCGTCGATGGCAACGAACGAGATGCTAGCTTTTTGCAGGAAGTCGATGGTTTCATCCTTAGTCAAGGATTCAGGCGCCACATAAAGCAGCTTTACCTCGCCGCTAATCACGTCCTTCTTTACCTTGTTTGTTTCCGATTTCGACAAGGTCGAGTTCAAAAACTGAGCATTCACTCCAAACGCATTGAGCTGGTCGACCTGGTTTTTCATCAGGGCAATCAGGGGCGAAATCACGATGGCCGTGCCGGGCAATACGAGCGCTGGTAGCTGGTAGCACAGCGACTTACCCGCGCCAGTGGGCATGATGACGAAGGTGTTGTTGCCCTCGATAACATTCTGAATCACGGCCTCCTGGGTGCCCCGGAACTGGCCGTACCCAAAAACTTCCTTTAACTTGCCTTTCAGATCAGCCGTTGGCATAACGGCATTTTTTACGGCTGGCGTAGACATCCTCGCTTACTCAATTGGGTTGTAGAAGAGAGTCGCAACCATATATGGTTGAATTCTCAATCTAGGAATTTTAACGGTAGTGAATACTGATGAGCAGGTAAAAAGGCAGAAGGCTGTATTGAAATTTATACCACCTTTTTGGGTCTTCTTACCCGCTAATCGATATCAAATTTAGATTGAAACAGCAGAACGATATCAACTCCGTTGCAAAAAAAGTGCTTCTGCAAGAGGCCGAAGCAATTCGCAATGTGGCTACCGCTATAGAGCAGACCCAAGATTTTGCACAATGTGTAGAGGCTATTCTGGCTTTGCGGGGCCGCGTGGTAGTAACGGGCGTGGGCAAAAGCGCCCATATTGCTGGTAAGATGGTGGCCACGCTGAACTCCACGGGCACACCTGCTCTGTTTATGCACGCTGCCGACGCCATTCACGGTGACCTAGGCATGATTCAGCCGGAGGACTTCGTCATTGCGATTAGCAAAAGCGGCGATACGGCCGAAATAAAAGTGCTGGTGCCTCTGCTGCGTCGCAAAGGCGTGCTGCTGGCGGCATTGGTTTCCAACGCAGGCTCCTACCTAGCTACGCAAGCCGATTATGTGCTGCACGCGCCCATAGAGCGCGAAGCCTGCCCACACGACCTAGCTCCGACCACAAGCACCACGGCCGCGCTTGCTCTCGGGGATGCCTTGGCCGTGTGCTTGCTGGAAGCCCGGCAGTTCAGCAGCGCCGATTTTGCGCACTTACATCCAGGGGGGACCCTAGGCAAGAAACTTTACTTGAAAGTAGGTGACTTGAGCCGGCAGAACGAAAAGCCGCGAGTGTCAGTGGAGGCTCCCTTGAAGGAGGTTATTCTCGAGATATCGGGTAAGCGCCTAGGGGCAACTGCCGTGCTCGACCCCGATGACGATGCGCTCCTAGGCATCATCACCGATGGCGATTTACGACGGATGCTCACCAACTTTGCCCGCCTCGATGATGTACGTGCCAGCGATATCATGACGTCTACTCCTGCCACAATTGACCTAGACGATTTTGCGGTTGAAGCTCTCACCCGCATGCAACACCGCAATATTACGCAGCTCATTGTAACTGAGAATGGGCACTTTAGCGGCTTTATTCACCTACACGATCTGTTGCGGGAGGGGCTGGTATAACTTGGATTGCCCGCAAAAACCTCCTAGTTTGCCTGCTTGCAATCCAATGTGTTGTTGTCAAAACACAAAAGATAATGTAGGGATAACTGCATTATCAATGGGAAATATAGCATATTTGCTTTCTTTAAGACATAAGGCTTTGCATGACTGTTGGTCATTGACCTCTTTAGAACTATGGAACAGAACACCTACCTCGTCGTAATGGCGGGCGGCATTGGTAGCCGCTTTTGGCCCTTCAGCCGTACCAATCATCCCAAGCAATTTCACGATGTGATGGGCGTGGGACGCTCAATGTTGCAGCTCACCGTTGACCGTTTTCAAGGCGTGTGTCCGCCCGAAAATGTATTTGTAGTGACAAACCGTGACTACACGGACTTGGTACACCAGCATCTCCCTGAGTTACCGCTCGATCAAATTCTAGGCGAGCCTATTGGCCGTAATACAGCTCCTTGCATTGCGTACGCGAGCTACCGCATCATGCAGCGCGACCCCAAAGCGGTTATCATAGTGACGCCTGCCGACCACGCCGTACTACGCGAAGAGGAATTCCGCAGCATGATTAACCGAGCTGTAGACGCCGCGCGTACCCACGAAGTGCTGATTACCCTCGGGATCAAACCCGCCCGTCCTGACACGGGATACGGCTACATTCAGTACCTCGACCAAGATGACAGCGGCATGCCCGGTGGGCTGAAAAAGGTGAAAACCTTTACCGAAAAGCCTAATCTCGAGCTAGCAAAGATGTTCGTAGAAAGCGGCGACTTCCTCTGGAACTCGGGCTTGTTCGTGTGGCGTGCCGATGTGATTGTACAGGCTTTCCATAACTACCTGAGCGACATTTCTGAGGTGTTCGATGATGGCTTGTCGCAGCTGGGCACGCCGCAGGAGGAAGAGTTTATCACGCAGGCTTACACGCGCTGCCGCAACATCAGCATTGATTACGGCATCATGGAGAAAGCCGATAACGTGTTTGTGCTGCCTGCCGACTTCGGGTGGAGCGACCTAGGTACCTGGGACTCGCTACACCGCATTGGTCGCCCAGACGAGTGCAACAACGTCGTGGATGGCGATGTAATCCTCTACGACACGTGCGAGTGCGTGATCAAAACACCTGCTGAACGCCTCGTAGTAGTGCAGGGGCTCGATGGCTACATCATTGCGGAGTACGACAATGTGTTGCTCATCTGCAAGCGTACCGAAGAGCAACGCGTGAAGGAATTTGTAGCTGATGTGAAAGCTAAAAAAGGCCACGGCTACAACTAATAGTAAGTAGCCACTGCGAGGCAGTAAGCCAAAGTAGCTAATATCGATTCCCCGGAATATCTTTTAGAATATTCCGGGGAATTGTTTTTTAGGCGGAGCGATGTTTCTGCTAAGAGATGGTAGTACTTGAGTTATCAGGTGGTTTTTTTCTAGAATTTAATCTGTTATTAATTGATTTTTAACGTTTTGCTAAGCAATGTGCCGTATTATTGCTGATAGCTATGGAATGTTAAATGCTTCCTCGCGGCTCTTGCGCTATTGTAGAGGAAGTGTTACTACTTCATGGGATTTTCTAGTTTCAGATCAAGCGTGATTTGAACAGCAAACTTGTAAGCGTTTATCCTTTCCTGTTGAGCTGATTAAACTAGTTCTTCAGCAACGAGCTAATCTAACGCACACCTATTCGCAGAGCATTTCTGGAAGCTAGCCTTGTAGAAGCTCCGTTCGCACACCTGCCGGTTCGCATTTACATCTTTTTTACTGGCGTTCTCAGCGTGGCGAGAACTGTTGTTGCGGCATTTGTCGGCAAAGGCAAGCATTGCGCGAGCTACTACTTACGTCCGAGTTCTAGGCTTGCGGCTGCGCTAGCTGCAAGCACGTACCTGATCCTACTACCATACCAGCAGAGCCCATGAATTTCAAAGACAGATTGTACGAAGTTTACGTGAGCAGTGAGCAAGCAGGTGGCGCTGTCGTCAATCAACTAAAAAGCGGCAAGCAGCCCTTCGACGGCAGTGGCCCTTACATCACGCAACTCATCAAGGAGTATATCCCAACTGACCGAAACCTACGCATTATCGACCTAGGTTGCGGACACGGCGCACACCTCTATTTCTTAAAGAAGCAGGGCTATCATAACCTGATCGGGGTAGATACTTCGGCGGAGCAGGTGGAGCTAGCCCATCAGCTAGGGGTGGAGGAAGTGCAGTGCGGTGACATGGAGGAGTTCTTATCCCGTGACCGGGAAGCGGCAGACGTTGTGTTGCTGATTGACATTCTGGAGCACCTGCCGCTAAAAATTGCATTCGAATTATTGGATAGCATTTTCGCCAAGCTGAACAAAGGTGGGCGGCTGATTATCCACGTGCCGAACGCAGAAGGCCTCTACGGCATGCGCATCCGCTACGGCGACCTAACGCACGAGCAAGCTTTCACGCCGACCTCTATCCGGCAGCTACTCAAAACGGTTGGCTTCTCCAAGGTCACGTACTCGGAAGATAAGCCTGTCGTGCATGGAATGCTGTCGTTTATCCGGCGGGTGCTGTGGGGAATACTAACAGCGCCGCACCGGTTGCTCCTAATGGCAGAAACGGGGCATAAGCGCTTTATCTTGTCTCAAAACATGCTGGTGGTAGCGCAGAAAGGCGGCTAGGCAAAGGCAGCAGCTCGATACTCGGTAACAACCGACCTAGGAAACGTTTGCCTTTGTGCCCAAGGTGGTTGCCGGAACGAAAGAATACGCTAGCTTTAAATGCTTGCTATTCGGCGCCCTTTTCTCCCATCCACCCGAGATATAGAGCAAGCGTTCTGCTACCATGATGCTGAACACCAGCTACTTTCTGCGGCAGCCACTCGTGCTGTTGTATCTCGTTCTTTTTGTTTCTTTTCAAGGCCAAGCTCAATCCGCAACCCGCTCTGCGCCTACTCGCATTGAGGTGAACTTACAACAGCCCCTAGGGCCGATGAAGCCAATTTGGGCGTGGTTTGGCTATGATGAGCCGAACTACACCTACATGAAGGACGGGCGCAAGCTGCTCACTGAAATCAGCCAGCTCAGCCCCGTGCCGGTATATGTGCGGGCGCACAACCTGCTGACGACCGGTAACGGCGAGGCCGCCATGAAATGGGGCTCTACCAACGTGTACACCGAAGATGCGCAAGGCCGGCCGGTCTACAGTTGGGCGCTGGTTGACAGCATCTTCGATACGTACGTGAAGCGCGGCATGAAGCCGCTAGCGCAGATCGGGTTTATGCCCGAAGCCATGTCGACACACCCGGAGCCTTACCGACACTACTGGCAGCCCGGCCAACCTTACCAGAACATCATCACGGGGTGGGCTTATCCGCCGAAAGACTACCAGAAATGGGGCGAGCTAGCCTACCAGTGGGTGCGCCACTGTGTGCAGCGCTACGGCCAGAAGGAAGTGGAAAGCTGGTACTGGGAAGTATGGAACGAGCCTGATGGTTTTTATTGGAAAGGCTCGCAAGCCGACTTCTTCAAGCTCTTCGATTACGCCGCTGATGGTGTAAAAAGGGCACTGCCCACTGCTCGCATCGGCGGACCCAACGTAACCGGTGGCGCCCAGAAATACCTAGATGCCTTCCTCAAACACTGCACCGAGGAAACCAACTACGCGACCGGTAAAGTAGGGACGCCCCTGGATGCCATCCTGTTTCACGCTAAAGGTGCACCAAAGCTCGTCAATGGCGTAGTCGTGATGGATGTGCGCCAGCAGTTGCGCAACATCGATGGGCACTTGAAGATTATTGCCAAATATCCGCAGTTGAAGAACTTACCCATCATCCTAGGCGAGTCGGACCCGGAAGGCTGCGCAGCATGCGGCATGAAGACCAACCCGGAAAATGCGTACCGCAACGGCACGATGTACTCGAGCTACACGGCTGCTTCGTTGGCTCGCGAATATGCCCTGATGGATGCGTACCAAGCTAACCTGATTGGCTCGACGAACTGGTCTTTTGAGTTTGAGAATCAGCCCTGGTTTGCGGGCTTTCGGGACCTAGCTACCAATGGCGTCGATAAACCAGTGCTAAATGTGTTTCGCATGTTTGGCATGATGAAAGGCAACCGCGTAGCCGTGCAAAGCCCGCGCATGTATCCCTTACAAACCGTGCTCGACTCTAGCGTGCGTGCTCGCCCCGACCTAGGTGCCCTCGCAGCGAAAGATCAGCGCACCGCCACCGTGATGGTGTGGAACTATCACGATGCCAACCAAACCAGCCCCGCCGAACCGGTGCAAATCTATTTGCAGGGCCTGCCTACTGGCGCCGTCACGGTGACGCATTACCGGATTGATGATGAGCACAGCAATTCATACGAAGCCTGGAAGAAGATGGGCTCACCGGCCCAGCCCACTGCCGCGCAGATTGCGACACTCGAAAAAGCAGGTCAGCTTCAGCTATTGGCTAAGCCTACCAAGCAGCAAGTAAAAGCTGGTTCTTTAGCGCTAAGCATGACGCTGCCGCGGCAAGGCGTATCGCTGCTGAAAGTAGACTGGTAAAAACGACTGTAGCGCGAAGCTCCTGCTTCGCGCCTCGTTGAACGACTCGCCTAGTGCTGTGCCAGGAGTATATCGTTCGACGAGGCGTGAAACGGGAGTTTCGCGCTACAGTCGTTCTTGCAAAAGACCTAGCTTAGGTCGTAGATACCTACAGGGTCCATGTCGGTGTACTCCAGGTTTTCGCCGGCCATGCCCCAGATGAAAGCATAGTTACTTGTGCCGCAACCCGTATGAATTGACCACGGCGGCGACAGAATAGCCTGCTCGTTGCTGATCCACAGTGGGCGCGTCTCTTGTGGCTGGCCCATCATGTGTAGCACGCGCTGATTTTCGGGCAGGTTGAAGTACAGATATGCCTCCATGCGGCGGTCGTGCACGTGGCTCGGCATGGTGTTCCACACGCTGCCAGGCTTCAACTGGGTGAGGCCCATCACAAGCTGGCAGCTTGGGATGCCCTCGTTGTAGATGTACTTGTAGATGGTGCGCTGGTTGGCAGTTTCCAACGTGCCCATCTCCACGGGTGTTGCCTCAGCTTGCGTACGGCGGGTGGTTGGGTATTCCTTATGCGCCGGGGCTGATAACAGGTAGTATTTCGCCGGATTAGCTGCATCAACGCTGCTGAATTGCACCTCGCGGCTGCCTTTGCCGATGTAAAGACAGTCTTGGGTACCTAGGTCGTAGGTCTGGCCATCAACGGTTATTTGCCCGGCGCCGCCAATGTTCAAGGCACCTAGCTCCCGGCGCTCCAGAAAGAAGTTAGCCCGCAGCTCGGCAGGGCAAGGGAGCGTTACTGGCTCCGCAAGGGGAGCCGCTCCACCTACCATCATGCGGTCGTAGTGTGTATAAACGAAGTGAATGTCACCAGGTACAAACATCGTTTCAATCAGAAAGTGGCTGCGTAGCTCAGCTGTGTTCATGGCCGCGGTTTCGCGCGGGCTACAGGCATAGTATTGAATCATAAAGCGAAGTGTTGATTGTTAAGTGTTGACGGTTGAGCGTTGAATGGCTTTGCTTATGTCTGAACGGTTTAGCCTTCAATACCTACTTCTCAGCCTTTCTTAGCGACCCATCCAGCCGCCGTCGACAGTCAGGATGGTACCGTGTACGTAGTCGCCGGCTTTAGAAGCTAGGAAAACCGTGGGTCCTTTGAAGTCGTCGGGGGTGCCCCAGCGTCCGGCGGGAATGCGACCTAGGATGCTCTGGCTGCGGTCGGGGTCGTTGCGCAGGGCTGTGGTATTGTCGGTGGCTATGTAGCCGGGAGCAATACCATTTACATTCACCCCCTTGCCAGCCCACTCGTTGGCCAACGCTTTCACCAAGCTACCAATAGCGCCTTTGCTGGCGGCATAGCCCGGCACCGTGATACCACCCTGGAAGGTGAGCAGTGAGGCTGTAAAGATGATTTTGCCCGAGCCTTGCGCGAGCATCTGCCCACCAATGGCGCGGGCTAAGCGGAAAGGCGCGTCGAGGTTGATGGTGAGCACCTCATCCCAGTCGGCGTCGGAGTGCTCGGCAGCGGGTGCTCGACGGATGGTGCCGGCGTTATTGATAAGAATATCGATGCGCGGGAAATCCTGCTGTACCTTCTGAATAAACGCGTCGACTTGGTCGCGCTTGCTGAAGTCGGCTTGGTACGCGGTGAAGGAACGACCTAGGGCTTGCACGGCCTGCTCGGTTTCGCTGCCCTCGAGGGCAAGAGAAGCTGACACCCCAATGATGTCGGCGCCGGCTTCGGCGAGGCCCAGGGCCATGCCTTGCCCAATGCCTTTGTTGCAGCCTGTGACTAGCGCAATTTTACCGGTCAGGTCGAAAAGGGAAGATGTATCCATAAGGTCCGTTTGGTTTAACGGGCGTTAAGGTAAGAAGCGCAGGCTTTTCTTGCTTGTTAGACCGGTATTTTACGCCTAGCTCGTTTTCGTAATAAAAAGTGTCTCGGCTGTCCGCATAGGTTTGCGCTGCTAGATAAACTAACTGTGATTTATCTGTAAGTTGCTAGTAGTCAAAAAATGGTTGATTTTAACCTTAGATTAATTTACCCCGCCTTTTGACTAAAAGTACCCTGTTCTTTCTAATAAGCTCCCTATACTTTTGATCCACTCAAACGATTGCAGGCGCATTAGCGAAATGCTTATCGAGATATTGCCAGTTGATAAGTGAGGTCGCTGAGTGGAGTTTGCTACGGAGGAAGAGTACACACCTGTTTCCCTATTTCCCACCTGTCCGGTGAAATGCCGGCGTTAATTTCTCTACCTATGAGGGTAAAAACCTTACTCTTGTGCGGGGCACTTGTGCCTCTGCAAGCCTCCTTCTCTGTGGCCGCCTATGCGGCGAGAGTAGAAGGCGATAACAAAGTTGTCGCTGGCTCCGACACGTTCGTAAACCTAGCCGCTGGCACGATTACCGGCACTGTGCTCGATGAAAAAGGGGACGGCATGCCTGGCGCCACGGTTGTGCTGAAAGGAAGTACTCAAGGTACCACGACCGACGCCAACGGGCGCTTCACCCTAACCATTCCGGCGGATATGCCCACGCCCACACTGGTCATTTCCTCTATCGGCTATGTGAAGCAGGAAATCCCCGTTGGCACCCAGACCACTTTCTCCATCAAGCTAGCCCAGAACACGCAAGACCTGAACGAAGTCGTGGTGGTGGGCTATGGCACCCAAAAGCGTTCCGACGTAACGGGCTCGGTAGCCTCGGTGCCGCAAGACCGCTTGGAACGCATTCCGGTTTCGAACATAGCCCAAGCCTTGCAAGGAGCCGTTGCGGGCGTTAACATCACGGCTGCGTCGAGTGTGCCGGGTAGCCAGCCTAGCATCCAGGTGCGGGGCGTGCGCTCCATCACGGCCGGTACCAATCCTTACTTGGTGGTAGATGGCGTGCCATTTCCGGGCAACTTGAACGACATCAACCCCAACGACATTGCCTCCATCGACATTCTGAAGGATGCCTCTTCGACAGCCATCTACGGTACGCGAGGCTCCAACGGAGTAATCCTGGTGACTACCAAACGCGGCAAAACTGGCAAGCCCCAGATTCGCTACAACGGCTACGCAGGCCCCGAAACCATGGTGTACAAGCTGCACCCGCTCGACGGACCGGCTTTCTCAGCCAAATGGCAGGAGTTTACCCGGCAGCGCGGCATCAACCTCACGCCCGTGCCTAACATCGGGGAAACGGAAAATTACAATGCAGGTCGTACCACGGACTGGATGGATCTGATCAAGCAGCAGGGCTCTATTCAAGATCACAATGCTTCTATTTCGGGCGGTACGGAAAACGTGAAGTACTTCGTATCGGGCGACTACTTCAAGCAGAAAGGCATCATCAAGGGCTACCAGTTCCAACGGATTAGCCTGCGCTCGAACATCGACGCCACGCTCACAGACTGGCTGCGCGTTGGTACTTCGGCGTTCTACTCAACTTCCAACGACGACGGGGGCCGCGCCGACTTGAGCCTAGCTCAGGTGCTGAGCCCTTACGGTAACGTGTATAACCCCGACGGCACTTACACGATTTATCCTCAGCCCCCGGAGCAGCTGGTGAAGAACGCCATGCTAGGGCTGACCACCCAGCGCCAGGACCGCGTAAACCAGCTTACTGGCACGGGGTACGCCGAAGTGGAGCCGACCTTCCTGGAGGGGCTGAAGTACCGGGTGAATGCTACATACTCGTACCGGCCCGGCCGCTTCGCCAACTACAATGGCCGCCAATTCGGTGACCTGCGTGGCACGGCCCAGCTCATCAACGATGAGCGCCAGAACTACACGGTGGAGAACCTGCTGTTCTACAACAAGAGTTTCGATAAGCACCACTTCGACCTAACGGCGCTCTACAGTGCCCAGGAGAACCGGTATTTCACGACCACCGAAACGGCCACCGGGTTTATCAACGACCAAATCGGCTTCAACAGCATCGGCTCGGGCTCAAACACGCCGACGATCAGCTCCTACAGCGAGCGGCGGACCTTGGTGTCGCAGATGGCGCGCCTCAACTACAATTACGATAGCCGCTACCTGTTCACGGTTACGGCCCGGCGCGACGGCTCGTCGGTGTTTGGCGTCGATGCTGACAAGTACGCCATCTTCCCCTCAGTGGCCCTAGGGTGGAACATTGCCAACGAAAATTTCCTGAAAGACCAGGATCGGGTGAGCGTGCTCAAGCTGCGCTTTTCGTACGGCACGACCGGTAATGAGGGCATCAACCCCTACCAGACCATCACGGGCGACGCGCTGCTGCAATACGCTTACGGTGGGGTAGCCTCCACAGGCTTGCGGGCCGACCGCATCGGTAACACGCGGCTGAAGTGGGAACAAACCACTAGCACCAACTACGCTGTCGACTTCGGCTTCCTGAAAAACCGCATTACGGGTACGGTGGAGTACTACAATGCGAAGACCAAAGATCTGCTGCTGAACCGTCAGATTCCGATCATTTCGGGCTATAGCACCATTCTGGACAACGTAGGGTCGGTGCAAAACCGAGGCTTGGAACTGAGCTTGACCACGGCTAACGTGCAGGGCTCCAACTTCACCTGGGAAACTACGCTGAATGCCTCGGGCAACCGCAACAAGCTGCTAAGCCTAGGCTACACCAGCGCCGACGACATTGGCAACCGTCTCTTCATCGGCCGTTCGTTGGGCGCTGTGTACGACTACGTGCGGACCGGCGTGTGGCAGCAAGGGGAAGACCCCAGCACCCAGGACCCCGGCTCCAAGCCCGGCGACCTGAAATTCGCTGACCTCAACGGCGACGGCAAAATCACGACCCTCGACCGCAAATACCTAGGTACTAATTACGCCAAATGGCAGGGTGGTATCACCAACACCTTTACCTACAAAGGCTTAAGTCTGCGGGTGTTCATCCAGACGGTGCAAGGTGCGCTGAAGAACAACCCTAACCTGAACTTCCTAGACCTAGGTGGGCGCCTCAACAGCCCACGGGAAGTAGGCTATTGGACGGCCGATAACAAGAGCCAAGACCGCCCCAGCCTGAGCTACATCAACCCTCGTGGCTATAGCTACCCGAGCAATAGCAGCTTCACCCGCCTCAAGGACGTAACGCTCAATTACAGCTTCCCCGCCGCCCTGGTTGACAAGCTAAAGCTAGGTACCCTGTCGGTATACGTGAGCGGACGCAACCTCTACACTTGGACCAAGTGGATTGGCTGGGACCCCGAGCAGACGTACACCATTGGCAACGGCACCGGCAACATCGATAACCCAACGAGCCTGCTTAACGCGCCCACCTCGTTTAGTCCAGGCAATGGAGTTAACCCGAACTTTCCCACCGTGCGGTCTTTCGTGTTTGGCCTCAACATCGGCTTGCGCTAATCTTCCCACCCGATTTATCACCTTTACATATGAAACGTTTTGCGTTAGCATTCACGGCTTTGCTGGGAGCATCCCAGCTGATGAGCTCGTGTAAGAAAGATTACCTGGAAGAAAATCCCGCCTCGCTCTACACGCCTCAAACAGTACTCGTTGACTCGCTAGGGTTTGAATCCGCCATGGCTGGTTTGCAGTCAGTGGTACGGGAGCAGTACACGCGTTCCGATGAGCAAGGCCTTCTCGGCATGATGCAGGAGGGCACCGACGTGGCCATTCCGGGCCAGGTGCAGGGCGCCGAGATACCTTATTATAACTACACATTGCTGAATGCCCAGGACCAAGCGGCCTCGGTGATGTGGAGCTGGGCTTATCGCACCATCAACAACTGCAACCAGATTATTGCGGGCGCGGCTACGGCACCTGCTACCCTGCGCCAGGGCTACAAAAACCGCATCAGCGCAGAGGCTAGGTTCTTCCGAGCCTACGCTTATAATTTCTTGGTTACGCTCTGGGGGGATGTGCCGCTGGTAGATGCGCCCGTGACTTCGCCGCGCACTGACTTCACCCGTACGCCTGTTGCGGATGTCAACGCCTTTATCATCAATGACCTGACCACCGCTATTCCAAGCATGTTCAATGCGAGCAAAGCTGTGTCGGGCCGCATCACACAGGGCGCGGCGCAGCAGTTGCTCGGCGAAGTGTACTTGCGGACCAAGCAGAATGCGCTGGCCGAGCAGGTGCTACAGTCCCTTATCAACAGCAACCAGTACAAGCTGATCACGGCTCGCTATGGCGTGCGTGCTTCGCTGCCGGGCGACTACTTCTCCGATATGTTTATTATCGGCAACCAGCGCCGCAACCAAGGGAATACGGAGCTTATCTGGGGAGTTGAGCAGCAACTTTTGGTGCCTGGTGCTACCACCAATGCGCAGCAGCGTCGCATGTGGGTGCCTGCTTACTATAACATCAAGGGGATGGCGCTAGCCGATTCCCTCGGAGGACGAGGCCTAGGTCGCTTACGCCTGAGCAACTGGGTCGACTACCGCCTGTATACAGCCCAAGACATGCGCAATTCGAAGTACAACCTGAAGCGGCGCTTTTACTACAATGACCCAACCCAAACCGCTACGTACGGCAAGCGCGTAACGGGCCTAGCGGGCTCGGATACCATCTACAACATCACGCCCTACACCACCAAGTGGAACCAGTTTGATCCGAGTGACACCTTTGGTTTTGGCACCATCAAGGACATCACAATGATGCGCCTGGGCGAAACGTACCTGCTGCTGGCCGAAGCTCAGTTCAACCAGGGTAAGCTAGCTGAAGCCGCCGCGAGCATCAACGTGCTGCGTACCCGCGCCCAAGCACCCCAAGTGACGGCTAGCCAGATAACGCTCAATTTTATTCTAGATGAGCGAGCCCGCGAGTTGATTGGGGAGGAGCAGCGCCGCATTACGCTGGTGCGCACCGGTACGCTGGTCGAGCGGACGCTACGATTGAATGGAGCCTCCGTAACCGGTTTGACCGACAAGAACCTGCTGCTGCCCATTCCGCAGACGTCGATTGACCTGAATAGCAGCGGTGGTTTGACCCAAAATCCAGGGTACTAACCTTGTTTCGCAAAGCTCCTAACTAGCAGCATGCTGGTAGCCTAGGCACAAAACAAAGCCCCGAACCTAGCTAGGTCCGGGGCTTTGTTTTGTATGAAATCACTTTAGCTAGTTGGCGGTGAGCCATACAGTGGCCTCGTCAACGGAAGTGAAATAAGCATACGTAAGGGGCTGCATTAAACTGCCGCCTACTGTGCGCGCCGCCAAACGGCTCAGCGGCTTTTCTGCTTCGACGATGGCGCAGCGAGCGTAATTCACCTCTGCAATAGCCTGTGGTACCCAAGTTTCTACCAACCATTGCTGCACGTCCTGCGGCATGGGCGGGCGTTGGTTGTGGGTTGTCATCAGGCTAGATGCTTCGAAGTATTTCATGGCTCGAAGCAAGTGCTCATAAATGGCTCGTAGCTCTTGACTAGAGACAACAGTAGGTTGCCAATCGAGCTGCACATATCCCGCCGGATGGTAAGAAATGCTGGCGGCTGCATTGTGAAAGTAACGAGTAGGAGCTAGCATACCACAAGTAGTTAAGACAGCTGTTTCTCCATCACTACAAAAGTCAGTACCTGGTTAGGGATGCCAAATTTCGGCGAAGTTGGAAATGGCTCCGTAGCACCCGTCAGCCGGTAGCCGCGCCGCTCGTACCAGGTTATCAGCTCGTGCCGCACCGAAATGACGGTCATCGTGACTGTACGGCAATGCTGTTGCTGCGCATAGGTTTCCCCAGCTTGCAACAGCTGCTTGCCAATACCTTTGGCCTGTAAGCCTGGCTTGACTGATAGCATACCTAGGTAAAGGGTATCCGCTTTTTTCTCCAGGTACACGCATCCAATCAGCTGCCCTTCGGCATCAGTGCCCTTCAGGATGGTGACAGCTGGCGTAGCTAGCATCTCTTGCAAAGAGTCAGCATCCGTGCGAATACCTTCCAACAAATCCGCTTCGGTAGTCCAACCTTTTCGCGACTCGTCGCCGCGGTAAGCATTATTAACCAGCGTAACCAACGCTGGAATGTCGGCTGCAGTAGCCGGGGTAATAAGCAGGGAGTCAATCATACAAAAACACAATGACGCTTAATCGCTTACTAAGCAAAAGCATTGCCTGTCTTTGTGAATGGCTACTGTACCGCCGCGCGTAGTCGCTGACGCTGCACTTCAAACAGCATGATGCCACTGGCCACCGACACGTTGAGCGAGCTGATTTGACCAACCATCGGAATACGAATCTTGTGGTCCGCGAGCTTCAGATACTCGGGCGAAATGCCATCTTCCTCGCTGCCCATTAGCACCGCTACCGGGCCTGTTAGGTCAACTGCGCCCGTCTCTAAGCTAGCTTCGGCCTTCTCCGTGCAGGCCACTATCTGCACGCCCGATTGTTGCAAGAAGGCAATAGTATCTTTTAGGTTGGGCTCGCGGCACACCGGAATCAGGTTTAGCGCGCCGGCCGACGTTTTGAGGGCGTCGCCGTTGATTTGGGCCGCGCCCCGGCTCGGCACCACAATGGCGTTGACCCCTAGGCATTCCGCATTGCGGGCGATGGAGCCGAAGTTGCGCACATCCGTGATGCGGTCGAGAAGGAGCAATAGCGGCGTTTTGCCTTCCTCATACAAGCCCGCCAAAATGCTGTCTAGCGGCTGGTAGTCGATTGGCGACACGAACGCCACCGCACCTTGGTGGTTCTTGCGGGTAAGGTCGTTCAGTTTTTCGAGCGGTACCAACGCCACCGGAATATTCGCGGCCTTAGCTAGCTCATTTATTTCCTGTGTGATGCTGTTCTTGGTACTGCGCAGCAAATAGATTTTCTCCAGCGTACGGCCTGCGTTCAGTGCTTCTAGAATGGGTCGCAAACCAAATAGCATCTCGATGCTACGGTCGGCGGCTGGGCGGTGTGGGTAGCGCGGCTTGTCGCCACGCGGCGCACGGTCGCCTCCCGCGCCACGGTCGGCGCGGTCACTCGGCCGATTGACGGGGCGGTTTTCGGAATCGTAAAAGCGGCGGCGCTCATTCAGCGGGCCGTCGGGGCGGTCAGTCCTTTTCTCCATTGATCGACGGCGGCATACCAGAGGCGTTCATACTCAGGGCGGCGCACCAATTCATAGTGTTCGGGGGCAAAGGTACTGGGTTTAGGGCGGAACGTGTATGTGCCTTCGCCCATCATACCGGGCCGGTAAAGCCAACGCTCCTCAGTAGCCGTGCGGTAAACCGTTTCGGGCGGGCCATACACGATGTAAAGCATGCCGCGGTCGGTCATCCAACCTGCTTTGTAGCTCGAAAATAAACGGTTAGCGGCCGCCACTCGCTCGTAGTACGTGCGAATTAATTGGCGCGCAACGACCTGCTGCCCGCCAGCTACATCCAGCCAAAACCGGTCGACGGCGCGCTTAGGGTCTGGCGAGTCATAAAGCCGCTGGCGTTCGGCCGTGGACGTCAAGTAAATGAGCGGTTGGATCAATTCAACGGCCTGCGTCAGTTCCGGGAAACTATTACGCTCCGCCAACAGCCCAAATGACTTTTCACTGCCACTCACCCGCATGGCGTACAAGCCAGGCCCCGCGAGCTTGATACGCCGACCAGCCTGGATGCTTGACGAGTCTTGTACGGCCATGCTGCGGGGTGGCGGCGGGAGAGTAGCGGGATTGGTCATGGGCGGCAGGGCCGTCATGAAGTTGGGCGCATATTGCTTAATGGTGAGGGGCTGCTGGGTGCCGTAGCTACTCACCTGAAAAACTTCGCCAACGCGCACGTAGCGCCGTAGCAAAGGCGCTCCAACGGAGTCAGCCAGCAGGAACGTGCGGCTGAGGCGCTCGGGTGTAATTTCCAGCCACACGCCTTCGCTACTATCCTCGCTTTTGGCCGCGCCACTGTGCACATTCACAATTTGCCCGGCGGCCAAGGAGGCAATTGGCAAACTGAAATCGACGAGCTTCGCCGAGCCAATCTGCCGTGTACGGTGAGCTAGGTGCCGTACACTATCCTGTAAAACGGGTTTTCGGCTTTCATAATCCTGCCAGAGGATTACCTGCAACGGCTGATTTAGCGGCAAGGATTTGGCGTCAGCAAAGCGAAGAAAGATGTGTAAACTATCGTTCTCGCGGCGGGTGTCAACCTGAACCTGGCGGTCGATGCGGTACTGGCTCGAGAAGTCGCGGCGTGGACCGGGAGGCACCGCGCTCGGCAAGCTCAGCAAACCTAGGACGAGTAAACAAGGCGCCCCTAGGGTAAGGAGAACAGGTTTTTTCATTTCAACAATCGACTAGCGCAACAGACCGGTATAGGGTAATGCCGCCTGCTAGAAAAGCTTACGTATTACAACAAAAAAAGCCGATTCCTGTAGAAGGAATCGGCTTTCGGAGCTAGCACCTAGCGTTATTGCTGCGGATAATACTGATTGAGCAGCGATACAGCTTTAGAAGCACGTTGCTGGTCGCCTATCTGCTCGGCGGCCCGGTACACATTGCTCAGGCTAATCAGGTGCGTCTGAATCTCGCGGTCGAACAGGGCGCTGTTATGCGTCGAGTAATACGCCAAAGCTTGCTGGGCCCGATTGGTCACCGTGTCCATAATCTCGTTGGCGCGTTTCTTCTCGCCCACAGCTACCAGCGGCACAATGGCTTGCGGCGTGTAGAAGTCATACGGAATCGACTTATCCGGCATTACTTCAAACGACTTATCCAGTACTTGCTTGGCTTTGGCCGTGTCGCCGGAAGCTAGGTAGGCTTCGGCAAGCTGGTTGAACTTATCACGGTAGTTAGCCGGGAAGCGCAGACTATTTTCGTCGTAGAAAATCTTCGGGTTGTTGAGGTTCCGGAAGGCAAAATTCTGCATCATGTTCTTCTGCATAATGTCCTTCGCGATGTACCCTTCCCGGTCCGATTTAGGGTCATAGCTTGGGTCGCGCGCTGGCAGAATGCGGTTAGCCATGCCTTCCAGCTGGAAGTAAGGCTGCAAATTCATGAAGTCGGAATTGTCAACCGTCGTCGAGAAGTACACCGGCCGCTTCCAGTTGTTGGTGGCCAGAATATCTAGAATAACCAGGTTCTTCTTCTCGATAGCACCCTTGCCTAGGTCCCAGCTCATGCGGGATACCAGCTGCTTGCGACGCTCGGCCGGAATGATACCTAGCTTTTCAACGGCCGCCGTATCGACGTCGAGGTAAAACTTACGTGTTGGGAAGGAAAGCATGGTGCTGCCACTCTGCGTTTCCACTTTGAGCAAGTCGCTGTTCTGCTCCACCAACTGGATGAACTGCTTCAAGTCGACTTCCTTCACTGACGGGTTTTCCACGTAAGGCAGATAGTCGTTGGTGCCCTGCGAGTAGTCCTTGTTCTGCATCGAGATGGGAAGCGGCTGCGAGTTGTAAGAGCGGCGCTTCATCTGGTCGATGTACCAGTCGGTGTTCAGGTAGCTCAACACGGCTACGCGCACGTCGGTCCGGATGCCTTCTACCTCCTGAGCATACCAGAGTGGGAAAGTGTCATTGTCACCGTTGGTGAATAGGATGGCATTCGGTGCGCAGGAGTTCAGTAGGTTTTTGGCCGAGTCTACCGACGAATAGCGGTCCGAGCGGTCGTGGTCGTCCCAGCCTTGGGCCACCATAATGCCTGGCGCAATGAGGCCGATAAGTAGAGCTACCGCGCCACGAGCCGTATCGGCCTTCAATACGGTGCGCAGCAACTCGGCTAGCCCGAGTACCCCTAAGCCGATCCAGATGGCAAAAGCATAGGTAGAACCAGCGAAGGTGTAGTCCCGCTCACGCGGTTCAATTGGAGGCTGGTTCAAGTACAGGACAATAGCTAGGCCGGTAAATACAAACAGCAGCCCGACAATGAACGACGTACGGCTGTCGCGGCGCACGTGGAAGAACAAGCCAACGAGCCCCAGAATCAGCGGAATTGCAAAGAAGTTGTTGTGCGCTTTGCTTTCAGCCACACGCTCCGGCAAGCCTTGCTTCGACGACGTTGGCCATACTACGCCCGCCTGCTGCACGTCGCTTTCCCGGCCCACGAAGTTCCAGAGGAAATAGCGCATGTACATGTGACCCATCTGATAGCGGAACAGATAGCTCAGGTTCTGCCCCATGGTCGGCTTCGCATACGAGGGGCGGCCTGTGTTCGGGTCAGTGTACTGCTGAATGTCGATCCACTTCTTGTAGTTGTAGATGTGCTCAGGCTGAGAGCTGTAGAGGCGGGGCAGCAGCATCTTGTCCTCGTCACGATAAATCGTTTCGAGGCGTTTTTCGGCTACCACGTACTTGTCACCTTTCCGAACGTAGCGCGGTGCTCCTTCTTCCTGATCGACAGGCTCAGCGTTGAACTGCGGGCCATAAAGCAAGGGCCGGTCACCGTACTGCTCGCGCTTCAGGTAGCTCACGAAGGACAATACATCTTCCGGATCGTTCTCGTTGATGGTCGGGTGATAGCTGCTGCGAATCGGTACAATCAGGTAAGTTGAGTAGCCAATCAGGATGAACACGAAGCTCAGCATGGCGGTGTTCACCAAGCGGTTACGCGTCCGGAAAGAATAGCGGAAACCTAGCCAGATGAGCGCAACGAAGACAATCAGGAAGAAGATCAAACCCGAATCGAACGGCAGACCTAGGCTGTTCACGAAAAACACTTCCACGGCACCAGCCAGCGAAGGCAGCCCCGGGATGATACCCACGAGAATGGCGCCCACAATCACCATACTAACTACCAGCGTGAGTACCCCACCCCACCAGGTTGGGTTAGCCGTGCGGCGGTAGTAGTAAATGAAACCCAATGCGGGCAAGGCCAGCAGGTTCAGCAAGTGAACCCCGATGCTCAGGCCTACTACATAGCCAATAAGGATGAGCCACTTATCGGAATCGGCTTCGTGGGCGCGGTTCTCCCACTTCAGCATGATCCAAACAACGGCGGCTGTGAACAGCGACGACATAGCGTACACCTCGCCTTCCACCGCGTTGAACCAAAACGAATCGGAGAAGGCAAAAGATAGCGCCCCTACCACGCCCGAACCCAGAATGAGGAGCGTTTGGCCGCTGGTAGGCTCTAGCTGCTCATCATTCGGCACGTTGATGCCGAGTACCAGCTTCTTCGCTAGTATCGTGATGGTCCAGAAGAGGAAGAGTACTGTAAAGGAGCTGCTAAGCGCTGACAGAGCGTTAATTAGCACCGACACTTTGGTGACGTCGCCGAAAGAGAACAGCGACATAATGCGGCCTAACAGTAGAAAGGTAGGCGCCCCCGGAGGGTGGGGAACAAGTAGCTTGTAGGAACAAGCAATGAACTCGCCGCAGTCCCAGAAACTGGCGGTAGGCTCTAGGGTAACTAGGTAAGTGAGCGTGGCAATGGCAAAGACTAGCCAACCCACCAAATTATTCAGGCTTTGATAACGACGCATACTACTTAATCAGAGAAGAGCCAAAAGTAGGTAATAAATCCGGCCGTGCCACACCTAGGTTTGGGTCACAAGAGTCGCCTTGCCAGCGTGAAGCACAAAAAAAGCAGTCGATAAATCGACTGCTTTCTCTAGGAAAACGATGGCAAGTTAAACAATTAGTTTTGTAATACGAGACGTTTCGTACTTACAATTTTATCGTTTACTAATAAGCTGTAAAAGTACATGCCCGCTGGCAGATCCGACAGATTCACGGCAATAGAGCTATTATCCTCGGGGCGGAGCAAGGTAGTCCGCACCTCCCGGCCAATGATGTTGCTCAAGCGCAACTTATAATCTTGGCCTAGCCCAATACGCTGGCTTAGCGAAACCGTTACCATGCCCTTGGCTGGGTTCGGGTAAACGCTCAAGCTAGGAGTAGAAGTAGTGGTCTTTACTTCTTGGACTTTAATAGCATGCACGAGTTGGGCGGTCTTGGGCGTAACTGAAGCGGCAAGAACCGTTAGGCGCACGGCTACAAAGGCAAAAACTAAAAAGTAGCGTGTAAAAATCTTCATGAGCAGATGGTGGGAAAGGAGGTGCGAGCGAAAAGTGAAAGGAAGATCTGAAGGTTTTCCGGGAAAAGTGTCCTGTGCTTACCCGTACTGCTGTTAAGTTACAAGCACCGTGCCCTAAGCAAGGGAGCTAGCAAGATGTCAGGGTACAGATACTGCGTTAGAGTGAAAGGTTGCAAGAAGGTTTACTTTAGCTGAACACGAAATGAAAAATTTAGGCTAATTCCTAAAATATTCATCAGCTTCTGACGTCATAAGGAGTAAACAATAACATTCGCATGACAAAGATGCTCTATTGCTCACCTGGATAGCCGGCTTTTCTACCATTTGGGCTTAATCATAGACGAACTTGATTTCCTGCAGGCCGAAGCGTTGCACCTTGCCATCCATCTCCACTATCAAGCGACCTGCCTCATCTATATCGACGATACGGCCTAGCACTCTTTTGCCAGCTACTTCATATGGGTGCCACTCTTCGTAGCGATAGAGGGCACGGAGGTAGTCGGAGCGCAATAGGGCACGCTGGTCGGCGCGCAGTTGCAGGTAACGCCGTTCTAGACTTTCGAGCAAACCTACGGCCAGTGGTGGCAGTAGATAATGTCGGCTGGTAAGCCGGCCGAAAGACGTGGCAGTAGGGATGCCAAAATTTTGTTGGTTGATATTTAAGCCAATTCCAACGATACTAGATTGAATTTTAGCGCCGCTCACGGTGTTTTCAATGAGTATTCCACCTAGCTTCTGGTCACCAAAAAACAAGTCGTTGGGCCATTTGAGACGCAACGCCGGGTCGGGACCTAGCAAACTACCAGCCCAATCGTGCACGGCCAGCGCCACGGCTTGGCTGAGTTGAAACTGATCGTTGATTGCCAGAAACGAAGGAAACCATACCACCGAAAGTGTCAGGTTTTCGCCGGCAACAGCTTCCCAACGATTGCCACGTTGACCGCGGCCGGCGGTCTGTTTGTCGGTAATGACGGTGCAACCTTCGGTGGCGCTGTTTTTGACGACCAAGGTCTGGGCTTCCGTGTTTGTGGATTCACATTCGGGCAACCAGATTAGTTGCTGGCCCGTGAAGAGGGTTTTGGGGGTTAGTGCCTCCACCTGATTTTCGTACTTTGTGACGTTCAAACCTAATAGTATCCTATGAAAAGTACCCTAGTCCGGCAGGATTCGGACAGATTGGCAGATGTAGTAGTGCGCGGTATGCAAGAAAAAAAGGCTGCCGATATCGTGGTACTCAATCTTAAAGAACTTAAGAATGCTGTAGCAGACTATTTTGTTATCTGTTCGGCATCTTCCGATACCCAACTCGACGCTATTGCCCGTTCAGTAGAAGAAGAGGTGGAGAAGCTTACCGGCCAGCATCCTTGGCAAACTGAGGGCCGCACCAATCGCGAGTGGGTGCTGCTTGATTATGTAGACGTCGTGGTGCATGTTTTTCTCCGCGACCGGCGCCAGTTCTATGCTCTGGAAGAGCTGTGGGGTGATGCCGAAATTTCCTACATCGAAGAAGAAGCCGAAGCACGTTAAACTCGCGTAGCGGCTCCGAACAAATCCTTCAAGCGGAGTGTTCCGCTTATGTTTTGCTCTGAAATCCCAATTCATGCCTGATACAACCCCCAAAAAGAAAAAACCCATGCTACCCGCGCCCACGCCGCGGCCGAGTATGCAGATGTGGGTGCTGGCTGGGTTAGTGGTGTTCATCTTCGGGATGTTCTACTTCAACCGCAGTACCTCGACCATCGAGACCACGCAGCAACGCTTCGAGCAGATGCTGCTAGCTGGCGATGTGCGCGACGTGACCTTGGTTAACGACCGGATGGTAGAAGTAACGCTCAAGCCTGAAGCCGTTAAGAATGCCAAATACAATCCTGAGCTAGCCCGTCGTGGCCCGCTTGCTATGGAGCAAGGGCCGCAGTACAGCTTCCGTGTCGTAGACGGTAAGACCTTTAAAGAAGACCTTGATAAAGTGCAGGCTGACCTGCCGCGTGAGCAGCGTGTGGGCCTCGACGTAAAAGACCGCCAAGGTTACGGCGACCTGATTACGAGCTGGGGTTTTATTCTGTTGCTCTTCGTGGGCTTCTGGTTCCTGATGCGTCGCATGAGCGGCGCTGGTGGCCCTGGTGGTCAGATCTTCAACATTGGTAAGTCGCGTGCTGCCTTGTTTGAAGGTGGAGACAAAGTAAAGATTACGTTCAAGGACGTTGCTGGCCTGGAAGAAGCTAAGGAAGAAGTACAAGAGATTGTAGAGTTTCTGAAGCATCCTTCCAAGTTCACCATCCTAGGTGGTAAGATTCCAAAAGGCGCATTGCTAGTAGGCCCTCCCGGTACGGGTAAGACCCTATTGGCGAAAGCTGTAGCTGGTGAGGCCGATGTTCCGTTCTTCTCGCTGTCGGGTTCCGACTTCGTAGAAATGTTCGTCGGTGTAGGTGCTGCCCGTGTTCGTGACTTGTTCAAGCAGGCCAAAGCAAAGGCGCCTTGTATCATCTTTATCGACGAGATTGACGCTATCGGTCGGAGCCGTTCGCGCGGCAACGTACCCGGTGGTAACGACGAGCGTGAGAACACGCTGAACTCGCTGCTGGTAGAGATGGACGGTTTCGGTACCGACTCGGGTGTTATCATCCTAGCTGCGACCAACCGCCCTGATACGCTCGACTCAGCGTTGCTGCGTCCCGGTCGTTTCGACCGTCAGATCAGCATCGACAAGCCAGATATCAACGGCCGCACGCAGATCTTCAATGTGCACTTGAAGCCGCTGACCCTAGCTCCTGATGTGGAAGCTAAGAAGCTAGCTGCTCAAACTCCTGGTTTTGCGGGTGCTGAAATCGCTAACGTCTGCAACGAAGCAGCCCTGATTGCTGCCCGTCGCGATAAGAAGATGGTAACGATGCAGGACTTTACCGACGCCGTTGACCGTGTTATCGGTGGTTTGGAGAAGAAGAACAAAATCATTTCTCCCGGTGAGAAGAAAATCGTGGCTTACCACGAAGCAGGCCACGCTATTGCTGGCTGGTTCTTGGAGCACGCCGATCCGTTGGTGAAGGTGAGCATTGTGCCGCGTGGTGTAGCTGCCCTAGGTTATGCCCAGTATCTGCCCCGCGAGCAGTTCCTATACAACACGGAGCAACTCACCGACGAGATGTGCATGGCCCTAGGTGGTCGTGCTGCTGAAGAGTTGGTGTTCGGCAAGATTTCGACCGGTGCGTTGAGCGATTTGGAACGTATCACGAAGATGGCGTATAGCATCGTGACCATGTATGGCATGAACTCGAAGCTAGGTAACATCTCCTTCTACGACTCGAAAGGACAGAATGAGTACGGCTTCACCAAGCCTTATTCGGAAGCTACTTCGCAGATGATTGACGAAGAAGTTCGCACCATCATCGAAAATGCTTACAACCGCACCAAGGATCTGCTAACTGAGCGTCGGCATGAGCTGGAAGTAGTTGCCAAAGAGCTGCTAGATAAGGAAGTGCTGCTACAGGATGACTTGGAGCGTTTGGTCGGCCGTCGTCCTTACGACAGCCAGACTACCTACCAAGCACACATGGCTGGCACTGATCGTAGCGAGACCCTCAGCGAGCGGAAGCAGGAGCATGCATTGCCGCTCGGCGATGACTTACCTGACATGAATCTGCCAGGCATCGACGACAAGCCGAACACCAGCGGCCATACGGATGTGCCTTCGGGCAGCGCCGTGACGCCGGTGTAAATAGAAGAGTAACTAAGTTGCGGAAGAGCTAGCCTTAACGGGCTAGCTCTTTTGTTTTGTAGCTGTTCGGTGGTTATTGCGTCCTATCTTTGACGAATAATCTTCGCTAACCAAGCACTCGCTGCGCATTCAATGGCTGAATCTTCCCGTGACCTTATTCTGCGCCGCATCCGCGAATCGCTGCAGAAACCGGCGCCCCAGCCCGCGGCGCCTGACTTCACGGCGCCCTTGTACCCGGCGCCCGCCGACGACTTAGCCGTGATGTTTGCTCAAAGTTTTGTGCGAACGGGCGGCGTTTTCTATTACTGCGAGTCAGAAGACCATTTCTTCGACCAGCTTTTTGCTTACAAAAAGGAAAAAGAGCTGGAAAACTTATTTGTGTGGGAGCCTGAGCTGAAAAAGCTGTTGCACAAAGCCGGACTCGTGTTTGTGGGCGACGAAAAGGATTTCATTAAAAAAGCGGATGCTAGCTTGACTACATGCGAAGCTCTAGTCGCTCGCACGGGCAGTGTGCTCGTGAGTGGCGCTTCTGCTAGCGGCCGACGTTTAAGCATTTACCCCGACCAGCATTTGGTGCTAGCCCGTACGTCGCAGATCGTGCCTGACATCGGCGATGGTTTGCAAGCTGTGAAGGAAAACCACAATGGTAAGCTGCCCTCTATGATTTCGCTCACCACAGGGCCGAGTCGTACGGCTGATATTGAAAAAACGTTGGTACTCGGTGCTCATGGCCCGCGTAGCATCGTGTTGTTTTTATTGGATGACGCGCCCGCCGCAACTACCTGACCTCGCGCTGCCGCCCGGCCGCCGCGTGTACTTCGCCTCCGACTTCCACCTCGGTACGCCCGATGTGGCTAGCTCTGCCGCTCGCGAGCGACGCATTGTGCGCTGGCTCGATCAGTGTGCAAAAGATGCTGCTGCCATTTACTTAGTTGGCGATATCTTCGATTTCTGGTTTGAATACCGCCATGCTATACCGCGCGGCTTTATTCGGCTCCAAGGCAAGCTGGCGGAACTGACGGATAGCGGCATTCCCGTAACGTTCTTCACTGGTAACCACGACATGTGGATGTTCGACTACTTTACCGAGGAGCTGAACATTCCCATCTTGCGCCACCCAGTTAGCCAGCGGATTGGGAATCACATCTTCCACATCGGCCACGGCGATGGGCTAGGTCCGAAGGATTACACGTATAAATTCCTGAAACAGGTTTTTGCGAGTCCTGTGGCGCAGTGGCTATTTGCGCGGCTGCATCCCAACTTCGGTATCGGTATTGCCAACAACTGGAGCCGCCGCAGCCGTATTCAAAACACGGCCAAGGACGAGAAGTACTTCGGCGACGATGAGTGGCTGCTGGTGTATTGCCGGGAGCTGGAGCGCCTGCATCATCACGACTACTATGTGTTCGGGCACCGCCACTTGCCGCTCGACGTTGAGGTAACAGCCAACAGCCGTTACGTCAACCTAGGTGAGTGGGTGAACTACCGCACGTATGCTAGCTACGATGGTGACCAGCTGGCTTTACTGCATTTCGAGAAGGATTTGAGTAGCTAATACTTAGTGATGCGTAGTTCTTTGTAAACAGTTGATACTAAAAAGTATGAGTAAGATGACGCTAGAAAAGATTAGTTGGCTGAAACAACTCGTCGTTATCTTATTACTCACTACCTACTACTCACTACCAACAGTCTACGCCCAAACCACGGTGCCATCAGCTGCCTCTGTAGCACCTGCTGCCAAGCCTGCGCCAGTTGCTCCTGCTTACAATACTGTAGCTAGCCCTAATCAGTCAGTGGTAGAGACCAATGGCTGGAAGCTGGTTCGTACGATCAAGCTGGCAAAGCCAGGCGCCGCTTCTCTGGATCGGCGCGGCAATTTTTACGTGGCCGATGAGCAGGACAACATCCACCAATACGGACCCGATGGACAGGCGCTAAATACCTATTCGCCGCCCCAGCCTGGCCATACTGCCCAGATTGAAGCGTGGAATAGCGCTAAGATTCTCGTCTTTTACGACGACCGCCAAGAGATTCTGCTACTCGACCGGTTCATGACGCCCATCACGAGCGTGCAGCTCCTTGACTTTGTGGACGGCAGCATTCGAGTGGCTACTCTCGCTCCAGACGACCGATTGTGGCTGTTCAATGAAAGTGACCTCACCTTGCGGCAGTTCGACCCGACGTTGCAGCGGCTGATGCTCAGTACCCCGCTCGACCTAATTATCGGCCGATCGAAACCTGATTTCCGCTTCTTGCGCCAATACCAGAACAACCTTTATCTGGTAGATCGAACGAGCGGCATCTTTGTGTTTGACAACCTAGGTAACTACCGGAAAAAGTTACCCTTCACAGGGCTGAATTCTGTGGGCTTTCGTGGTGATGAACTATACTACCTCACGAATAGCCAAGTACAATTTTTCCAGCTCTATAACTTCACGGAGCGCACAATGCCGTTGCCGACTACCACTAGTGCCGCCCAACAGGTTCTGCTAGGCGAACAATACGCCTATCTAGTAACGCCGGCGGGTGTGCTAGTTTATCAGATGACTGGAGGCTAGGTATCGCCAGCTAGCTCAGCGGAGCACGTAGTACATGGAATAAAGAGAAGCTAGCCTCAGAACAAGATTATGGCTAAGCAGGCGAATAGGGCCTAACACTAGTAACCTGCCTAATTGTCGAGCCGTTACTAAAAAGCTAGGTATCAGGTCTCCTGAACCTGCTAGTCCTGTCTCTTCCAAAACCAAATCCTGTTCTTATGAAAGCCCTCGTGTATCATGGGATGAAAGACGTGCGCGTCGATACCGTTGATGATCCTAAAATCGAAGAGTCGCGCGACGCTATTATTCGCGTAACCAGCACGGCCATCTGCGGCTCCGACCTGCACATCTACAACGGTAGCATTCCGCAACCTAGGCCAATGGTGCTCGGGCACGAGTTCATGGGTATTGTGGAAGAAGTAGGCAAAGGAGTTGGCAACCTCAAGCGCGGCGACCGGGTGGTGGTACCCTTCCCCATTGCGTGCGGTACGTGCTTTTTTTGTAATCACGACTTGCCCGGCCACTGCGAAAATTCTAACCCAGACCACTACGGGCCTGAAGGCGGCTTGATGACCGAGAAAGGCGGCGCCCTCTTCGGCTATACCGACCTTTACGGCGGTTACAACGGCGGCCAAGCCGAGTACGTGCGTGTTCCTTATGCCGATTACGGTCCGCGCATTGTGCCTGATAGTCTTACTGACGAGCAGGTTTTATTCCTCACCGATATTTTCCCTACTGGCTACTCCGGCATCGATTGGGGCCAAGTGAAAGGCGGCGAAGTAGTAGCCATCTTCGGAGCTGGCCCGGTGGGTATTATGGCAGCCAAATCGGCGTGGCTACGTGGGGCCGCTCGCGTAGTCGTGATTGATCCGCTGCAATACCGGCTCGATAAAGCCAAAGCAACGGCAAACTGTGAGACCATTCTGTGGGATAACGAGAAAGATACCACGGAGCAAATCCGTGCTATGAGCGGCGGCCGCGGTGCGGATGTCTGCGTGGAAGCCGTGGGCTTCGAGCCCATGCGCAACTTGTTCGACCGGGCAAAAGCAGTAGTGAACCTAGAGAAAGGGTCTCCCAAAGTGCTGGAAGCCTGCATGAGTGCTGTTCGTCGTGGGGGCACCGTATCGGTGCTAGGGGTCTATGCTACTCCCTTCGACAATTTCCCAATTGGTCAGTTCTTCGATAAAGGCATCACCATTCGCGGTGGTCAAGCCCCTGCCCAGAAGCACATTGATAAGCTGCTGGAATACATCGTGCAAGGGAAAGTGAAGCTGGATGATATCATTACGCATCGCCTGCCGCTTTCCGAAGCTGCGCACGGCTACGATATTTTCCGCAACAAAAAGGATAACTGCGTAAAAGTAGTGTTGAACCCCTAAATAAGGTAAGTAGCTACTCATCAAGTGCTAACTCTGTTGGTTAGTAGCTAGATACTAGGTCTATAATTGAAAAGCTCGTCATTTGACGAGCTTTTTTGTTTTATTGTTTACGAATTCTGCGGGGAACATTCAGAACCTAGCTATCCTTTAGGTGCAGTTATTAACCGGTATTATCTAGCTAAAACCTTGTAACAGGCGCTGGCAACTTAGAACCGGTATCTTTGTAGACAACCGATTTCGTGCGGTACTTTTTCCGCCTTACCTATAGATCTTTTCAAGCCGTGGCTTGCACTTCTTGTTCCTCCGGGGGCGGCTGCTCTTCCTCAGCGAAGGGTTGCGGCTCCAAAGGTGGTTGCAGCTCTGGAGGCTGCACCCGTCTCAATGTATTCGACTGGCTTCAGGACGTAGACCTGCCCAGCGACTTTAAAGAATTTGACCTCGTCGAGATTCGCTTCAAAGGCGGTCGTAAAGACTTCTTCCGCAATAATTCACGCTTACCCCTCGTCACTGGCGACGCTGTGGTCGTAGAGGCTGCCGGTAACGGCTGGCACCTAGGTCATGTGTCGTTGAAAGGGGAGTTGGTGCGCTTGCAGATGCGCAAGAAAAAGGTGCCCGTTGATTCCAAGGAAATTCGCTCGATTCTGCGCGTGGCTACCACCCAAGATGTGGAGCGCTGGGACGCCGTGCGTGACCTTGAAACAGGCACTATGTTCCGGGCCCGCTCAGTGGTAGAGGAGCTGAAGCTGAAAATGAAGCTCTCCGACGTGGAGTACCAGGCCGACCGTACCCGTGCCACCTTCTTCTACTCGGCGGAAGACCGCGTGGACTTCCGTGACCTGATCCGTCGCCTCGCCGATGAGTTTCGGGTGCGCGTGGAGATGCGCCAAATTTCTTTGCGCCACGAGGCTGGTCGCCTAGGTGGCATTGGCTCGTGCGGGCGGGAGCTGTGCTGCTCTACGTGGCTCACCGACTTCAAGAGCGTGAGCACGACGGCCGCGCGTTACCAAAACCTAAGCCTCAACCCTGCTAAGCTTTCGGGGCAGTGTGGCCGCCTGAAGTGCTGCCTGAACTACGAGCTCGACACTTACCTCGACGCGCTCAAGGACATTCCGCAGGTGCAACGCCCACTCCAAACCGAGAAAGGGGAGGCTTTCCTGCAAAAAACCGACATCTTCAAGAAGCGGATGTGGTTTGCTTTCCGGGGTGATAATAACTGGGTGATGATCCCCACGGAACGCGTGCGCGAGATTCAGGATTTGAACAAGCGCGGCGAAAAGCCCGAAAACCTCCTAGCTCCTGTGCAGGAAGAGGAGCGCGCGCCAGAGGTATCGGCTCACGTGGAGGGCAACCTCGACCGCCTCGATGATAAGATTAAGGCAAGCAAGCGTAGCAAGCGCAAGAAGAAAAAAGTTAGTGCTGAGCAGGGGCAACCTGTAGTTGCTGCGCCCGCACCAAAGCCCAACCAGCCGCAAAAAGAAAAGCCCCAAGCTCCTAAAGCTCCAACTTCAGTACCTAGTGCCGAGGCGGCATCCAGTGCGACCGGAGCAGCGGAGGCGCAATCTGAAGCACGCCGGCCGCGTGGTTCGGCTGCACGACCCCTCAACCGCCGAAACAACCGTAACCGGTCAGACAAAGACAACAAAGAAGGCAACAAGCCGGAAGGAGCCAATGGCGAAAATCGCCGGGCAGAGGCGCCACGCCCGCCGCGTGGCAACGAGCCGCGTTCACCACGGCCAGCACCTAACTCGGCCGCCGAGGGCAATGAGCGAAGTGGCCGCCCAACGCGGCGCGGACCTCGGCCGCCCCGCCCGGGCGGTGGTGATGCTCCGGCTGGCGCTCCTTCTTCTCCCGCTTCCTAATGTTGCCCATGCGTAAACTGATTCACTTGTGGCTAGCTCTGGGCATGGTGCTCGGGCTAGCTGCCTGCGACCCTAACCGGGTATTTGAGAAAAATACTGACCTCGATAACAACCGATGGGTGGTGCAAGTAAAGCCCACGTTTGAGTTTGAGATACCCGACACCACGCAGCGTTACGACATCTACATCAACATCCGTAACACGCTGTCGTACGGCTACTACAATCTTTACGTGAAGCATACGCTCACGGGCCCTGACAACAAACGCATTTCGCAGCTGCTGCACCAGATGCTGCTGATGGATCCGCAAACTGGCGAACCACGCGGCAGTGGCACCGGCGACATTTTCGACCACCAGTTTCTGGCGTTACCTAATCAGCATTTTCGCCACCCTGGCACCTACAAGATTGTGCTGGAACAATACATGCGCCAAGACCAGCTGCCCGATATTATGTCGGTGGGAATACGCGTAGCGAAAGCAGGCGAACCCAAGAAATAGCGGCTTCCTATTAGCTAGGGCCTAATTGGAAAGCTAGCTTTTTATCAAGTACTGAAAAATAAAAACCTCCTTCAGATAGCCTGGAGGAGGTTTTTTGCTTTCTATTTGCCCAGTCACGGGCAGAAGATCCGACTAGCTGATAAGACGTACTTTAACGGCATTCAGGCCTTTTTTGCCCTGCTGCACATCATATTCTACTTTGTCGTTGTCGCGAACGGGTTGCATCAGGTTCGAGGCATGCACGAAAACATCCTCACCACCGCCATCCGGCTTGATAAAACCGAAACCCTTGGTCTCATTGAAAAATTTTACGGTACCGGTACTCATAATCTGCTAAAAAATGAAATGGATTGTGGTGAATGAATGAGCTAAAGGTAAAACTTATTTCGAGTTCTCCTCACTATCAAAAAAGATGTAACTCGATTTTTTGATGAACAAGAAGTCGAAATTTGGCCGAAGCTGAGCAGTATAATTTGAGGGAGCTAGCTGCGGCTGCGCTAGATTCAGCCTTGAGCGTCAGCAATATGGCAAGCAGGAATAGCAAAACAAAATCCTGCCCCAGTCAAAACCGAAGCAGGATGTGCAAATAGCAGATGCTTAGCTTGTGGAAAAGCACCTTAGATACGCTCTACCTTAACGGCATTCAAACCTTTCTTTCCTTCGATAACCTCGAAAGATACTCGGTCATTTTCGCGGATTTCGTGGATAAGGCCAGTCTGGTGTACGAAGATATCTTGGTTGTTTTCGTCTTGAACGATAAAACCGAAGCCCTTTGATTCATTAAAGAACTTCACTTTGCCTGTTTTCATAAAGAGCAGGTGGTTTGGGGATTAATAAAAAAAGAATGGATTAGTTGAGGTGACTAACAAGATACACGCCGATTGGGAGTCGTGCGTGGGGCGAAAATAAGCGGCTTGATCAGTAACTCCAACAGCCGACCTAGGTAGAGCTGCTGCCTCCTGACAAATCGTAAACCCCACGTACAGGCTCCTTCTAGTTGAGCTGAGGCCCCGCAGATTTACTCAGCAAGCACTAACTCTGCTGACACACACGCGTATAGCTCAGATCACGAAGTACTTGTTTCCACCCACCTATGTACTCCCCCATGGAAGATAAAACGGAAAATCCTCGCAATAATGAGTCGCAAGTAACTGACGGCGCCGATAATAATACAACGGGTATGCAGGCCAAAATGGGTGCTGGAGTTAGCAACACCTTAGCCAACAGCGCAACGCAAGCTGAAACACCCGCCATGAACGGCACGCCCAACCCAAACCAGGATGCTTCATCAAGCGAGTCGCTTGTCGATTCGGAAATGAGCGTCGGAAAAGGAAGCATAGGCGGGCCAGCAGGCCAGCAGCCAAACAAAGAAGCTACCCCTGATGATGTGCAGCCTGGCACCGGCGAATCGCAGGAGCAGCAGGAGCGCAAGCAGCACTCCGACTCGGAACCTAGCAACCGATACGGCGGCAACTTTGGCAATAGCGTGCAACCTATCTACCAAGACGATGACCGGCGCGAAAACCAGATCAGCGGCGCTAGTCGCGGGGAATTTGGTACCCAGGACCACGGCAACACGCAAGGTGGTTACGGTAATCAATTCCGCGCTACCAATGAGAGCGGCAATTACAGCCTTACCGATGGGCTACAGTCCAATTCCTACCAGACCTACAACGGGCGCGATGATACCTATCGGCAAGAGTCGCGCAACCCTAATCAGGTTGTGTACGGCCAAGATAATTTGCCATACGAGCAGTTGCAGCCTAATGCGCAGGCTGGTAACGATGGCAGCACATATTTGAACGACAACGGTTCGGGCTACGGTCGTGGCCGCGGCTACAGCGCCGATTATGGCACCTCGTCGCTGACGGATAGCAATATGGGCACTTCTTCCTCAAGCCGGAGCGGCCTAGGTGATCAGCAGCGTAACCAAAACGAGGATCAAAACTCGTCGCGTGGTGGCTACGACAACCAAGACCGCACCCAAGGTGGTAACGGGCAGCAAACCAACCGCCGGGAGCGGGAAGAAAGCTACAATGAAGCGGGCGGCTCTGATGCTAACAGCCGTGGCACCTATCAGCAGCCCTCAGCCCGCGACGAGCAGGATGACAAAATGAATCGTAGTGGTTCGGGCAACGGCCAAGGTGACTACAACGGTAAGAGTACCGAGGGCTTTGGCTCGCAAGGAGGCTCTTACGATGATGAGTACGCTTCTGCTGATCCGAACAACAAACAAGGTGCGCCCGTCCGCGGCGACTACGACAATGCCGACAAGGCCAAGAACTACGGTGCTGATAAGCGCGAAGAGTACCGCGGCGACGACAAGGAAGACTACGGCAGCGCCCCCCGGCGCAACCAAGGCCGCGATGCTGCCGATAGCGATTTGTAAAGCTAGGTAGCGTAGTAAACTGCACTAACACAAAAGGGGCTTCTCAGATAATGAGAAGCCCCTTTTGTGTGAAGCTAGCAGGTAATCAAGTCGCTACGAAGCAGGCTGAAAGTGCTGATGATAATCTTGCGCAAACTGCTCAAACGTGTACGCTGGTCGGCCGGCTAGCTCTTCCACGGTGGAGGTAACCGCAGCGGCATGACCTGCTTTTCCTAGCGCGTGAAGTTCCAGCATAGCATCCGTCATCCACTGTGGGGCTTGGCTCATGGCTTGGCGGGCGGCAGCCTCTGGTACATCCACGTAGGCGATGGGCCGGCCGGTCGCTTGGCTGATAGCTGCGGCTACCTCCTCGCCGGTGAGAGCAGCTGGACCCGTAAGCGTGTACGCTTTGCTCTGATGTTGGGCAATATCAGCCGTCAAGATGTTAGCTGCTACTGAGGCAATATCGCGCACGTCTACGTAGCTGATGGCGCCGTTGCCCAACGGTAGATAGAACTTATCTTCCTGGCAAATAGACTCGCTGTTGTGATTGACGAAGTTTTGCATGAAGCTATTAGGGCGCACGAAGGTGTAGGGTATGCCGCTTTGCTCCAGGTATTCTTCCACCTCCCGATGCCAGCGCCCAAGTTGAATACCCGGTGTAGCATCGGCCCCAGCTACTGAAAGACGCACAATCTGCTGCACGCCGGCTTGCTTCGCCACGTCGATGACTTGCTTAGCTAGCGCTACTTGGTTTTCGACAAAAGGCGTAGCCAAAAACAGCCGCTCGACGCCCGTAAGCGCTACATGCAACGTTGCGGGGCGGGCGTAATCTATTTCGACGAGTTGGGTATCGGGATAGATATGCCGCAGCCGGTCGCCTTTGATGATGGAATGTACGCCAGCTCGCACCGTGACTCCGCGGTTCGCTAGGTCTAGTACAAGCTCAGAGCCCACCGTGCCGGTAGCGCCCGTAATAAGAATGGTATGAGGCATGGAAAGAGGAAGTAGTGAGGTAATGACTCTAGCTAGGGGCCGAGTCCATAAGCTTACGGCTGATCGTAAAAAGCCGTTTAACATCTATGACGCGCTGTCTACTTACTGCCGCGGGTGGCAATAGCCCGCTCCGTTACTTTTTACGTTGCGCCCGGAAGATTTTGCCCTTTTCGTTGCTGAGCACAAAGTCGTGCTCATTAGTAAAAACCAGCGCTTCGGCCTGCCCGGTAGTCGGGATGAGCAAGCAGCTTTTCGGGCTGTCAAACAGTTTACGGCCGGGTTGCAAATCAATCAAGTACACGCGTCCGTAACCGAGCAGAGCTACTGTACGACCATTAGGGCTGATGTCGGCGGCCGTAATCCAGGTGTTCATCTGAATACTATCGACCAAGGTGGCCGTGTAGGTACCGGGCTTGGCGGGCAGCACATATTCTTTCACCCAGCGTCCCTCGCCTCGGTTTTTCGTGAAAAGGTATAGGCTGTCGTGCCGGTAATAGAACGCTTCACAATCGAAGTTACGGGCTGCTTTCTTCGGCGGAAAATCTCGCTGGTCGGCGTAGCTGAAGTGAATAGTATCGATGGTGGGTTTGTTGGGCAAGCCGCTGAGGCGGTAGATAGCTAGATTGCGCCGTTTGTTCTGGTTGTTGCCAAAGTCGCCAATGTAGAGGCGCTTTTCGTCATCCTGCGCTAGGTCTTCCCAGTCAATATTCGTGAGCGGGGTTAGATCGAGCTTCTGCAGTAAGTCGCCCTCGGGCGTCACTTTGTAGAGGCTGGCTGAGTTGCCCCCATCTGCCTGCGTCCAGAGGTCACCTTCGGAGTTGGCTTGCTCAAAGCCAGAGCTTTCGGCCACTTGCTTTTTGTGCATCCGGCCAATTTGCTTCACCGTATAGTCTTTCCGAACTTTCTCGAAGTCGCCACGATCTTGCTGTTGGGCGCAGCCACAAAACACCGATTGAACAAAGACCGCAATCGGAAAAAGCTTGTCGCGCAGCAGAAAGAAAAGAGGAGGGACCATACAAATAAAAGGCGGCCTGCCTCCAGTAAATTGATGACATGCGGCTAGGCTGCGGTGCTCGTGCATACGCAAGCCTCCCCAACAAGGCCGACACCCGCGCCAAATTTCTGCCCACCGGCCTGCTAATACCTAGGTAGAAACACGTACCGCAAGCCTACTTAGCGCTCAGTACGCGAAGCTCAAAAACGCAGGTACGGCTTGAGCTTTTCAAAGGTAGCGTCGTCCAAAATGCGGATCTGACGCAGGTCGTCGGGTTGTTTGAACGGCCCGTGTTGCTGCCGAAACGCCACCACCACGCGCGCTAATCGCTTGCCCATGTAGGGGTGACTTTGTAGCTCATCAAAGCTGGCCGTATTCACATCGAGCGAGGCCGGAGCGAAGCTAGCTTTCACGAAGGTGTATTTACGCAAGCTGTCCACGAGGTCGGGCGCGTCGCGAAGGCTGTAGATTTCGGCCATCTGCTCGGCCCGCACGAAGCCACCAAGCTGCGCCCGATAGGCCACAATGCGCGCCGAGATACCGCGTCCAATGCCACGGATCTGCATCAGCTGCGTCGTATCGGCGGTATTCAGGTCGAAAGCTGCTAAGTGCGCGGGCTTGCGGGCAAACTTGCTAGGCGGGAAGCTAGGCCGCGCGGTGAATTTGCCGGCGAAGCGGTCAGGACTAGAAGAGAAACGAGTCGTCCGCGACGGTAGCTGGTCCGGCAGCAGGATGTACGGAGCCAAGCGCGCATACACCGAATCCGGCAGGCCGTAAGTGCGTCGAATCTGCTCCTTAGCCTTGAAGCCACCAATAACGTCGCGGAAGTGCACAATACGCTCGGCCACAAAGTGCGGCAACCCGCGCGCTTCCCAATCGAGAGGCGTGAGCATATTAGGGTCGAAAGGCGCAAGGGAGACCTGAGCCACGGGCACTCGGGCGGCGTAGCTGCGACGCGGGTAGCGCCGATCCGAGAAGGTGCGGGGCTGGCGCTGAGCAGCTAGCTCGGCGGCTACTTCATTCAGTTGGCGCTGATCGGCGGCCGGGTCGTAGTGAGGCAAGGCGGGACGCAATAGCGCCGGGACAAACAACCAGAGCAGCAGCAACGTCACCAGCACCACAAAGCCAGACGTTTCGCGGCGTGAAAAGCCAAAATAGCGCCGGATAATGGTTTGACTTTTAGTTAAGAAAGAGCTCTGGGGCGTATAGGGCCTAACTTGTTTGACTTTCATAGCGCACGTGCATACCTAGCTTAGCAACGTGCGCTGAAAATCAATTATCATTCCGATCTGAAGACCTGTAATAGGCTGTGCTTAGCCCAGAGCTAGGTTAGCGTTTGATCTTCACGTCTACTTCGTAGCGGTACTTCGGAGGGCCGCCCAGCGGAATAGCGAAGAAGGGCAAGGCGGTGTCATATTGGTCGGTGACGTAGAAAACCAAGTCGTTGCTAGCTTTAGAGAGGGAGTTGATTTGCATATCCAAGGAGAGACCGTGCTCTTTGGCGCTAATCGGGTGCGTACTGCTGCTCCATTCATTGTCGCCGCTCACAATGGCCGGATGACCGTTCTTCGCCACGCTGAAAATCTTGATGGTAGCATCCTTGTCAAGGTCAAAATTACTCTGCTTGATACTCACCACTCGGTCGTTGACGAAGGGATACAAGTGCGTGCGGGTTTTGCCTTGCGACAAGCGGAAAGAGTACTCGTAAGTAAAAGCATTGCCCCCTTCCACTGGCACATTTTGCGTGGGGCTGGTGCTCAGGAAGTAACGGTACAGGTTGCCGTCGTCGCCAGTGAGGCCTTGCGCCACCATCTTGAATACGTAGCCATCGAACTCCGGTACAAACTCACCTTCCAGCGGGTTCAGCGGCCCGAAGGTGTACCACTTATTGTCGTAGGTTGGCTCGGCGCCAAAGTTCTGCTGCTTGAGTAGCGTGCCTTCCCGAAAATTGCCACTAGGCTCGGTGCGGCGCGCGTCGGCACCCGAGTGAGCACCGGTGCCACCATAGAGACTAAAACGGGTGCTGGTGTTCCAGCCAAACTTCCGCTCGTCGTTTTGGCCGCCGCAGTCAGGGTCGAACACGCGTATGTAGACCGGTTGGCGGTTGTTTTTCGGAACCAGGAAAAAAAAGGTTTGGGCAAAGTCGTCGTCGCCCCAGCTTTTATCGGCTTTATTGCCAAAAGTAACTAAGAACGCAATGTTCTCACCAGGATTAGGCACAGCTTGTGCCTGGGCTACCTGGTTAACAACAACGCTAGCTAACAGCCACAACAAACAAAGAAAAGGACGAAACATAGAGGCAAGATACCTGGATTAGGATAAAATCTGGGTACGATGCGGGTGTAGCATTGCCGTTAATGTCTGCGGCACGTATCATTACAATACTTTCCTCTTCCTGTTCGCTTCCGTTCCTGCCCATCTATGAGCCCCACCGCCGTTCGTACTACTGACTTCCTAAACCGCTTAGCGGCTGACCTGCAAACGCTGCGCGCTATTACGGCTCAGGAATTTCGGCCACTCACCGACGAACAGCTCAACCGTCGACCTAGCCCCGGCAAGTGGAGTGTAGGGCAATGCTTAGAACACTTGAATATTGTGGGTGGCCACTACCTGCCTAGCATTGCGCTCCGCGTGCGCAGGGCCAAAGACCGCGGAACCCACCCCGCCGAGGTAATAAAGTTCGGACCTATCGGGCGGAAGTTAGTCGAGTCGATGCGGGCGGACAGTACCACGAAGCCTCAGAAAGCACCGCAAAAATTTGCGCCTAGCGGCAGCCGTCTGCCACGCACCGTGGTAGAAGTTTTCAGCCGCCAGCTCGACGAGCTACTCAGCTTAATTGAGCAGACGCGTGAAGTGAATGCCAATAACGTGCGCATTCCCAACGTCATTATCCCATTAGTGGCCTTGCGTCTGCCCGACCAACTGGAGCTGCTGGTGGTGCACATACAACGCCATGTCGCCCAAGCCGAACGTGTGCTAGCTAGTACGGTACGGCCAGCCAGCGCACGCGGTGAGTAGCTAGCTACCGTGGATTAGTTGAGCGCAAAGAAGTAATTCAACGTCAACTGGATGCTGCGGCTGCGTGGACTATACGCTCTACCTGTTTTGCCCTCCGGCTTGATGGTCATGGCACTTCTGCCATAAGCTGTCTGAATCTGCAGGGGGCCACACTTGTACCCGATGCCTGCGTTGAACCCAGCGTCAAAACGACGGAATTCATGGGGGGTGCTATAGCTGCTTCTTTGTTTGAAGCTTAATGGGTCGTTGCTTTCGGTTACTTCGCTCCCATACGTAAATGTGGAACGTAGGCGTCCGCCTACACCGAGCGCTACATAGGGCCCCGCAAATAGCTGAAATCCGTCTGATTTATCTATCGACAGTACGAAGTTTATGGGCAGCTCTAAATAGTTGACTCGTACGGCGTCATGCAGAGTCACATAGTCACTTTCACGCCAATCATTCTTATCTCCTTTTTGTGAAAAGACCAAAGCGGGCTGAATAGCGAAGTGATTGAATTGTGCATTAGCTACAACGCCAGCTTGCGCCCCATAGCGTTGGGTATGTGCTGCGTCGTTGAAACGAGGTCCATCAAAGCTGGTTGATTGCAGCCCTACGCGTGGGCCTATACTGAGTTGGACTTGTGCGTGCGTTGCCTGAGCACCTAGGAAAGTAATAGTAGCGAGGAATAGCTGTTTTTTCATTTGATTTCTAAAAGTAGAGTGTTGCCACTTGAAGAGAGCAGACAATAATATGTTGGTAAATGTATATTTAATTCTTAATATTAATAAGCCAATATAAAATGTAAATAAAATTTAACCTTAAACGGGCGTATGGAATATGCGAAGCGCTGGCATCTGTTCTTCAAAACCTAGCTCACTATTGTCTAGCTTGCCTCATGCGTCCGTTCTTATTGCTTTGCTTATTCCTTTTGTTATTGTTCAACGCTAGCTCTTCCGCGCCTACGCCACCCACCGGGCCTAACCCTAAGAAGTGGAAGCAGATAGATGCGCTGCTGGCAAAAGACCGCACCATAATGGCGGGCGAGTTGGTAGACGAAATCTACCGAGCGGCGCGCCGCCAGCAGGACACGCCCGAGTACTTGCGCGCCTTGCTCTACAAGCTGCGCCTGCTCGAGGCCAAGGAGGAGAATGCGGATGAAAAGGCCATTGCCCTCCTCAAGGATGATCTAAAAACAGCGCGCTTCCCAGCCCGGCCGATCCTGCATAGCCTACTCGCTCAACTCTACGCACGGTACTACCAGCAGCACCGTTACCAACTTTACGACCGCACCCGCATTGCCACGCCCGATTCCGCGGACCTAGACCTAGCTACCTGGGATGCTGCTCGCCTAGGCAGTGCCATCGTCCGTCACTATCAGGCCTCCGTAGCGGAGGAGCCCCAGCGCCAACAAAAGCTGCTAATCAACGACCTAGGGTACGCTATCCGCGGCGGCGATGTGGAAGGTCGTGCGTTGCGTCCTACGCTCTATGATGTGCTCGTACACCGCGCCGTTGAGGGGCTAGGTAATGACGAGTACTACATTACCCGCCCGGCCGCCAAGTTTCGGCTCACCAATCGAAAGTTGCTCGGGCCAGCTGCGGAGTTTGTGGGCTTGTCGCTGCAAGCGCCAGCCGCTGATTCGCTCAACGGACAATTTCACGCTTTATGGCTCTTGCAGCAGCTTACCGCCTTTCGCTTGAGCAAGGCGAGCGACCTAGCTGCGCTGGCCGATGCCGATTTGTCGCGCCTGGCGTTTGTGCATCAGCATGCTGAGTTTGCAAACAAAGATTCGCTATACCGCAAGGCCTTGTCGCGTGAGGCGGAGTATTATAAAGCGCTGTCTATTAGTGCGGAGTTTCTCGTAGAAGAAGCACATAATTGGCGCCAAAGTCAGCAGTCTGTTAAAGCACGTACGCTAGCTTTAGAAGCAGAGCGGCGCTTTCCTGCCTCGCACGGCGCCAAGCTAGCCGCGGTCTTACGGCAGGGCATTGAAGCCGTAGAGCTGCGTTTTACTACGGAAGAAGTGGTGTTGCCAAACCAGCCGTGGCTGTTGAAGCTAGAAGTTCGTAACGTAACTAGGCTCTACGCCAAAGCCTACCGCGTGAGCACAGCACAGGCGCTCCGGCAATTGGAGCAGCAGCAACCTAGCGTTAGCTTCTCTAAAACCTATGCCCGCACGTTAGCTGCCGCGCCGGCGGCGTCTTGGACGCTCGATGTACCTAGCTCTCAAGACTACACAAGCCACACTGTGCAACAGGTAGGTCCGGCGTTGCCGCTGGGCTACTACCTGGTGGTTGTCAGTACCACGGAGCAGGGCTCGGTGAAGCAGCAGCCGGAAAGAATCGTGGTCTATGGACAATTAGCAGTAAGTGAGCTAAGCCACCTGCAACGACCACGTACTACTTCCTCCAGTGGCGTTGATATGCTGGTGTTGCATCGCCAAAGTGGACTGCCCCTGCCTGGGGTAAAAGCGCAGCCCTTTTACCGAAAGAACTACGTAGACCCGCTGCGACCAGTTGCAGCACAAACGACCAACGAGGCAGGCCACGTGCTGCTACTTAAAGACGTAACACCCGATCAGCCTACCTATGCTACGGTGTTGCTATCGCGCGATGCTGATTCGTTGGTAGCCAAGACGATTTATTACGGCTCCTTCTTCCCGCGCAACCCAATCCCGGAGGAAACCCGCCGCGTGTTCCTTTTCACTGACCGAGCTATTTACCGGCCGGGTCAAACCTTGTATTTCAAAGGAATACTTACGGAAGAACGCGCCGGTACATCGCAACTGTTGCCAGACAAAGGCATCTCCGTGCGACTGCTCGATGTGAACCGCCAGACGGTACAAACGCTTACGTTCACTACGTCTGACTTCGGCAGCTTTCATGGCTCTATGGTGTTACCGACAAGTTTGCTCAACGGTGAAATGAGTTTACAAACAAACTTTGGCGAGTTGTCCTTTGCGGTAGAGGACTACAAGCGGCCTACATTCCAAGTTGCGTTTGAGCCTATAAAGGGCAAGCCTGTGTTGGGGAAAGCAGTAACAATGCGCGGCCTCGGTACGGCCTATGCCGGTCAGCCCATTGACGGCGCTACGGTGCAATATCGCGTGGTGCGCCGTACGTTGTGGTTGCTTGTCCGGCCCTACCTAGGGGGGCAATATGAGCCATTCCCTGGGCAGGCAGAAGTTGAAATTGCCAACGGTACGACCCAAACGGCTGCTGATGGTAGTTTCTCAGTTACGTTCACGGCGCAGGCTGATACATCAGTTGACCGAAACCGAAAGGGGTGGCGACCAGGCTATTTCTTTGAAGTAACAGCCGACGTAACCGATGCCGCTGGCGAAACCCGTACAGCGCAACAGCAAGTGAGCCTAGGGTCTAGCACACTCAACTTGCAATTCATCATGCCCCAGCTCTTGAACCGGGAGCAGGTTCCTGCCCTGAAGTTGCTAAGTACGAATGGCCTCGGGCAAGAGGCGCCAGCGCGTGGGCAGGTGCGCCTCTACCGCCTGACGCCGCCTGCCCGTAGCTTACGCCCCCGGCCCTGGGAACGACTCGAGCGTGAAGCACTTAGTCGGGAGGAGTTCAAGCGACAATTTCCGCTGGACGCATACGCAGACGAAGATGACGAAAGAAAGTGGGCCCGCACGCTCGTACTAACCGAAGATTTTGACACCGAAAAAACACCGGTACTTACTTCACTAGTGGCCCCTTTGCAGCAGCAACCGCCGGGGCGCTACCTCCTGGAGGCCACCGCCACAGATGCCGATCAGGTGGTTAAGGCCGAACAATTCTTCACGCTTTACGCGCCCAGCGCCACCACGCTGGCGGTGCCAACCCCTAACTGGTTTGTGAGCTTGCAGGACAGCGTTTTGCCAGGACAGACGGCTCGTTTCCTGCTAGGGAGTAGCGAAGCCGGTGCGCGCGTTTTGGTAGAGATAGAAGCGGGTGGGAAATCCTTGCAACAGGAATGGATAACGCTGACCGCGGGCGCGCAGCGCCAGCTAGCTATACCCGTACCCGCCGACCTAGGTGAAACCCAACTTTTCGTGCACACCACTCAAGTGCGTGATAATCGTTTGTACACCAACAACAGTATCGTGCAAGTGGCCAAGCCTGCCGAGCCGCTGGCGCTCAGCATTGCCACCTTCCACGACAAGCTCCAGCCCGGTCAGAAAGAAACTTGGCGTATCACTATTCATAATGCCGCTGGCAAAGCCGCCGAAGCAGAGTTGGTAGCAACGCTCTACGATCAGTCACTGGATCATTTTCGGATGCACCATTTTTCGGAGCTTGCCTTTCCGCAGCCATACTATCCAACCATGTTAGGGTGGAATGGAAGATTCGAGCTCAAATACTCCATGGTAGGGGTTGAGGGAAAGTCAATGCTTGATATGGTTAATGAGGTAGCATACCCTAGGTTGAATTTGTGGGGCTACCAAGGTGAACAAGTTATGGAGCCGGTGAAGGAAGTAGTGGAAACGAAGGTGTACACTACCCCCCGCATGAACAAAGGGGTAAGGGTCACATTAAGAGGCACTAGTTCCTTGGCCCAGCCCGCGCCTATGGCTGCACAACTGGATGAGGTTCAAGTAGCGGGGTATGGCGCTCAGCAACAGAGTATATCAGGTAGCGTAACAACAGCAGGCGCGCCGCAAGCTGACCTCTCCCTTATTCAAGCCCGCCAAAACTTCCAGGAAACGGCGTTTTGGCGCCCCGACTTACGCACCAACAACAAAGGCGAGATTGTGCTGGAGTTTCAGATGCCGGAAGCTGTAACGCGCTGGCAGCTGCTCGCCCTAGCTCACGACAAACAGCTGCACGCCGGTTTGCTCCGCCGCACGCTGGTCACGCAAAAGCAACTGCAAGTAACCCCCAACGCCCCGCGCTTTTTCCGGGAAGGCGACCAACTGCGCTTTACCGCCAAGGTCAGCAACTTGACAGCGCAGCCGGTTGGTGGTACTGCCCAGCTTTTTCTCTTCGATGCGCGCACCCAACAGCCGCTAGAAAGTAAGCTGTTGAAAACCAAAGCACAGCAGAAGTTTGCGGTAAACGCCAACCAAAGCAGCGCCCTCAGTTGGGACCTAGCTATTCCTGAAACTGCCGACGGCCAAGTGCCGCTCGAAGCCATTACATACCGGGTAGTAGCGCAAACGGAACCAGCAAAAAAGCGCAAATCCTCCAAGCAGGAATCTTTTTCCGACGGCGAAGAAAACACCCTGCCCGTACTACCCAACCGGCTGCTCGTGACGGAAGCCTTACCGCTTTCCGTCATTGGACCGAACACGCAGACGTTCGAGCTGAAAAAGCTGACCAGCACCACGTCGCCGACGCGCCGCAACTACTCGCTCACATTAGAAATGAGCCAAAATCCTGCGTGGTACGCCGTGCAGGCCTTGCCGTACCTGATGGAGTACCCGTATGAATGCTCAGAGCAGATCTTCAGCCGCTTCTACGCGAGCGTATTAGCGGCGAAAATTCTGCAAAGTAACCCGCGCATTAAGCCGGTGTTAGCGGAGTGGAAGCGGGTTGCCCAAGGTGGCAACAAGCAGGCGCTGACTTCTAAGCTGGAGCAAAACCAGGAGTTGAAGAATCTGCTTCTCCAAGAAACGCCTTGGATGCGCGACGCCCAAACCGATACGGAACGGATGCGCCGCTTGGGAGAACTGTTCGACGAGCCGCGCTTACAAGCCGAAACTAGCAAGGCCCTTACGAAGCTAGCTCAGTTACAGCAGCCCAACGGAGCTTTCCCGTGGTTTGAGAAAATGCCCGACGACCGCTATATCACTCAGTTGATAGTGGCAGGTTTAGGGAAGCTGCAGAAGCTAGGTGCCTTCGATGCTACGCAGGATGAGCAGGCAAAACGCATCTTGCAGAATGCGTTAGGTTATCTGGATGCACAACTCCAACAGGAGTATGATGCGCTTCGGCAGGGAAAGGGCATCAATATGAAAGCCAATCATCTTTCCGACGTGCAGATTCAGGCGCTGTATGCGCGTAGCTTCTGGCCACAGCAACCCGTAGCGAAAGGTGCGCAGTCGGCGGTTGCGTATTACCAGCAGCAAGCCGCTACGTACTGGAAAGAGCAGACCCGCTACCTCCAAGCGCAACTAGCCTTGGCCCTACACCGGCAAAAAAATCAACCGGCCGCGGTACAAAACATCATGACTGCGCTCCGGGAAAATGCCTTGCACGACCCCGAGCTAGGTATGTACTGGAAGGATGTGCGCGGCGGCTATTACTGGCGGGAGGCGCCTACTGAAACCCAGGCCACGCTCATCGAGGCATTTGACGAAGTAGCCAACGACCAGAAAGCCGTAGACGAAATGAAGCTGTGGCTGCTTCGGCAGAAGCAAACCCAGAACTGGCCAAGCACCCGCGCTACTGCCGATGCCTGCTACGCCTTGCTGCTACGTGGCTCCGATTGGTTGCAGCCGAGCCAGCCAGTGGTAGTGAAGCTAGGGGAGAAGCCTGTACAACCTAGCTCGTTGGAGGCGGGCACGGGTTACTTCAGGACGACTTTCCCGGCTGCCGAAGTCAAGGCTGAACAGGGGCGAGTAGCTGTTACTAAGTCCGACGCAGGCCTAGCTTGGGGCGCATTGTATTGGCAGTATTTCGAACAGCTGGATAAGCTGACACCGGCTGCAACATCCCTCAGCTTGGAGCGGCAGCTTTTCCGGGAGCAGCGCACAGCGGGTGGGCCGGTGTTAGAGAAGCTAACTTCCACCGCGCCCCTGCGGGTTGGCGACGTGCTAGTCGTTCGTCTCATTCTCCGCTCGGACCGCGACTTAGAGTACGTACACCTCAAAGACCAGCGCGCCGCGGGCTTGGAGTTGATCAATCAGGTGAGTGGCTATCAGTACCAAGCAGGGCTAGGCTATTACGAGAGTCCGCGTGATGCTGCCACAAACTTTTTCATCAGCTACTTCCCCAAGGGCACGCACACCTTCGAGTATCGGTTGCGCGCCTCGCAGAGCGGGGACTTCTCGGGTGGGCTCTCGCAGTTGCAATGCCTCTACGCGCCAGAGTTCACGACCCATTCTGCCGGAACGCGCATGCAGATTGCACCTCAGCTTTGATATAAGATACAGCCTGTGTTGCTGCAGAATGCTCGTTCAGTGGAATTTATGGTTTCAAGGTGTGGCGTTCTGAATTAGATCGGTAACTTAGCTCGACTAGTCCGAGTCATAATTTTGTACGTGCGTAAAACTGCCCAACAGAGCACTGGCAGGCTTTTCGTTAGGCGCAGAAAACACAGGAGGTTGTCGCAGCCCTGCTTGCGACTTACCTTTGCCGATTCATAGTATGATGGAATGATGCAGAAACGTAAGATCTATGTCCTGGCCGGCGTGCTGCTTTGCAGCGTTTCGGCTTTTGCTCAGAGTGGAAGGAAGTCAATTGCTGTTGACCGCAAAAACCAGGTGAACCTGCCCGCTGGGTCAGTATTGCCGGGTGAAGAGAACTTATCCGCCCAAGAGCGTGCTGAGCGTGATTTCTTAATGCCCACGCGCCGCAAGAAGGCTGCTGCTACCGAGAAAGTAGAAGAAGCACAACAAGCGGCCGTTGAAGTAACCGCCCGTAACCTAGAAGCGGCCGAAGCCGCAGTAGCAGCAGAAGAAGCCGCCGCGCCAGCTGAGAAGGCAGCTCCTCGCACGTATCACCGCAGGTCGCACCGGCGCACCAGCAGTACACACCGCACCACGTCGCACGCAAGCAAGCGCAAGACTACCAGCAAGTCGAGTTCTTCCAAATCTAAGCACGTAACGAAGAAACCTGCTACTAGGCGTCGTCGCTAAACGACCTACTTACCGATAAAAGAAAAGGAGAGCCTCGGCTCTCCTTTTCTTTTATCAACATATAACATGTGCGCTCAGGACCTAGGCCATCTGTGGCATCAGCCGCACCACCAAACCGTCTAGGCGAGGGGTAATGCGAATCTGGCATGAAAGACGGCTGCCGTCACTCAGAATCGGAAGGCTTTCGAGCATATACATTTCGTCATCGCTCGGCTCGTCGAGGGCAGGGCCGGCTAGCACTTCTACGTGGCAGGTGCCACACAGCGCCATGCCACCGCACGTCGCCTGAATGTCGTAGCCACTCGCTTTTAGGGCTTCCATCAAACTCAAGCCCATATCGGTAGGCGCGATGATTTCGCGGCGCTGACCGGGAGCCTCTTCCACGTACACGCGCACGTCCAAGTTATCTGCACTCATAGTAAAGCGGTTGGCTTTTAGCTGCTAGCTTTTTGGCTGTCAGCTAAAAGTTTTGTTCAAAAGATGATGAGCAAAGCTAACAGCTAACAGCCAAAAACGAACGGCTTTTACAAAGTAGGTACTCCGTTGACGGTAGTATACTTGAGCACGTACTTCTTATCGGGGAAGATGTGCTTGTAGGCGCCCTGCGCCATAAGCGCCGCTTCGTGGAAGCCGCACAGGATGAGCTTGAGCTTGCCCGGGTACGTGTTAATGTCCCCAATGGCATATATGCCCGGAACAGAAGTTGAGTAGTCCATGGTGTTAACCTTCACCGCGTTGTCCTCAATTTCCAAACCCCACTCGCCAATAGGACCTAGCTTAGGCGTAAGACCAAACAAGGGCACAAAAGCATCTACCGGCACTTGCTCCGGAGTACCATCGTTGCCAGTAATGGTCACGTACTCCAGCGTACCGTCGCCGTGCACGTGCGTCACGTTCGACGACAGCACCAACCGGGCCCGACCTGCGTCATGCAGGGCTTTCACTTTCTCGGCCGAGTCGGCGGCACCGCGGAAGGTAGTGCCCCGGTGAACCAGCGTCACTTCCTTGGCCACATTAGCCAAGAAAATCGTCCAATCAAGAGCAGAATCGCCACCGCCAGCGATAACCAAACGCTTGTCGCGGAAGTGTTCGGGGTCGCGGACCATATAATGCACCCCTTTACCGCCTTCAAAGTTTTCCAAGTTCTCAATAGCTGGCTTGCGCGGCTCGAAGGAACCTAGGCCACCGGCAATAGCAATGACTTTGCAGTGAATCTCGGTGCCATCGGTAGTCGTGAGCTGGAAAGACCCATCGTCCTGCTTCTCAAACTTCTCAACCCGTTCGCCAAGCGTGAAAGTGGGGTGGAAGGGTTCAATCTGGCGCATTAGGTTCTGCACCAAGTCGCCGGCCAATACTTCAGGGTAGCCGGGAATGTCGTAGATGGGTTTCTTCGGATAAATTTCCGACAGCTGCCCGCCTACTTGCGGCAGGGCATCTACTACGTGGCAACGCAACTTCAATAGGCCAGCTTCAAACACGGCAAACAGCCCCACTGGGCCCGCCCCGATAATGCAGATATCGGTGGAAATGGTATTGGTCATGAATTAAACAGCGAATACAAATGAACGGCTAATGCTCAGTAGCTTAACAATTAAACCGTCGAAATCGTTGGCTAGCCCATCAAAAGTATCGGGTAATTAGCTCAAAAAGCTAGCTTTATCCACTCTGTTTCGGGCACCCGCTAAGGCGCCGCAAAGATAGAAGCCCAAGCACGTAATTCATAATAAGTCTAAATTAGTCTATTGCAAATCCGCCTGCTTGTTTGCAGGCTAGGATATCGCACCCAAGAAAACAGCTAAGCGACCAACTCTTTAGCCGACCAAAAATACTGTAGAACGAAAAAGGCCCTCAGCAAGCTGCTGAGGGCCTTTTGGTGGTCACGTAGGGAGTCGAACCCCAAACCTCCTGGTTCGTAGCCAGGTGCTCTATCCAGTTGAGCTACGTGACCGTTTCCGTGTTTGTGGGTGCAAAGATAGGGTCTAATTTTTCAGTCAAGCAAGCATATACTCACTATTTCTCTGAAAAAAGCTTCAAAAAACACGCAAGCGTCTGATTGTCAGTTAAAGTTTTTTGTGTGATTCTCTGCGCTCTTACTCAACGTGCGCTTTAATGCGCGGTTGATAAGGTAGTACAAACCAAAAAGCGACACCATCACCAGTACCAACACCAGCAATTTGCCTGTGGGGCCGGAATCGGGGTCGCGCACGAGGGCTAGCACGTCTTGGGCTTTTGTGCCAAGCCAGTAGAAGAACAGGCTACGCGGCAGCATCCCCACAACTGAAGCTAGCAGGAAGCGCACCCAATCGACGCGTAGCACGGCTAGCACAAACGTCATCAGGGCAAACGGCGTGACCGGCGAAATACGCGTGAGAAAGATGAGCTGCCAACTGTCGGTTTTGAGCTCATTCATCACGGCGTCTACTTTCGGAAAGTGATGTAGGAAGCTCGTCATCTTGCCGTGGTCGAGGGAAGAGGCTACTTGGTAGCCGATCAGGGCTGCCAAGGCATAGGCCACCAACATGCCAGGCGCACCCGCCCACCCAAAGTAAAAGCCGGTGAGCAGCACGGCAACGGTGGTCGGCATAAGGGCAAACGTCATCAGGAAGGCCAGTACTACGAAGTAGAGGAGGCTTTCTCCGAGGCTAAGGTCCTGAAGTAGCGTTGGAGAGCGGTACAGAACGTAGCTGACCAACGAAACACCTACCAGCGGCATGCCCGATAAGAAAAGCATGGACAGCAGCGTAGAAGCGTTCTTTTGGATGAGCTCTTTGAATAGCATAGGCGAAAACAAATCGGGCCGACTGGTGTCAGTCGGCCCGAAGCTAAAACGAAAATGCGGCGCAAATGGCTACACTTGCTTCTCAGTTTCGTTCGTCGACTCCGTTTCCAGCGCTAGCTGCTCTGTGGAAGAAGCTTTCCCGCCGAAAAATTTGCGGATAGCCGAAACCCCCGCCGCCAACAGACCTAGGAGAACTTGCCAGAACTTGAGCAGCATAAGCAAAATGACTTTGCCAAACTTCAGGATGATTGCGAAGAAACCGACTTTAGCTAGCACCTTGCCCGCTACCAAACCCCCGATGGTGTAAGCGGCCACTTCGTCGATACCGGGGTTGAAATCAGCGTAACGCAAGCCTTTAGCGAAGGCAACGCCGTCGATTACCGCCGGAATCTGCTGTTGAATTTCCGCTACCTGATCGGGGGTACCCACAGCATTCAGGATCAAGACTCCCTTACGACCTAGCAGGCGCAGGTTGTAGTTGAGCGTACGTTCGGAGCCCTCCCCAAACTGCAACTCCTTGGCCCAATGTAGAGCCTTCTTGTCTTTATCGTAGTAGGGCTTAGCGGCCCAACCAATAAGCTGCACAGTTTCGTAGCCGGCAGAGGTACGTTCTTCGTTGGCTTCCACCATGTCGTCTTGCATCTCCTTGAGCAAGTCGTCGTAGTTGATTTCGTCGGCATCAGTATCTTTTACGTAGCCCATGGGCTTGTATTCTATCACGAAAGCCCAGTTCTGCTCGTCGAGCGGACCTTTGGTCATGGGCAGTAGCATGCCGAGCGACTCGCCAGTTGGGTTGCCCCACCACTCGGTGAGTACGTGGCGGCTTTGGGTAGAATCTAGGTAACGAAAGCCGTCGGGCACTTCTAACTCTCCAACGCCTCCTGGCAGCTTAATGCGACCTAGCTGATAATGCAGCTTATTCTGGAGCGAATCGATGACGAACTTGCGCCGGGCAGATTGTTCTGGGGTAGGCGTTTCGGGAGCCGCCGCCCGTGCTACCAGGCAAGCCAGTAAGCAGATAAGTAAGAGAAAATGTTTTTTCATAAATGATAGGAGGATTGATGAGAATAGATTCAGCAGCAAGTTATTAACTTAAAATATATTATTTACTTAATATTTAGCTTAACTCAAAAAGTATTTCAGGCCTTCTACCTTTGGGCCTTCTAACTCCTTACACTACTGGCCACCCATGAAATTCGGTACCAAGACCATTCACGCTGGGGTGCACCCTGACCCCGCTACCGGGGCCATCATGACCCCGATTTATCAGACTTCTACCTATGTGCAACGCTCGCCCGGCGACCACAAAGGCTACGAGTATTCCCGCACGCATAACCCAACCCGCACGCAGCTTCAGAACTCGGTGGCGGCGCTGGAAAACGGCAAACATGGCCTAGCTTTCGCCTCAGGTATGGCTGCTACCGACTGCATTGTCAAGCTGCTGCGCCCTGGCGACGAAGTCATTTCGACCAACGACCTCTACGGCGGGAGCTACCGCATTTTCACCAAAGTGTTTGAGCCGCTTGGCATCAAGTTTCACTTTGTGCCGATGAACGATATGGCGGCCGTACGCGAAAAAGTATCGGAGCGCACCAAGCTGATTTGGGTTGAAACGCCCACCAACCCGCTACTGAATGTCATTGACATTGCCGCAGCATCGGCCGTGGCGAAGGAAGCGGGTGCCCTATTGGTAGTCGATAACACGTTTTCTACGCCGTACCTGCAAACGCCTCTGGACCTAGGTGCCGATATTGTGGTGCACTCGCTTACCAAGTACATGGGCGGCCACTCCGACGCGGTGATGGGCGCCCTGGTAGTGCAAGACGATGATCTAGCGCAACGCCTAGCTTTCCTGCAAAATGCATCAGGTGGCACGCCTGGCCCGCAGGACTGCTTCCTGATTCTGCGTGGCATCAAGACCCTGCACATTCGCATGCAGCGGCACTGCGAAAACGGTCGGGCTGTAGCCGAGTTCCTGCGGCAGCACCCGAAGGTGGAGAAAGTGTATTGGCCCGGCTTCGCTGACCACCCAAACCACGACGTAGCGGCCAAGCAGATGCGCGACTTCGGTGGCATGATTTCCTTCGTGCTAAAAGGTGACCGGAAGGAAGACGCCGTGGCGGTGCTGGAAAAGTTTCAGCTGTTTGCTCTCGCCGAAAGCCTAGGTGGCGTAGAGAGTCTCTGCGGCCACCCAGCCACCATGACCCACGCCAGCATTCCGGCCGAAGAGCGGCGCAAAGCGGGCTTGTCGGATTCTCTCATTCGCCTGAGCGTCGGAATTGAGGATGCCGAAGATTTGATTGAAGATTTGAGACAGGCCATTGGCTAGAACGATGCTGCAAAAGACATCTGGCTGCTGAGTGGAAACATACCCAGGCTAGCTAGTCATACAAAAGCGCCGTGTAACTGGAAGGTTACACGGCGCTTTTGTATGACTAGCTAGGGCCTAGCCAACCCAATAGATAAGTGCTCTTGGTCTTTAGTTAAAATGTATTCCGCTGATATTGAAACTGTTGTTTTAGGAAGCTGCCTGTAGTCAAGGTAAACGAGTGGTTTAGCCGTCAATAGCAGTACGCTTCACATCGTTTTACTACCTAGCTCATGCAAACTGCCTCCCAATTCAGTGGTAAAAAGTACCTCAATGCTATTGACACAGCCATGTCGGCGCCCGGTGGATACGGGCGAATGCTGCGGCGGTGGCTGCTGGGGAAGGAAGAGCGCACGCCCCGTCAGAAGCTAGGTCCATTTACCGTCGACTTGGCAGCATTAGCAGAGTCGGTACCAGCTAGTGCGTTGCGGGTTACGTGGCTAGGCCATTCGTCGGTGCTGCTAGAAATTGATGGGAAGCGTTTCCTGACCGATCCGGTATGGGGGCGTGCCTCACCCGTCGGCTTCGCGGGTCCTAAGCGGTTTTTTTCCATGCCATTGCCCATTACGGCGCTGCCCGACTTGGACGGCATTATCCTCTCGCACGACCACTACGACCACCTCGACAAAGCGGCCGTGCAGGCCTTTGCGTCCACTCAGGTCCCTTTCTTTTGCCCGTTGGGCGTGGGTGCTCACTTGCAACGATGGGGGATAGCCGCTAGTCGCATTACGGAGCTAGATTGGTGGCAGCGTGTGGAGATAGGTAGCACGCACACGCTAGTCGCAACGCCAGCGCGGCACTTTTCCGGCCGTGGCCTGCGGAACCGTGACAGTACGTTGTGGGCTTCGTGGGTCGTGCTAGGTCCGCAGCACCGCGCTTTCTTCGGTGGCGACTCAGGGCCTTTCGAGACTGGCTTCCAGGAAATTGGCGCAGCCTACGGACCGTTCGATCTAACGATGCTCGAAATAGGCGCCTACGATAAGGAATGGGCCGATATTCATATGGGCCCCGCGCACGCGGCTGTTGCGCATCAGGCCTTGCGCGGCCGGTTGTTGCTGCCGTTGCACTGGGGTACCTTCAACCTCGCCTTTCATAGTTGGACGGAGCCCGTAGAGCAGCTACAAACTATTGCCGCTGCCCAAGGAATGGAGCTGTTGCTGCCTACGCCTGGGCAGCGAGTAGATGCGCTGCAAGGTGGGCTAAACTCCCACTGGTGGAGACGATAGAAGGGTCATTACGCAACTACTGAAGTTGGTAACGATGATCTAAGTGTAGCGTAGAAGGCAGTAAGGTTCTTATGTGATATTTCACTTGGGATGGCCGTAGCTGTCACAGCTCTATTATATTGCTCTTTCTAAAATACATAAGCAGCAGCAGATCTGCTTAAATGTTAGCAAGTTAAGAACTCGCCAAAATCTCTTTTTTCTTGTCCCACTTTCTTTACCAAACATCTCTCGCATGAGAAAACTATTACTCTTATCTCTCTTCTTTCTGCTGTTGCTGAGTGGCGCGGGCCCTGCCTGGGCACAGAGCATTACCGTAACTGGTCGTGTGACCGGTGCTAGTGGGGCTGCCGTGCCGGGCGCTACCGTGCTGGAGCGTGGCACCACCAATGGAACCCCAACCGATAACACAGGCCGCTACCGCATTGAAGTGCCGAGCACGGCCACGCTAGTAATCTCCGCTATCGGCCTAACTACGCAGCAGATTCCGGTCAACGGACGCACGAACATTGACGTGCAGCTAGCCGACAGCAAAACCGATCTGAGCGAGGTCGTCGTGACGGGCTCACGCGCTACGGAAGGCCGCTCCAATATTCTAACGGCCTCCCCCGTCGATGTGATTTCGGCGCGCGAAATCCGGGCTTTTGCGCAAACCGACGTATCGCAGGTGCTCACGTACACGGCGCCTTCGTTCCAGTCGTCGCGCCAGTCGATCACCGATGGCACCGACTTCATCGACCCGGCTAGCTTGCGCGGCCTAGGTCCCGACCAAGTGTTGGTGCTGGTGAACGGCAAGCGCCGTCACACGCAGTCTTTGGTAAACATCAACGGTTCCATTGGCCGGGGCTCGGTTGGTACGGACCTGAACACCATTCCGACGGCTAGCATCAAGCGCATCGAAGTACTGCGCGACGGAGCGGCCGCGCTCTACGGCTCCGACGCTATTGCGGGTGTTATCAACATTCAACTCAAAGATGACTCCACGGGAGTAAGCAGCAGCGCCCTCTACGGCCAAACCACTGAAAGCGACGGCAAAACGGAGCAGGTTGACGTGAATGTGGGCATTGGTTTGAATAAGCGCGGCTTCCTGGACCTGAGTGGTCAATTCCTGAACCGAGGCTATGTGAACCGCGCTTTCGATGATACCGCACCGCTCATCTACCTAGGTGGCAATGGCGGCAACTATCCCGCCTCTGCTAACACAGAAGAGGCGCGGCGGCAACTCAAAGCGCAAGACGATGTTTTGGTGGCCGCTAATGGCTTTAATCGCAAAGACATCCGAGTAGGGCAATCAGCTTCCCGCAATTTCGGCGGTTTTTTGAACGCCGCTTACCGCCTAGGTATGGGCTATGAAGTGTACGTATCGGGCGGGGCGTCGTACCGTACAGGCCGCGGCGCGGGCTTCAATCGCCTGCCCAACCAACCCACGCAGAGTGACCCGAACATCTTCCCGAATGGCTATTTACCGTTCATCAACACCAAGATTTATGATCAATCGGCCATCGTGGGTGTGCGCAGAATGTTCGGTGGCTTTGCCACTGATCTGAGCAATACTTTCGGTCGTAACGAGCTAGCGTACTACGTGAGTGGCTCCATCAACGCATCGCTACCGCAGGGCGCGGACCGTATCAACCCGACTGATTTCTACGCAGGTCGCCTAGCTTTCTTGCAGAATACCACGAACCTAAACTTCTCGCGGCACTACACGGAGCTAGGTCCGTTGGAAACTTTTAACCTAGCTTTTGGTGGCGAGTTTCGCTATGATCGGTTCCTGATTGGCAAAGGTGAATATGCTTCGTACGCCAACTTCGGCCGGGTTGCCAGCAACGGCAGTCCTGCCGTACCTGGCGCGCAGGTATTCCCTGGCTATCAACCGCAAGACGAAACCAACCAATCACGGACGAACGTGGCGGGCTACCTCGACCTAGAGAGTGACATCACTGCGCGTTTGCTGTTGCACCTAGCCGGCCGCGCCGAGCGCTACAGCGACTTTGGTGGAAACGTAAGTGGCCAGGCTTCGGCACGCTACACATTCACCGATGCGCTATCGTTCCGCGGTACCGTCGGCAACGGTTTCCGGGCGCCATCGTTGCAGCAGCGCTACTTCGTGAACACCAGCACCCAGTTTGTGAGCGGCGTGGCTAACCAAGTGTTGACCGTGAACAACGAGAATCCCATTGTTCGCAACGACATTACTAACACTACGCAGCCTGGCTTCGGGGTCGAGCCTCTGAAGCAGGAAAAGTCGAAGAACTACAGCGCCGGCCTGACCTCGCGCATTGGCAAGAGCTTCACGCTGACGGTGGATGCATACCAGATCGACATCCGTGACCGGATCGTGTTATCGTCGCAGTTTACTACGGCTAATACGACTGTAGCTACGATCCTGAAAGGGTTGCCTGTGAGCCGGGTGCAGTTCTTTGCCAACGCCGTGAACACGCGCACGCAAGGCATCGACATTGTGGCCAACGAGCGGCTATCACTCGGGGAGAAAAGCCGCCTGCTGCTAACGGCAGCGGCCAACTTCAACCAAACGAAGGTGCGCAGCTTTAATAGCTCTTCTTCCACCATCAACAACGACGAGACGACTGGCACGAACAACCTACGCAACACGCTATTCGACCGCGCGCAACGCGCCCGCCTCGAAAATGGCAACCCGCGCAGCAAGATCAACCTCTCGGCCAATTACACCTACGGCATCTTCGGCATTGAAGCCCGCACAGTACGCTTCGGCGAGATTCAGATCAAAGACGCTGACCCAGCGCGCTCAAATCTAGACCAAACATTCTCGGCGAAATGGGTGACGGACTTGACCCTGAGTGCTCAGCTCATGAAGCAGATCAGCGTTATCATCGGTGTGAACAACTTGTTCAACGTCTATCCTGACAAGATCTACGTGAACCCACGTAACAACCCAAACAACTTCTCCGTGGACCCAACCCTGAGCTATAGCTCGACGCTGGACAACTCAAACCGGGGGCGTTTTCTGTATCCCGCCAACCAGTTTGGCTTCATTGGTGCATACTATTTCGCCCGGGTGAACTTCACGCTACCCTAGGGTAGCGGAGTATTATCGGAACAAAAGCCGGCTCTTAGGAGCCGGCTTTTTTGTGCCTGTGCACGAGCTTTTTCCGGTGCAGCATACCCTTCGGTACCAACCTTTGGAAAGGTGAGGCACCCTCCCGCGCTGTAAGTAGTCGAGTGTGGTGCGCGAACCTAGGTAAAAGATTATGGTGAAGTTTGGGGATGCGGGCAAATGTTTTGATATTCAATTATATACCTGCCTTACGAAGCATTCTTTACACACCTAGGCTTCCTCTCAATATCCACCACCATACCACTCCAAAATCATTATGAAACGTTTACTCTATTTGGGCGCCTTCCTAGCCCTAGGTACCATGATTAGCTGCGACGACCAAGCAGGCGAAATTATCCGGCTGGCGCACGCCGATCTGGAAGCGAAAAGTGGTAGCAGCCTGACGGGCACTGTTAGCTTCAGCCAATTATATGGGCGTGGCGTCCGCGTGTACGTGGTGGTGAGTGGGGCAACGCCTGGCTTGCACGCCGTGCATCTGCACCAAAACGGGGACTGCTCCGGCCCCACGGCCATGAACGTCGGAACGCACTGGAACCCGACCAACGAGCCGCACGGCCGGCGGGGTACGCCGCCTTTCCACCGTGGCGACATTGGCAACATCACCGTAAACTCAGATGGTACGGGCGTGCTAGCCCTCACTGCCGACGACTGGACCATCGGTGGCACCGACGCAAGCCGCAACATCCTGAACAAAGCCGTGATTGTACACGCCGGCGCCGACGACTACGTAACTCAGCCTTCCGGCAACTCTGGCGTGCACGTGGGCTGCGGCGTTGTAATGGACGATCAGTAGAATTTGCTACTTTCTAAACGCACAAAAGCGCCCCTAGCTAGGTAGCTAGGGGCGCTTTTGTATCATGGTCGAGCTACTTTACTGACGTACCAAGCGCTGTACTTGTTGCCCATCAGCGGTGCGGGCGATATACAGGCCTGGTCGAACTGTTGCTGCCGGTTGCCACACCACAGTACCGTCGACTTTGCTGGTAAGCTGCTCAACCACGCGACCTAGCTCATCTACAATCACAACGGCTTGCGCCTTGTGAGTAGTTAGCTGGAACTGCACTTGCTCGCGGAAAGGCGTTGGGTAAGCCGGTTGAGCTAGGTTTTGGCGGGAACGAGTGGCGAGAACCTGGTTGGTAACCAAGAAGGTGATAGTCCGGACCTCAAGGCCTGGCGTCGGACAGCCACTATCTTCAACTGTTACTGTGAAAGAGTAACGACCTAGTGGCTGTTGCGGTGGTACTTGCCAGTCGAGTTGCGCTTGACCAGCTGTAGGCGCTCGAAAAGTAGCTCCTGGAATAAGAGCACCGACATCACTGCTGATGCGAAGGGTCTGGCCGGCATCAGGATCAGTTGCTGCTAGCTGAAGAGAAACAAGCTGGCCAGGTCTTACCGGAATTACTCGCTCAACTGGCTGTGGGGCTGCGGCACCAGCTACTCTGACCTCCGTAATGGTAGGGTTGTGATTATCAGCACCGTTCGGGGATCTGAACACAATATCGCGCGTGACGCTCCCAATCTGCTGCCAACTACCACCTAGGCGTCGGTATTCATCGACGCGAACAGCTACGCTTTGGTAGCCGATAACTACCGGGCGGGTGAGGAGTTCTCCAGTTGCCGCGTTTAATTGGAAAAACGGAACAGCATTGCCACCCACTACCTGGTAAGTCAAAAAAGGAAAGGCAGGCGTGAATTGAACCGGTCCGTACGTTATTCTGGCTCCCGTGATTGGGTCAACGAACTCGCCTCCCGAGGAACGGTTATAACTGATGGAAGTACTACATGTTCCTGGAAATTCTAGGCCTGCTAAAGGTTCAACGGAAGTATACACCAACGAATCGCCATCTACGTCGAAGGCGCTGAAGCTATAACGGCTCAATTCGTTGTTGGCAAAAGTAGGTAGCGTGAACGAAGTGAAGGTAGGCGAAGAATCTATAAGCCCACTAGAGTTATCCAGAGTAGCTGCGATATACATACTATTCATGCCAGGGTTCATCAGATTTAGAATTACTCCATTCCGGTTTTCCCCATATACGCTAAGTGTCCAGCGCGCCGGCGGTAGTGTAACATCGCCCTCGAAAACACCCATTTCAAAGGGGGACGAAATAGCAGGACTACAAGTAGGAGAGTAGGAGCGTCGTTGCGTTAAAGTGAGAGTCACCTTGAAATTTCCTGGCAGCGTTGGCAAGCACCCATTGCTCGTACAGTTTAGGTCAAGAGAACTGCCTAGCGTGACGCTTACTGAGCTCGCATCACGGTAGAGCCTGGCGGTGATGTGGTACTGGTTTGGTGCGCCACTTATAGGCTTAAAAGCTAGCTCACCCCCAACTAAGTGACTTGCTTGACCAAGGGTACTGCTCACGCACAACGCGGTGAGCAGCAGCATACGAAATAAGAGTAAATGCATAGCTATCAGTAAAGTAAGAAGGTGAGGAACAATAATGAGTACACCTTCAAAGTAAGGTTTTCCTCTAGCTCTACACTACTGTTATTCAAAATGGGAACACGCCGCTTGTTGAGTACACTACCTAGCTTTCCCTAGTAAGCCTACAAACGAGCAAGACCACGCAGACAGCTCCGAAGAGTTTGTCTACGTGGTCTTGCTCGTTGAGGCAGAAACGTACTTTCTGTCTACTTACCCGTTGAAGTAGATGAGGTTGAATTCGTATCCAAAATCTTGAACAGCTCGTCGAGCTTCGGCGTCAGGATGATTTCTGTGCGGCGGTTCATGGCCTTATTAGCTGGCGTGTCGTTGCTGGCAACGGGTACGTACTGCGAGCGGCCTGAAGCCGTAACTTGGCTCGGCGTCACGCCGCCCTCGGTGAGCAGGCGAGCAATTTCGGTGGCGCGCAGCACGCTCAAATCCCAGTTGTCCTTCATGCCACCCGAAGCTCCGCGGAAAGGCACGTTGTCGGTGTGGCCTTCTACTACCACGTTCACATCTTTCTGCTCTTGTAGCACCACGGCTAGCTTTTTTAGTGCGTCGATGCCTTTGGGATCCACTTTGGTGGAACCACTCTTAAACAGCAACTGCTCGGAAAGCGACACGTACACCTTACCGTCTTTCATCTTTACCTGCAAGTCGCTGTCTTTGAAGCTCAAGAGCGCATTACTTACTTTGGCTTTCAGGTCGTTCACCGCTTTGTCTTTATCGGCAAGCGCCTGCTGAAGTTCAGCGAGCTTGGCTTCGCGGGTTTTTAGGTCGGCGTTTAGTTTGTCAACGTCTCCTTTGCTTTTATTCAGCGAGGTGGCTAGCTCCCCTAGTTCTGCTTCGCGGCGAGCTAGGTCTTTAGCAACCTTGTTATAATCGGCCGACTTATCGGCAATAGCTCGGTCACTGTTTTTAAGAAGTTTATCGTAGCTGTCGGTGAGTTGGGTATAGAGTGTGCGTGTGCGACGCAGGGCATTGCCGTTCTGGGTGGAGTCGTCCATGAGGCGACGGTTGTCCAGCTTCAATTGCGCTAGCTCGTCGGTGGTTTTCTTCAACTCTACTACGGCTTGACGGTACTGGCGCTCAGCGGTCTCCTTACCCTGCTCAGTGGCGGCTTGACGGGCGCGCAGGTCTTCATATTTCTTCGATGCAACACAGCTAGGCAATAGGGTAGTAGCCGCTAGTGCGGTGCCGAGTAGGAGAAGATTAGACGTTTTTTTCACTACTAAAAATAGATTAAACAGAAAGACACGGCGCTAGCGTTGTTTCGGCTGTAAGTGCGCATAGCTAAGGTAGGACGCTACAAGCGCAAGTTGCAACTCTACCCGGTAGGGAACCGTTTTTCAGGCTATATTTGCCTTGTTCTTCCGGCGTATTCTCTCAATTTACTTTTCGAATGGCCCTTTCCGCAAGCAACAGTGCAAGCGTTACGTTAGCCACCGTGCCGGATCTTCACCAGCTTTCTACTTCACCTAATTAATTTAGCGTCACTTCCTAGCGTCGGCCCTGTTGGCCACGTTGACTTGTGTTCGACTAATTCAACTTAATTAAAGCTTTCAGCGAACAGCTTGCAACAACATATGTCTTGGTTTAAGCGCGTAGAAAAAGGCATCGTTACGCCAACGGAAGAGAAAAAAGAAACGCCGGATGGACTGTGGTATAAGTGTCCTGAGTGCAAGACGGTAGCGACCATGGCCGAGCACAAACGGCTGCTGTACACCTGTGCCAAGTGCAACCACCACGACCGCATCGACTCGGCCGAATACTTCGAGATTCTGTTCGATAACGACCAATTTGTGGAGCTCGACGCTGCCATGACTTCGGCCGATCCCCTGCACTTTGTGGATACAAAGGCATATCCGCAGCGTGTGGCTGCCACGCAGAAGCAAACGAACCTAAAGGACGCCGTCCGTACCGCGCATGGCCAATTGGAAGGCCTCGACCTCGTCGTGGCGTGCATGGATTTCAAATTTATCGGGGGCTCGATGGGCTCGGTGGTAGGGGAAAAAATTTCCCGCGCCATCGACTACGCACGGCAGCACCGCATTCCTTTCCTGATGATCAGTAAGTCGGGCGGTGCGCGCATGATGGAAGCAGGCTACTCACTCATGCAAATGGCCAAAACATCGGCCAAGCTAGCGCTGCTCTCGGAAGCTGGCGTGCCGTATATCTCCATGCTTACCGACCCAACCACGGGTGGCGTCACGGCCTCTTTCGCCATGCTCGGCGACTTCAACATTGCCGAGCCCGGCGCCCTCATCGGTTTTGCGGGCCCGCGGGTTATCAAAGAAACCATCGGTAAAGACCTGCCCAAAGGCTTCCAAAGTGCCGAGTTCGTGCTGGAACACGGCTTTCTCGACTTCATCATCGACCGTAAGCAGCTAAAGCAGCAACTCGCCGATTTGATTACCATGCTCCGTCCGTCGGAAGTGGCTGCTCCCATTGCCGCCACCCGTTCAAAGTCAAGCGCACGCTCGTAGAAAGTAGGTCGCGCAGCTAAACCTCGGCCCGTCAGTCGCTTCTAATCCCTACCGGATGTGAGAAGCAGCTGACGGGCCGAGGTTTTTCTTTGAGCGTAAACGAGCTGCTTAGCCTAGCTAAACATTTTTTGTTCGAAAGCAGTAAGCAGCATCACAGGAGCTTGCTCCTCACACCTCTTTACCACACAAGTTCCCATTTATGAAATCTCCCAAGTCCCTTCTTTCTCTGTTCATGGCGCTGACTCTGCTATTAGGGTCGTGCGCTACTTCTAAGCAAGCCAATCAATCAGACGGATATTCTACCAGCGGTTCGGCAAATGGCACTGGTCCTCGCAAAACGGGGATGAGTAAAACAGCGAAAGGAGGCCTATTTGGAGCTGGTGGAGGCGCAGTAGCAGGTGCTGTTATCGGTGGGTTGCTAGGTGGCAAGAGCGGAACTGCCGCTGGAGCCATCATTGGAGCTAGCGTGGGTGGCGCCGGTGGCGCCCTCATTGGCCGCAAAATGGACAAGCAAGCAGAAGAACTGCAACGCGACATGCAAAACGCCAAAGTGGAACGCGTTGGCGAGGGTATCAAAATCACCTTCGATGCGGGCATTCTGTTTGACGTGAACAAAGCCGATTTGCGCCCAGCCTCTATGACTGAAATCGAGAAGATGGCTACCGTGCTGCAGAAGTACCCCGACACAAATGTGCTAGTAGAAGGCCACACCGATAATACCGGCTCGGATGCTATCAACCAGCCGCTGTCGGAGCGCCGCGCACAAGCCGTTGCCGATTACACGCGTACGAAAGGGGTAGATGCTTCGCGCATCACCACTAAAGGCTATGGTTCCTCACAGCCACTTGCCGATAACTCGACAGAAGCAGGTCGGCAAGCTAACCGCCGCGTGGAAATTGCCATCTACGCCAACGAGAAAATGAAGAAAGCTGCCGAAGCTGGCCGTTTGTAAGCAACTATTGCCATTACAACAAAAAAGCAGTGCTAGTAAGCGCTGCTTTTTTGTTGTGACATACTCTGGTACTAAGTTTTTGTAGGCCAAAGTGTTTAGTAGAAAATAGCCGCTTCTCAGCGGCTAGGTTGTAGCTCAAAGGCAAAGAGTATTGAAAAATGCCTGTAATTTGCCGCCTGTTAACGCTTGTCGAGGTCGTTGATACTGAAGGGAGTAAGGTTGAGAAAAGCCTTTTATGATGGTTTTTTTATCCTTTTCAAATAATTTATCACCCTTTCTCAGCGTTTTGGCAAGGAGGTTGCAAAATGTTGGGTAGAAAAGGGGACTCCTTCAGAGCTATTGCTGAACACTCATTTGTCCTGGCTCACCCTTACTTATTCTAATAAACAAACTCAGAAACATGAAAACTCTCCGTTCGTATTTCGCCTTCATGCTAGCGCTGCTACTGTTGGGGACCAACTTTGCGCAAGCGCAGGACTCTGCTAAAACCAAGAAGCCTTGGAGCAAAACCGCCAAAGGCGGCTTGCTAGGTGCTGGTGGCGGTGCTGTTGTAGGTGGCGTGCTAGGCCGCGTGATTGGTGGTAAGAACAGCACTGCTGGTGGTGCTATCATTGGTGCCGCAGTAGGTGGTGGTGCTGGCGCCCTGATCGGCCGTCGCATGGACAAGCAGGCTGCTGAGCTGAAGAAAGACATGGAAGGCGCCAAAGTTGAGCGCGTAGGCGAAGGCATCAAGATCACCTTCAACTCGGGTATCTTGTTCGCTAAGAACTCGGCTACTCTAACGAGTGCTGCTGCTGAAAACATCAACACGCTGGCTACTACGCTGAAAAAGTACGGTGACACCAACGTGCTGATCGAAGGCCACACCGACAACACCGGTACGGATGCTATCAACGATCCGCTGTCGAAGCGTCGTGCGCAGGCCGTTGCTAACGCCATCACGGCCCAAGGTATCGATACGTCGCGCTTGACTACCCAAGGCTACGGCTCGAAACAGCCAGTTGCTGACAACTCTACGGAAGCTGGTCGCACTGCCAACCGTCGTGTAGAAGTTGCCATCTACGCTAACGAAAAGCTGAAGAAGGCTGCTGAGAAAGGCACCATCTAAGCCAATAGACAGATGGCGATGAGCAATTAGTGATTGCAAGCCAACTGTAAACTAGAAAGCCTCGTTACCTGAGCGGTAGCGAGGCTTTTTCTTTTGTGGAAGTACGGCCTCCTTAGTAAGTACTCATTGTTTGCTGTGCATGACACCCGACCAGAAAACTTGGCAAAATCACCTCATTCTACACGAGTTCTACGGTCCGTTGCCGTTAGCGCCGCGTCGCACACCCATGCGCGAGTTGATTTCTACGTTGCTTTCGCATCGTACTACTCACGTGGCAGAAGAGCTAGCATATAGTCGGATGCTGGAAGAATTTGGAGACTGGGAAGGAGTGTTGGTCGCGCCATTGGCTGCCCTAGCCCACGCCATTCGGACCACTCGGTGGCCCGATACGCAAGCACCACGTATCCAAGAAATACTGCGGCGCATCAAGGCCGAGCGAGGTGAGTTTAACCTAGACTTCTTAGCCGAGTGGCCTGTAGAGAAGGGGTTGCAATGGCTAACCGACATGCCTGGTATTGGCCTGAAGACTGCCTCACTGGTGTTGCTCTTCAACTTTCAAAAGCCAGTATTGCCCGTTGACACGCACGTGCACCGAGTGGCACAGCGAGTAGGCATGATCGGGCCGAAAGTGTCCGTGGAGAAGGCGCACCAGCTTCTATTAGCGCAGTTGCCCAAGGATCCGGTGGTACTACTCAACTTTCACAAGCACAACTACTGGCACGGGCAACATATCTGCTTTTTTGCGAAGCCTGACTGCGCTCGTTGTCCATTAAAGGGCTTTTGCAACTACTATGAAGAGCATTACGGTCCAGCTACGGCTGAAGCCCTCGCAGCTACCCCAAAACACTGGGATATAGCTTGGGGTGAGTTGCAGCACTAAGGCAAGCAAGCGAGTAAACGAGGGTTCGTTCAAAAGCTTGTAGCTTGCGACCTGAAGCTAGCAGCTATTCCATGCGCCTCGTTCGTCACCCGGTTCTCTGCAATTATTACGTCACGTACCGGTGCAATGCGCGCTGTTCGTTCTGCGATATTTGGGAAAAGCCTTCACCTTACATTTTGTTAGCTGATGTCGAGCAAAATCTGCGGGATCTTAAAAGGCTTGGCGTAAGCGTCATCGACTTCACAGGGGGCGAGCCACTGCTGCACCGGCAGATTCATGAGTTTGTGGGCTTGGCGCACGAACTAGGTTTCATCACGACGCTCACGACTAACTGCCTTTTGTACCCCAAATACGCCGAGCGGCTGCGGGGCAAAGTGGATATGTTGCATTTCTCCCTCGATGCCTCCGAGAAAGAGGTACACGACAAAGGCCGTGGGGTGGCTTGTTTCGACTTTGTGCTCGAAAGTATTCGGGTCGCAAAGGAGCTAGGGGAGCGGCCTGATATTTTGTTCACTGTCTTTCGCGAGAACTTAGCTGATTTGGAAGCTGTGTACCGCGACATTGCGCAGCCCAATGGGCTAATGCTCATCATTAACCCGGCATTCGAGTACAACAGCGTTGCTACCGGCGAGCAACTCACCACGGCAGAGCTAGATTATTTGTCGGCTTTCGGCAAACGTAAAGGGGTGTACCTCAACGAAGCTTTCATTCAGCTGCGGCGCGATGGGGGCAACCACGTTGCCGCACCTGTGTGCCGTGCCGCCAGCACTACGCTCGTTATTTCCCCCAACAACGAACTGGTGCTGCCGTGCTACCACCTAGGTACGCAACAATTCCCTATTGCTGGCCAGCTCTTCGACCTCTACAACTCCGCCACGGTGCAGCAGCTAGCAGCGCTGGAAGGGCGGCTACCGCAGTGTGAAGGCTGCACCATCAACTGCTACATGCAACCTAGCTTCGCCGTCGAAACCAGCAAGTATTTCTGGCAGGCCTTACCAAGTACGTTGAAGTACAACCTGCATAAGGGCACGTGGAAGCGCATGCTCACTCGCTAGAAGAGCGTGTCAGAAGAGTGTTGCCACTAAGTACAACCCAGAGAAAGGCTTACTATATTTTCACTTACGTCTGTATTTAGACGACTATATCACTCAATCACTTTTCCTATGCCTGCTCTGATTCTGCCCGTTCATGGTGTCACGCCTCAACTAGGCCCTAATTGTTTCGTTGCAGATAATGCGACTATTGTGGGGGATGTAGTGCTAGGTGCTGACTGCACGGTGTGGTTCAATGCCGTTATTCGCGGCGATGTGAACAGCATTCGTATTGGGGAGCGAACCAACATTCAGGATGGAGCCGTGTTGCACTGCACCTACCAGCGGGCAGCTACCACCCTAGGATCGCGCGTCAGCATTGGCCACCGGGCCATTGTGCACGGTTGCACCGTTGAAGACGACGTGCTGATTGGTATGGGCGCCATTGTGATGGATCACGCGATAGTAGGCAAAGGCTGCATTATCGCAGCGGGAGCGGTAGTCCTGGAAAATACCCAGTGCGAGCCCGGCTACCTCTACGCAGGCGTGCCGGCTCGCAAAATAAAGCCGGTGACAGAAGAACAACGTAGCAATTTGTTACGCACAGCCGACAATTATGTGCTGTATGCTAGCTGGTTTAAAGCGGAATAGTGTTTGTAAAAAATGAACAAAGCGCCGAAAAGGAATCTCAAGTGCTGGTAGAGACGGTATCTTTATCGGTATCGGTGCTGTGGTTATTCTAATCGGTGGCTTGATTGGGGAAGCAAATTTCGTTTCTACCATCGGCGGAATCATTTTTCCTACCGGCGTGGTCATGTTGATTATAGCTCTGATGCGAGGTACGTAATTAATGTTGCTTACCTAGGTTCAACAGTTGAATGTCAACAAAAAGGGAGGCTCTACATTTGTAGAGCCTCCCTTTTTGCGTGAAAACCAAGTATGGGAAGGTTATAGATCTAACTCGCTATCTGGCTGCTCATCTTGCTGTTGCGTATTCGTAACGCGTAGCTGTACCAACTCTACCACGCGCTTCGAGCGCTTCAGAATGCGGAACTCATAATTTTCGAGCACAGCGACGTCGCCTACTTCTGGAATGTTCCCATAAATCAGGTTGAGCAGGCCGCCTACCGTTTCGTAATCTTCGCCTTCGGGTAGCGCGTAGGGTAGGTACTCGTTCGCGTCAGAAATAGGGGTTGCAGCGTTTACCCGGTATTCGTTCTCCGAGACTTTTTCTACCACAGGCACCTCGTTGTCGTACTCGTCCTGAATTTCGCCTACTAGCTCTTCGATAATATCCTCAATTGTGACGATACCAGAAACGCCGCCAAACTCGTCGCTCACAATGGCAATGTGCATGTGCTTGCGCTGAAACTGGCGCAGCAAGCGGTTGATCTTCTTCGTCTCAGGTACAAAGTAAGCCGGGCGCATAATCTTGGAAAGCTCTACCGACTCATTGCGCCGGATAAGCTGGAGCAAGTCTTTCACGTAGAGAATACCCACGATATTGTCAATCGACTCCTCGTACACGGGAATGCGAGAGTATCCCTCGCTGTACACCGTTTCGAGGACGGTGTCTTGCGGCGACTTTACATCGATGGCAGCAATCTTGGTGCGCGGCACCATGATTTGCTTCACCATCCGGTCGTTGAATTCGAACACATTCTCGATCAACTCGTGCTCCGACTCCTGAATCTCACCGCTCTGTTTGCTCTGGTCGAGCAGCAACCGAATCTCTTCGGCGGAGTGCACATCCCCGCTGTGCGACACCTGACCACCAAAGAAGCCCGCTACCAGGTTCGATAGCTTATTAAGCATCCAGATAAACGGAAACGTGATGAGGTAGAAGCCTCGCAAAGGGGCTGCGATGATCAAGCTCGTGTTTTCAGGCTGCTGAATCGCTAGCACTTTAGGCGCTTGCTCCCCAATTACAATGTGTAAGGTGGTGATCAGCGAAAAAGATGTGCCTAGTGCAACGCGGTGCACTGTATCGGCCGACCAAGTCAGATCAAGCTTGTGAATAATAGCCAATACAATCTCAGCTACAACACTCTCGCCGATCCAGCCAAGGGCAAGGGAGGCGAGTGTAATACCTAGCTGAGTTGCGGAAAGATAAGCATCGAGGTTGTGGAGTAGCGAGAGAGTTAGCTTTGCTAATCGATTGCCTTCCTGTGCTTTGACCTCCATTTGGGAGATACGTAGCTTGACCAAAGCAAACTCTGCTGCTACAAAAAATCCGTTCAGCAAAACCAGCAGAACGGTAAATAGTATGTTTAAGCCCATAGTGTCGGTTGCATAGGCTTAGCCGGCCTAGCACCCATTTTATCACAAAAGTACGAGATTCCGCTCAAGCGGTTCGGAGTAAAGAACAAGACAACAGTCTGGCATGCATGCTAGTTCATCTGGATTATAAATGCTTATAGCAGAAAGTGTGACACTTCCTGCCGAACTTTGTTTGTTCTCTTACTGAACTTTGCCTCTTTGTTACTGCCTGTTTATGCCTCGAAAAATAAGTTTGCTGACCTTTCTGCTCGCATGGTGCTTTGTGCTGGCAGCTTCGGCCCAGGTGCTCACGCCCACCAAACTCTCTACTGCCGTCAGCAAACCGGCCGCTCAAGTAGGAGAGGAAATAGAGTTGATTGTAAATGCTAAAATCGACGATAAGTGGCACCTCTACGCTACCGACTTCGATCCGGACTTAGGTCCAACGGTATTTTCTTTCACTTTTCCGAAAAGTGCTGCTTATGAAATCGTAGGCAAACCCAAATCGGTTGGGGCAACGAAGCATTTCGACGACGTTTTTAAAGGCGACGTCATGTACTTTGAAAAAACTGGCCAGATTCGTCAGCGCATTCGGGTGCTCCAGCCAGGGCCGCTCACCATTCAAGCTAGCGTAGAATACCAGAGCTGCACCGACGTAGATGGGCGCTGCATCCCCGGCGACGAAAAGCTGAGCTTTGGTACGATCGACGTGACGGGCAAAGCGGCGGCTCCTGCCAAGCCTAGCAAACCAACTGGGGCTCTCACCCCAGCTTCAGCTGATAGTGTTGCCTTGGCCACCGTAGCGCCCCAAAAAGCTACAGCAGCTACCTCGTCAATAGCAGCTGCCCCAGTTGATACAACTACGGGGTCGGCCGCCGCAGCCACGTCATCTGTTACTACCAACGCGCCCGGCTCAACTCCGAGCAATGCATCTGCTGCCGTGGTAGCACCAGCTGTTACCGCTGGCGCCGCTGCTGATGGTGGCGGTTTATGGAGCTTTGGCTTTGTCGCTTTTCTCTCTGGCTTAGCTGCCCTAATTACGCCCTGTGTATTCCCCATGGTACCCATGACGGTGTCGTTCTTCACCGGTAGCGCCGACAGCCGCAGCCAAGGTATTTTGAAGGCTTTGGTGTACGGGTTGTCTATTATTCTGATTTATACCATCATTGGGGTCGTAGTAGCGCGACTGCTGGGGGAAGACGGACCCAACTTCATGGCCACGCACTGGCTGCCTAACCTGATCTTCTTTGTGGTCTTTGTGGTGTTCGGCCTGTCGTTTTTAGGGCTGTTCGAAATTACACTACCGCACGCCATTGTGAATAAGGCCGACGCGCAAGCCGACAAAGGCGGTTGGCTAGGGGTATTTTTTATGGCTTTTACGCTGGTGCTCGTGTCGTTTTCCTGCACAGGTCCTATCGTGGCTACGGTGCTTGGCCTAGCTGCCCGCGGCCAAACGATTATGCCAGTAGTCGGCATGTTTGGCTTCTCGTTAGCGTTTGCGCTGCCTTTTACCCTGTTCGCCATTTTTCCTTCGTGGCTCAAGAGCTTACCGCGGTCAGGAGGCTGGCTTAATACGGTGAAGGTGGTACTAGGCTTCGTCGAACTAATGCTGGCTCTCAAATTCTTGAGCATGGCTGACCTAGCTTACCATTGGAATATCCTCAACCGCGACGTGTATTTGGTGCTGTGGATTGTGTTGTCAGCTCTGTTAGGCTTGTACCTGCTGGGTAAGTTCAAGCTTTCCCACGACAGCGACTTGCCCCACGTTAGCGTCGGCCGTTTGTTGATGGCAGTACTTGCTTTCAGCTTTATGGTGTACTTGGTGCCAGGCTTGTTTGGTGCACCATTGCCACTGCTAGCCGGCTACCTGCCGCCCCAAAGCAACCGGGATTTCAGCCTAGCCAACACGGAAGCACCTGCTGTAGCGGCGGCTAACACCTTATGTGAGCAGCCACGGTATACAGAGTACCTCGAACTGCCACACGGTTTGCAAGGCTACTTCGACTTAGAGCAAGCCAAACGTTGTGCACGTCAGCAGCACAAGCCCATTTTTATTGACTTCACGGGCCACGCCTGCGTGAACTGCCGCAAGATGGAAGCTACCGTTTGGAGCGATCCGCAAGTACTCAAGCGCCTACGCGAGGACTACGTGGTAGTGGCTTTGTATGTCGACGACAAAACTGAGTTGCCTAAAGACGAATGGTACACCTCGAAGCGCGATGGGCAGGAGAAAACGACGCTAGGTAAGCAGAACGCGGACTTGCAAGTAGTAAACTACGGCGTTAATGCCCAGCCTTACTACGTGCTCCTGAACCCTGACGGCACCAGCAACCAGCCCATCGTGACCCCCGTAGCCTACGAGCCTGATGTCGCTGACTTTGTAAAGTTCTTAGATGCTGGGCTCGCTAGCTACCATCAGCAGGCAGCGCCAGTTGCCAGCCGCTAATCGCAAAATCAGCCGCTCAATCTTGCCGATTTTCAAATACTAACGCAGTTTGACTGAGTAGTTTGCTAGATAAACAATAAAAAAGGGAGCCACAGTCACGACTGTTGGCTCCCTTTTTACGTAGATTCGCCGTGCAAAAACGGATAAGAATATAAAATAAAAAGGCTGCACCCACCCAGATGCAGCCTCTTAAATAAGAACGCACCCACCCAGATACGTTCCGTTTTTCCCCTCACACATTGTCCACCCAAAAAGCTGTAGAAGAAGGGTTCGAACCTCCACGGTGTAGTTAGCCGGCCGCCGGACCAGTTTCTCCCAAATCACCACCCCCGAGAGAGGAGGGCATGTCTGCCAATTTCATCATTCTACATTTTGAATCGCTCGCCGTTCGCGATTGATTATGACAAATGTAGAGGAAGAATCCTTATTATAAAAACATTGATGGCTTTCAATTGAAAATTTACACTATTTTTAATTTTTAGCTATTATTTTTGAAAGCCGAATAATCACCCCACCCAAATAATATGAGGAATTACGAACTTGATGACACCGATCGTAAGATTCTGGCGCTGTTGCTAGAAGACGCCAAAATGCCCTATACTGAGATTGCGCGGAAGGTGCATGTCTCGGGAGGTACGGTGCACGTCCGGATGGCCCGGATGGAGGAGCTAGGTATTGTGCAAGGTGCTACCTTACGCGTTGATTATCAGAAGCTAGGTTATGGAATGACCGCTTTCTTGGGTATCTATCTGCTGAAAAGCTCGCTATACAACAGCGTGGCTGAGCAGTTACGAAAGATCCCGGAAGTGGTAAGTATCTACTACACGACGGGTAACTACGGGATGTTTACTCGCATTGTGTGCCGCGATACGCAGCACCTGCGCGACGTGCTCCACGACCAAGTGCAGCACATTGAAGGCATCGAACGCACCGAGACGCTTATCTCGCTTGAAGAAACGCTTAACCGTCCTGTACAGCTTCGCTAAGCGCTTAGCTAGGTCCAACAAAAAAGAGCGCCCAGTTATGGGCGCTCTTTTTTGTTGGACCTAGGTTGTTAGCCTACATGGTTGTTTTGGTGCTGGTTGTCGTTTTGGTCGTCTTGCTAGAAGCGGCCGATGACTCTTTGTGCACCGGAGTAGTAGTGGTTTTGGTCGAAGCAGCTTTTGTGCTCGTGGCTCCCGTGGAAGTAGTGGTCTTCGTAGTGGAAGTAGCAACGGCGGGTTTGGTAGTCGTCTTCGACGTTTTTGTGGAAGTGCTGCTGTGGCTCGCCTGCTGGGTAGTAGGAGTTTGTGCCATTGCAACGGAGCCAACTAGGCTCAGCAAACAGGTAAGCTGAAGAGCGCGGAACATAGGGAGAAATATTAGGTGAGAAAGTAATAGCATAACGAAATACCGTTCTAAAAGTTGAGCTTACAACGGACAAGTATTGGCTAAGCTAATTACTAGTATATATTCTTTCCTACGCTTCTGAAAGTGAGTATCTTTCGTGGCTGTCCTGTTTCGCTCGTGTCCTAGCTCATGAGAGTCTGTTTACCTACCTTATCGCTTTTGTTGTTAGGTGTAACTCCCCGCGCGAGTTATGCGCAGAGCTTGCCAGCAGTCTACCTAAATGCCCGGAACCAGGCAACCGTGCCGGATAGTGCTACGCATTATCGCGTAGTAGATCAGAAAGAAGAAGCTGGCGGGCACGTCATGCGCGAGTACTCACTAGCCGGTACGTTGCTGCTACAAGGGACGCTGTCGGCCATTGATCCAGCGGTGCGCAATGGTCTGTTTACCTGGTTTCACCCCAATGGGGCCAAAGCTAGCCAAGTACACTACCACGATGATGTAGCGAATGGCTTATACCTAGCCTGGTACGAGGACGGACGCGTAAGTCAGCGTGGCGAATACGCGAACGGGCGACGTACTGGACGCTGGCTTAGTGTGCATCGCAACGGACAAAAGCGTTCGGAGGGGCATTATTTGGTAGGGAGGCAGCACGGCGAATGGCACTACTACTTTAATACGGGTCAGCTGAGTGCTGTAGAGCGCCTAAACCAAGGGCGTAGTTTGAACCTAGCGCTGTATCAAGCTGATGGCAGCCCTAGCTTGGCCGCAGGACAGCGCCGGCGCGCACCGGAGTTTCCGGGCGGCGAAGCTGCATTGCTCAGTTACCTAGCCCGTAATACCGTTTACCCCAAAACTGACCGGCAGCGCAATATTACGGGCAGCGTATACGTGACCTACACCGTTGGCGAAGATGGCCAAGTAGGGCAGGTGCACGTCGTGCGCGGGCTCTCTCCCGAGGCCGACAGCGAAGCTAGGCGTGTAGTAGCTAGCCTGCCCGCATTCCGACCCGGCTCCGAGTATAATGTGCCGACGGCTATGACGTACACGTTGCCAATCCACTTTGCTCCATCATTTACGCTATTACACGGCATACGTCCGGCCCAGGAGCCACCAACGGAAGCGCGCGCAGGTTATCCGGACGACGGCTTGTGATGCCTCGGTCGGTTAAACCGGTCTCTCCATCGGTTGCTTTGAGAGGGTAATTTCAATAAGCAGCTGTACGTGAAGTACTTGTTGATTTAAGCATAGTTTGGGCCGAGGCCAGCTGGCATAACGCTTGAGTTAAGAAGGGAAGACGCGTCTTAAAACTTCCTTTCCGAGCAGTATCGGGCACAATGGATCCCGATTGCTCCCTTTCAACTCAATAAGCGTAACTGCTTTTCTTATGAAAACTTCCCTGCTTTCCGTTGCTGCTGCTTTTTGCTTGCTAGCTTCCACCACTTCCAACGCCGCTAAACTCCCGCTAACTATTGGTACTAGCTACCAAGAAGGTCGGCAAGATGATCATGACAAGGATCGTAAGCACGACAAAGACCACAAGCCTACTCCTGCCGAGCGTGCCAAGTGGGAAGCCGAGCACAAGAAGGATGGCAAAGGCTTCAAGAAGAACGACCAGGACTTCAACTATGGCTACGATAAGAACCACAAGGTAACTGCTGCGGAGCGGTCCAAATGGGAGGCCGACCATAAGAACGACCGCCCAGGTTTCGGCGCCAAGGGGAAAGATTTCAACTACGGCTACGACAAAAACCACAAAGTGACGCCCGCCGAACGTACGAAGTGGGAAGCTGAGCACAAGAACGACCGTGACCACGATGGTCGCAGCAAATAAGGTCTAGCCTTTAGAACACGAAAAAGCCCCGCTCCTTTAAGAAAGAGCGGGGCTTTTCTATGAAGTGCCTAGGTGAACTAAGCGGTTACTTGCGCATCTAGTTTCTGAGCGAGTACGTGCTTCGGAACGGCACCTACTTGCTTATCAACGATTTGGCCGTTTTTGAACACCAGCAGCGTCGGGATGCTGCGGATGCCGAACTTGGCCGACGTCTGAGGGTTAGAATCTACGTCAACTTTGCCGATAACGGCTTTGCCTTCGTATTCGCCAGCCAACTCTTCCACTACCGGGCCAACCATGCGGCACGGGCCACACCACTCGGCCCAGAAGTCCACGAGTACAGGCTTATCGGAGTTGATAATTTGGTCGAAGTTAGCATCGGTAATTTCGATGGCTTTGTGTCCCATGATAGTCGGGGTTTATGTTCAAAAGATGTGCTGTTTACGGTCAACCAGGCCGCAAGGTAGCAGTTGGGAGTTCAACAAGCTGCAATGTATAAAGTTCAAAAAACGAATCGATAAACGTATATACATGATTTGTTGAACGCTTCTACCTTGGTAGTGGTCAAACCAAGGCTAGCAACAGAAGCTACTGAGGTTTGTTCAGCACAAAGTCTAGCGTACGAGCGTCGTCGTGGGCGCGGTTGCGCAGTTTGTAGAAGACGTAGAGGTTGAAGAAGTGCATCGCGCCCAGGATGAGAATGATCGTTCCGACCTTAACACTGAGCGTCTCGACGGTCTGTTGGTAGCTGTGCACTTCGGCCGTGCTACGCAAAGTGAGCGTAGCATATCCTACATTGATTAAGTAAAAACCCGTGATTAACAGCTTGTTGACAGAGTCAGCGAGGGCTTCGTTGCCGTGAAAAATGTCGACCAGAAAAGTGCGGCCATTGGTGAAGAGGGTACGGGCTACCCATACCGTTAGGAGTACCGTGATGGGCAGATAAGCCCCGTAGACTAACAGATAATAGTTCATGATTTTTAGATTAGAAGTGAATGGTTAAAGCTGAAAATTGAGAAGGCGAATACAGGGTAGGAGGGCGTGCATTGCGCATACAAAAAGCTAGGGTAGCTGTGGGAGTAAGTTGGCCAGCGCTAGGTTGCAGGTAGGAAAGCGAAACATGAAGCCGCTTTCTAGCAGCCGTTGAGGCACTACCTTGCGGCTTTTCAGAACTAGCTCGGTTTCGGTGCGGAGCAGAAATGCACCGATTTCTAGCAGCCATTTAGGTTGAGGCAGCTGCCACCTAGGCTGGTAGTGCTGGCAAAGCTGCGCATTGAAGTCCTCGTTGCGAATGGGGTGTGGGGCGCAAAGATTGAAAGTGCCTTCTAAGTCTTGACGCGCAATCAGAAGCTCCAAGGCCTGGCAGAAATCATTGATGTGCAGCCAGCTTATCCACTGTCGGCCATCGCCCTGCGGGGTAGCTAAGCCCCAGCGAGCTAGCCGCGCCATTACCGGTAGGGCGCCGCCATCGGCCCCTAGCACAATGGCAGTACGCAAGGCTACGCGGCGGGTGCGTGGCGTAGCGGCTACCCAAAACTCGGCTTCCCACTGTTGCGCTACCCGCTCCGAGAAGTTCCGGCCGATATTGCCAACTGCTTCCGTATTGGCAGGCTGTTCGTCTTTCGTGTCGGTGTAAATGGTGGCCGTCGAAGAATTCAGCCATACAGCTGGAGGGTTTTGGCAGCAGGCAATGGCTTCACCTAGCACCTTGGTACTATCAAGGCGGCTGCGGATGATAGCATATTGATTAACGATGTTGTAGCGACAATCTACTGAGCGACCTGCTAGGTTGAGCACCACTGCAGCGCCTTCCAACGCTTTCGTCCATGGCCCAAGCGTGTGCCCATCCCAATGCAGCATACCAATGCGATAGCCTCGTTTGCGAGTCAGGATAATTACTTGATAGCCAAGTGCTGTGAAGTGGTGAGCTAGGTGTTTCCCGAGAAACCCGTTGCCACCAGCAACAATCATCTTGGGCTTTTCCATGACGAAAGTAGTTAGAGTAGAAGTGTTTTATTAATTCTAAACTTTCAATAAAATTTGAAATATTGAAGCAAAAAAATAAGCTGCCTATTTAGCCTGGGCGCATCAGCTTCATAAACGTGCTCAGAAACCAGTTTTCATCCGCTTTGATGAGCGTAGAAGCAGCGCTATTCGCGAAGTTGGCGAAGCTCTGTACACTGGCTATCATTTTTGTGAAAGCCTCTGTTTCTTCAGGAGTAGAAGTAAGAGAGGGCTCTACTTGGCTGATTTCGCCGAGTACACGCATGATGGGTTCTAACTCCCGCTTGCGGCGTTCTTGCAAAATGAGGGTAGCTACCCGGTGAATGTCTTTCTCAGCGGAGAAAAACTCGCGCCGCTCGCCGGGGCGGAGCTCTTTGCGCACGATACCCCAATCCATGAGTGCGCGCACGTTCATGTTCACGTTGCCCCGCGAAATCTGAAGCTGATCCATGATGTCTTCGGTGCTCAGCGCGTTCGGCGACACCAGCAACAACGCGTGTACCTGCGCCATCGTCCGGCTCACGCCCCAGGCCGAACCTAGGGTGCCCCAGCCTTCTATGAATTTGCTTTTGGCTTCGTCGAGTTGCATGGTTCAAATGTAAAAGAGTATTTCGAACTTTCAATAAAAATTGAAAGAAATATTTCTACTCTTTCTTCTTAGCCAAAAAGCATTTTGTTAAGGCAAATTCTTCTGCCTTCGCGGTACGCACCTAGACTTATTTGCGAGCGATGCCTGTTATAACTCTAACAAAGTAACTAGTTACTCTTCTTCCTCCGTGTATACACCTAGCTGAGCGTTGATCAGCGGCATTTTGGGCGAAAGGAAAAACCCCGTGAGACTAGCAAACATGACCGGTACGATACTATGAAAGCCAGTGAGCGTACCGAGCAGTACCGTCGTGCTGATGGGCGTGCGCGTGACGCAGGCGTTGATGGCCGCCATGCAGCTGATCAGGATGAGTGACAGGTTTTGATCGGGGAATAAGGAGTGCAGGAGCAGCCCAGTAACGGCACCCACGAAAAACAGCGGAATAATGAAACCGCCGCGCCACCCCGAAGTTACCGTCAGTGCAATAGCGAGCAGCTTGGCACCCATCAAAAGTAGTAGAAACTGAGGTGAGAACGTCATGTGCAGCAACTCAGCCAACTGGTCGTGCCCAAAGTAACGCGCGAGCGGCACAAAGTAGGCAATAACGCCGAGCAAGATACCACTCAAAGCCATCCTCCAATAAATGGGCAAGCGTCGGCTGCGAAACAAACTTCGGCAACGCCGCACAATGAAAATAAACAGCCACCCCACCGCGGTTCCTGCCAGCGCATACAGAACGGCCAGAAAACAGTCGTTAAGATTGGGCGAAGTATAGAGCGGAAATTGCCACGTAGGACCTAGGCCCGTGTGCGTAATTAAAACGAAGATGATGTAGCTGGAGCAGCTAGCCACAAACGCCGGAATGAGCGCCTGGTAGTACTCGACCACATGGCGGTGATGCAGGATTTCCAGAGCAAACAAGCTACCGCCGAGTGGCGCCCCAAATAGAGCTGTGAAAGCTGCTGCCATGCCCGCGATACTAAGTGAGCGTAAGTCTTCGCCACGCAGGCGAAAGCGCTGAGCCAGCCACGTACCCGTAGAGCCCACTACTTGTACTAGTGGCGCTTCGGGGCCAGCACTGCCGCCGCTGGCAATACACACCAACGACGACAGAATCATGGAAAGATTATTCCGAGGGTCTAGCTGCCCCCCTTTGAAACGGATGTTGTTCACAATCAAGTCCATCTCGCCAGGGTCGCCAAGCTTATAAATGACTAGTCCGGCCAGCAACCCGGCCGTAGCCATGAGTGGAATAACCCAGAGACCTGGTACCAGGGCCAGCCACTCCATGAGGTGTTCAAGCACAATCCAATAGCCGCCCGCCAAGACGCCACCCATTATCCCGATCAACGCCCACAGAAAGAACAAACGGCTAAAAACGAATGGATTAAATTGTAGCGAGTCGTTTACTCTGGTCCGTAGCTGTAAGGCGCGTCGACGGGTGCGAAACTTCATGGTGCAAAGGGAAAGGGTGTGAAATAGCTAGCACTACATCCTGGGAAGAATGTAGTGCTAGACGTGACTAGTAGGTGGGAGAAAAAGCCCTAGATCAGCTGGCAGGCCTCAATCTCCATTTCCCGCATCTTGCGGATGAAGGCTTTCGGCTCGATGCGGTAGCGGCGCGAATAGGTGTCCACGGTGAGATGCTCGTGCGGCTCGGCAAACTTGATTTCCAGCTTCTTAGAGCCGGCTGATTCCTCCACGGCGGCCATGAAGCGGTCCATAAAGGGCTCGGTCACGGTGCGAAGGTTGAGCTGCACGCGCACGCCGTTGGCTAGCTTTTCGGCCACGTTGAACAGCGGCTCCATGGTCAGAATCTTGAACTCAAACTGGTCGGAGTCGCGGAAGCGCTGGGCGTACTTGCCCCGGATGTACATGGGCGGCACCTGCTCCTTGTCGTAGTTGCGCGGGTTGATAATGGAGCTGAAGCGCGAGTAATCGTCGCGGAACAAAGCTAGGTTCAAGCTCGATTCATAATCTTCCACGCTGAACGACACGAACGGCTGGCCGGTCTTGGTCGTCTTGAACATCACGTTCGAAATCAGACCGGCTACGGTTACTTCGCGGTTTTTGTAGCTCTCTACTTTGTCAAGACCGCAGGTACAGTAGGAGTCGATTTCCAATTTGAAGTCATCGAGTGGGTGACCGGAGAGGTAAAAGCCTACCACTTCCTTTTCGCGGCGCAGCTGCTCGGTAGCGGGCCAGGGCTCCATATCGGCCACTTTGGGCAGGGGCATGGCCACCGCGCCGAACGCGCCACCGCCAAATAAGCTTTGCTGGGCCGAATCTTGGTCAGCTTGGTACTGCTGGCCCATGCGGACCGCCTTGTCGATGAGGTTCTGGTCACCGCCGGGCGCTTCCACGAATTGACGGCGGTGGTAACGCTCGAATGAGTCGAAGGCGCCCGATAAAGCTAGGCTTTCAAACGTCTTCTTGTTGACGGCCCGCAGGTTCACACGCTTCGAGAAGTCGAAAATATCCGTGAACGGTCCTTTTTTACTGCGCTCCGCTACAATGTTCTCAATAGCCGCTTCGCCGGCGCCTTTCACGGCAGCCATACCGAAACGGATTTGGCCTTTTTCGTTTACGTTGAACTTGAGGATCGATTCGTTCACGTCGGGACCTAGCACGGGCACACCCTGGCGGCGGGCTTCCTCGATGAAGAACGTCACCTTCTTGATGTCCGACATGTTGTTGGTCAGCACGGCAGCCATGTACTCGGCGGGGTAGTTAGCTTTCAGATAACCGGTCTGATAAGCTACGACCGAGTAGGCGGCGGAGTGAGAGCGGTTGAAGCCGTAGGCCGCAAACTTCTCCATCACGTCGAATACTTCGTTGGCCTTCTTCTCCTTGATGCTGTGCAGCTCAGCCGCGCCCTTGCAGAACTTCTCGCGCTCCAAGGCCATCTTCTTCATGTCCTTCTTACCCATGGCGCGGCGCAGCAAGTCGGCGCCACCGAGGGAGTAGCCGGCCAAAATCTGGGCGGCTTGCATGATCTGCTCCTGGTACACCATGATGCCCTGAGAGTAGTTCAGGATGGGCTCCAGCAGTTCGTGCGGGTATTCTACCACTTCCCGACCGTGCTTGCGGTTGATGAAGTTCGGAATGAACTGCATCGGACCCGGCCGGTATAGGGCGTTCATGGCAATCAAGTCCTCGATGTTGGTGGGCTTGAGGTCCTTGAGGTACATGCGCATACCCTCGGACTCAAACTGGAACGTGCCGATAGTATCGCCGCGCTGGTACAGCTCGTAGGTCTTAGGGTCGTCGAGCGGAATATCGTCGATGTTGATATCAACGCCGTGATTCTTCTTGATCAGCTCCAAGGCGTCCACGATGATCGTGAGCGTTTTGAGGCCCAAGAAGTCCATCTTGAGCATGCCGGCCGATTCAATCACCTTGCCGTCGAACTGCGTCACGAGCAGGTCCGAGTCTTTGGAGGTCGAAACCGGGATGTACTTGGTGATGTCGTCGGGAGCGATGATGACGCCGGCCGCGTGGATACCGGTGTTACGCACCGAGCCTTCGAGCTTCTCCGCCAAGCGCAAGATCTGGCCGCGGAGGTTATCGGGCGCATCGTCGCGCCGGATCATATCTAGCTCCTGGTTTTCAGCAAAGGCGCCGGCTAGGGTAGTGCCGGGCTTCTCAGGAACCATCTTCGCTAGCTCGTTGGTCACCGGCAGCGGCAATTCCATGGCCCGCGCCACGTCCTTGATGCTGGACTTGGCGGCCATGGTACCGAAGGTGATAATCTGGGCCACCTGCGTTTTGCCGTACTTATCCACCACGTAGTCAATCACGCGCTGGCGGTTTACGTCGTCGAAGTCGATGTCGATATCAGGCATCGACACACGTTCGGGATTCAAGAAACGCTCGAACAGCAGGGAGTACTTAATCGGGTCGATGTTGGTGATACCGACGCAGTACGCCACCGCCGAGCCTGCGGCTGAGCCCCGGCCCGGGCCCACCGCCACGCCCATGTCGCGGCCCTTGTTGATGAAGTCCTGCACGATGAGGAAATAGCCCGCGAAGCCCATCGTCTGAATAATGCGCAGCTCGTATTCCAGCCGTTCATCGATTTCAGGCGTGCGCTCGGAGTAACGGGGCGGCTTAGTCATCGTCACGATACCTTTCCCGGCACTCGGTCCAAAAGCCCCCACGTACGTTAGCTCCCGCAGGAATTCGTCGGCGTTGGCAAAGCCGGCAGGTAGCGGGAAATTGGGCAATAGGATGTCGCGGGCCAGTTTGGGCGGCGAGATCTTATCCACAATCTCGTTCGTGTTATCCACACTTTCCGGCACATCCCGGAACAAGTGGTTCATCTCCTCCTGGCTCTTGAAATAGAACTGGTCGTTGGGGAAGCCGAAGCGCGACCTAGGTCTAGGCATCTGAGCTTCCTCATCGATACGCATGAGCTGACGTCGCACTTGGTCGTCGGACGAAGCTAGGGGGCGTAGATTGTCTAGGTGGTCGTAAAGCACCCTCTTCTCCGACGACATCAGGCGGAAGTACTTGGTCTCGAAGTCGCCCACCGGGATGCTGTGCTCCTCCCCGGTGTTCACGCACAGCAGCAAGTCGTGGGGCGCAAAGTCCTCCTGGTTGACGTAGTGGGAGTCGTTGGTGCAAATGACCTTGACGTTGTACTTTTTGGCCCACTTCAGCAGCACCTGGTTCAGGTCTTCCTGGCTTTTGCCGGTGTTGTCGATGTTCTCGATGCCATGGCGCTGAATCTCGATGTAGTAATCGTCGCCGAACACATCAAGCCACCATCTCAGCTGTTTCTCAGCTTCCTCTTCCGTTTTCCACAGCAGCGCCTGCGGAATTTCCGCACCGATGCAGCACGACGTGGCAATCAGGCCCTCGTGGTACTGAAGCAGCAGCTCCTTGTCGATACGCGGGTATTTGGAATACACACCTTCGATAAAGCTCAGAGAGCAGAGCTTCGCTAGGTTGTGGTAGCCGGCCTGGTCTTTCGCCAGCAGCAGCTGGTGGTGACGCACGTCTCGCTCGCCTTTTTCGCGGCTGAACTGCTTCTTGTGCCGGTCTTCTACCAAGTAAAACTCGCAGCCTACGATGGGCTTTACGTTGTACTTGTTTGCCTCGGCCACAAAGTTGAAGGCGCCGAACATGTTGCCGTGGTCGGTGAGAGCGACGGCGGGCATGCCGTCGGCCTGCGCTTTCTTCATCAGCGCGCCAATGCTAGCTTGGCCGTCGAGGAGGGAATACTGGGTGTGGCAATGAAGGTGGGAGAAAACAGGCATAGTAAGCAGAGTTGAAGGCAGAAAGCACCTAGCGTTCAGTAAAGTTACCGCCGCCAACTGGGAAAGGAAAGTTGCCGAACCGGATGTTTCTGTGTATCAATAACAAAAAAGGATGGCTTTTCGAGCCATCCTTTGCATTGCCATCTTCCCGGCAACTAGTTACCCACGAAGCGACGTGAGCGAGATGCGGTTGGCTACTAACGTAAGATCACGCGTTTTGTAGTGCCGTGTTGCCCTATTGGGGTTACTGTTAGCAAATACACTCCTGGTGTCAAGCCAGCCGTAGGCAGTGTTGAGGTTTGTCCTTCGAAAGCCAGCTCGCGCACCAAACAACCCAAGGTGTTGTACAGGGCCGCTTTACCACCGGTAGCGGTAGCGGTTTCGAAGTGGAGGTCGGCGCCACGCTCCACCGGGTTTGGCCAAGCACCCATAGCTGGAACTTTGAGCGCCGTTTGCTGAGTAGCTAGTATCGTATTTGCGTTGCGATGCACGATTATTTGGCCTCTCAGATCGTTGCTGTTGCCACTGAGGCTATACACGACCAAATCCAAGTCACCGTCGTTGTCCATGTCGCCGAGTGTAAGGTCTATCGGGAACGGGCCGGTCGGAATACTTGCTTGTCGGATAAAGTTGCCTGTGCCAGTATTCAAGTTCAGATTGACAGAGTTCGCCGAGGAGCTATTTTCTCGGGCATCGGTGATAATATCTAGGTCCTTGTCACCATCAACGTCGCCTATCTCTACTACTTGTGGCGCGCTGCCAATTGATAAGTCAGGTCCTTTCGCAAAGGTGCCGTTGCCATTGTTGCGCCATAGGCTAAGCTTTCCATCAGGCTCAAAAAGTGGAACGGCAATATCGACGTCGCCGTCGTCATCGAAATCGGCCAGGCCGATGTTGCCCCGGTAGCCGCCCACCGGCAATTCAGTTGTCCCAGAGAACTGTCCTTGACCATTGTTCAGACGAATGTTTAGGGGACCAGCTGTTGTGCCGCCGTAGCCAGTTAGCGCATCTAAGTCACCGTCGTTATCAAGATCGGTAAGCTCTATTCGTATTGCGCTAGAGGAGATGCTAACCTGCCCGTTGCCCGTGAACACGCCTGCCCCGTTGTTCAGGCGAACTTGAAGCGTCTTACTGCCACCTTCCGAGAAGATAAGATCTAGGTCGCCGTCGCTATCCAAGTCGCCTAATGCGAGCGCAACAACCTCGGTGCTTGTACTAATAATGCCTGACACAGGAGTAAAGGTACCCGCGCCGTTGTTGCGCAACACGCCTAGGCCAGTGCTTTTGATGGCATATACAAGGTCGAGGTCGCCGTCGCCATCCACGTCGCCCGGCCTGAAACGCTGGGTAGCCACATTTAGGTCAACAAGTGGCGCGAGTTTGCCGGTGCCGTCATTACGCAACACGCCCAACGAATACCGATCTAGGTAGTAAGGGGCTAGCACATCCAAATCGGCGTCGCCGTCCACGTCGACAAGCGTCAGATAGTCTTGTGAGTAGCTTTGGGTGCTTATCGGTGTAACTACTCCCGCCTCAAACCGGCCGCTGCCGCCTGAGACGGCGGCTGTAAACTGCCACGCGTATTTGGCCCCGTTTGGACTCGTGAGCGTCGCCGACAATGTTTCGCCTGCTCGAAAAAGGGCAGCAGGTGCAAAGGAAATTGTGTTGTTATTGGTGGTGGTAGTACCACTCCGTAAGCCGCCTGCCTGCGAGCTATATACCTTTAGACTGACTGTTGTAAAGGGGGTTAATGTGGCCGACACAGGAGTAGTGACGGGTTGCTTGAAGCTATGTGGTGCGGGAAAAACGTTAGAAATGATGGGCGCCTGCGCCATCGCCTGGTTGGCAACGAGTAAGCCGATAAGTGTAGCACCAAAAGTTGGCCAATAGGAAGTAAATGGACGCATAAAAGTTAGCTTATAATAGTAAGAGAAAGGAATACTTGAAGGTAGTATTTTAAACAGATATAGTTGGCTTTTTGCAAAACTGAGCTGCTATGTGTTTGAATTATGGGAATAGTTCAGCTTGCCATTACTCAGCGCGCTGATACTAGTTTGATTGTAGAGAGAAATACTGAGCACAGTAATGAAAGTGGGAGATAGTAGGAAGATGTGAAGGCAGAAAGCACCTAGGGGGCAGCAAAGCTGCCGAATCGATAATATCGATTGTCAATAACAAAAAGAGGATGGCTTTTAGAGCCATCCTCTTTATTCAATGGAGCTAGGTCCTAACGCTAAACCGGACCAGCTTCGTCTGATAAGGGCTTAACCATGCAATGGCGCGACATCTGCGCCGCCGGTTGAAAACCGTGCGTCAGCTTCGAAACGGTCGTTTTGCGGCCGGTACCCGTTTCGCGTAGCAGCAGCGCCGCCACGATGGCCACGCTCGTGCACCCGATCCAAAACAAGCCGCCGGTCTGGAAGTGCGCGGCTGGGTCGGCAGCGTTGCCTAGCGTTTGGCCGTAGAGGTGGGCGAACATCGGCCCGAGGATGGCACTCACGCTAAAGGTGAGGAAGTTCATGGCGCCGGTAGCGCTGCCTTTTACCTCATCGGGGTTGGCTTCCTTGATGATAGAATATGGAATCATAGCTGCGCCCGAGGCGACGCCGAACAGAAATAAGCTGACATACAGTGGGAGCAAGCTAGGTAAGTACAGCTGTTGCAAGCCCAGCAAGATCATGCTGGCCGCCCCGCCAAACAGCACCGGCTTACGGCGACCTAGGCGGTCGGCCAGCCACCCGAGCATTGGGCAACCCACCACCCAGCCCAGCGGCACCATCGAGCACGCCCACGTGGCAGCCGCGTAGCTCATTTGTTGGTCTTTTTGCAACGAAGCCACGCCCCAGTTCATGGCAAAGATGGTGGTCGGGGCGAAGAGCAACCCGGCAATCAGCCCGCACAAGTACGACTGCGGATTGCGGAAAACCACTTTGTAGGGTTCCAGTAAGCTAGCCTTAGCTCTGGGTTGTTGCGCCTGCTCAGCCGCATCATTTGGGGTAACGAAAAACAGTGCTAAGCAGGTAGCAAAGTTGGCTGCGCCCATCAGGAGCCAAAAGGTGCGCAAATCAAATCCGTTGTGAATCAGGGGTCCCGCGGCCGATTGTCCGAGGGCACCACCTAGCATACCAAGGCATTGCGTAGCTCCAATAGCCGTGGCCAAGGACCGCGCTTGAAATCCGCGGGAGGCTAGGTACACCGAGCCCGTAAATGCAAATGCTGACCCCGCGCCTTGCAGCAAACGGCCGGCGTTGCCAGCCCAGGAACCCGGTACGGCAAACAACGCGCATCCGAGCGCTACCACGAGCACGCCAGCCGGCAGCGCGAATTTAGCGCCCGTGCGGTCGAGGGCAATGCCGGCTATCAGCCCGGCCAAAGAATACGTGTAATAATACGTGCCCAGGATAGAGCTGACTTCCGTGGTGCTCACGCCGAACACGCCCGCTAGCTCCGGAAGCATGACCGCCGGACCGGAGCGCACGGCGTATTCCAGGAAGTAAAAAATGAGGGAGAAGACCCACGCAATAACGTAGGGCCGGGTGCGGTTGGGGCTACTTAGTACAGCCATTTTGGTAAGGTGCAACCTAGGTTCCCTGGCGCTTTACTCAGCAACAGAAAGCAAGCTCGGGTATCAAGGTATGTTGAGACTATCTTCTGTTTACCGCCGACAAAGCTGGTTTGTTTAGGTCGAGCTGTCGCAGTTTAGCTTGTTTCGCTAGCTGTTGAGGTGGTCTTCGACACTCCTCCCTTGTCTTTCGGATTGAGGCTGAACGCCCCGGTGTAGCACTATTTTTCGCCCTGCAACTCATCTTAAACAAATAGCCTATTTAGCTATAAGCCTATAGGAAAGGGCCACCCGAAGAAAATAGGAAGCGGATAGTACAGCGTTAAAACAAAAACTCCCGGCGGCTACAATGGCCACCGGGAGCTACTAGTACCTAGGTTACGAGATGATAGACTAATTAGCTGGCTGAATAACGAGCACTTCCCCTGGCTTCACGTTGAAATCAGGCTTGTTGTTCCACTCCATTATCTGCTTGATCGTCACCTTATACTTCCGCGAAATGCTGTACATCGACTCCTTGGCCTCCACCGTGTGCCGAACGACGTTGGTAGCCGGAGCAGGCGACGTGGCAGGTGGTGGAGAAGAAACGGTCGACGCTGAAGCAGCGGCTGGGCGTGGGCTAGGAGCAGCCGTAGCGGCAGGCGCAGCGGTCTTGGGCGCCGAGGCGGGTGCTGATACCGGGCTTGAAGTCGGCTTGGGAGCGGCGGCTGGAGCTGGAGTGGTTGGCGTGGCAGTTGTAGCAGCAGACGTAGCTGTGCTAGGGCCCGTGAGACGCAGCGTCTGGCCTAGGCGCAACGAGGGGTTCGGGGGTAGTTCGTTCCACGCAATCAGATCGGCGGGGCGCAAGCCGTAGCGACGGGCAATGGCATAGATTCCTTCGCTTTTCTGCACGATGTACAAGCCATTTGCGGGCAACGCCTCTGTTGCTACCGGCACCACTAAGGGGGCGGCCGCACCAGAAGGCGCAGTAGTTGCGGCTGGCTTAGAGGCGGCTGGCGTTGAGGCAGGTGCCGGATCACGCAGCACGACTGCGGCCGGCGTCTTCGGAGTCGGTGCTGGAGTAGGTGTTTTCGCCACGGGCGTTTCCGCAGGGTTGCTGGCTGCGCCCTCGGTCACAGGCTCTGTGCTTGGCGTCGGCGTTGAAGGGGCTTGCTGCGTTGGTCGCCCGGCATACACAGTCCGGGGCGCTGCCGGCGCTGGCGGAGCGGCGGCAGGTTCAGTGGTAGATTCAGTTTCAGCAGTAGAGTCGGTGGTTACGGTAGCGGCGGGCGCAGCTGGCAGGTCATTGAGATTTTCCGTGGCTAAGTCGCCGGAAGTCATCGTAACGCTGTCTTCTTCCGCTGCATCTTCCTCCAGCCGATTGTGCGCAGCCACGTTGCCGGCATATGGTTCTGGCTCGGTTGCCTTGGGTTTCGGTGAGCTAGGTGCCGGCGCCGGCGCAGCGGCCGGAGTAGGCTTAGCCGTTTGGCGGGCCAAGGGGCGCTCGAAAGCGGCCTGAGCGGTTGCGTTGGTACTTGGCGCATACTCAATAGGTACTTCGCGGGGCCGGGTGTGTTGCAGCCAAAGTACCCGACCAGGGCGCAACTCTTCATTGCGGGCCATGCGGTTCTTGTTCCAAATAGCTTTGGCACGCACCCCGTACTTCTGCGATACAATGGCGACACTCTCGCCAGGCTGGGCGGTGTGGTAGGCTACGGCCGCTTTATCGCGCTTCTTCTGCACGAAGTAAGGCTGCCCAACCACGATGTTGTCGAACGCCATCAGGTCGTTGTAGTTCAGGAACCGGCGCATCTTCAATCCGCCGCGTTGGGCTAGGCTCTCCTTCGTGTCGCCGGGCAGTGCAATGAGGGCCCGCAAGCCGTTGATGCGCACGAAATCGGCGTTTTGCGGGTCCATTTCGGGTTGGGAAAGCAGTTGGCCTTTGGTCCCTAGGTTCTGCTTGGCCGCCATGGCCGTCAGCTGAATAGGATCGGTAACGGGGACGAGAACGGTGTAGGCGCGGTCGGTGGGTACTTTTTTGTCCAACAGCCAGCGGTTATGCTTGGCCAAGATGTCGGCCTCCGTTTGCAAGCTGAAGGCAATAGCCGATAAGGTTTGGCCACCCACCGCCGGGAATTCCTGCAATAGCATGGGCGGGTTCGGATTCTGTCCTACCGCTTGCTCAAAGGCTATTTTGTGCGCCAGAAACGTGAGGATATATGGGTGCGTATCCTGCGTAATCTCCATTTCGGTCGCATCGTAGTCGGTGGGGAGGGTGTAGGGCTTGGCGCCGCTCAGACCTAGGTTGTAGGTGAGCAGCGTGTTGACCCAGTTGTGCAGCACCTTGTTGTTGCGCAGCAAGTACTGCGCAGCGCCATACGTTGCTACGGTGATGTGCTTGCGCTCATCCACCGCATCATTCACCTGCACACCTAGCTCCACGGCCGACTCCCGCTTAAACTGCCAGTAGCCAACGGCCGCGTGAATCGATTCGGCGTCGCCCTGCAAGCCGCTTTCTTGCAGCGATAAGTAGTGATAATCGAGCGGGATGCCTTTTTCTTTGAAGACTCGGTCAATAATCGGGAAGTACGCATCCGCTAGGTCGACGCGGGCCTGAAAGGAGGGCTGATAGCGCCGCAGCGCGTCCACTTTTTCCTGCACGGCGCGGCGGCCTTTATCCGTCAGGCGCAGGTGTAAACCGGCAAATTCAATGGTAGGGGGTACTGTGACACTCTGCGCCACTGCCAGCAACGGCAGCAGACAAAAGAGCAAAAGCACAATTCGTTTCATGGGCAGAATTTAGCTAGGCAGGAGCCACTCCCAACGCATTTCCGGGCTCCTTAGCTTACAAAGTAGGAGAAAAATCCTGGGAGGCACGCAGTAAAAAGTACTATTCGCCGCGCTTAAGCTAGCCAGAAAGTGCAATGAGCCCGACCCAGTTGAATGCACAAAAGGTCCGAAACAACCACTAGGGCTCTGTTTCGGACCTTTCTGCTGCCCTTGCGAAGCTAGGCTCATTGCTCAGGCGTCGGATACTTTAGTTGCCCCCAGGCGGACGGCCGAAACCACCGCCACCGCCGCCGGGAGGCCCTCCACCACCTGGGCCCATGCCGCCACCGTCCCCACCACGGCGCCAGTTGCCACGGTTCGGGTTATCGGAATTTCGGTCGCGGTTCTGGTCGCCGCCCTGTTGGGGCACGTTGCCTTTGCGCAGGTTGTAGGTGAACATGGCCATGAAGTACTGCTGCAAGTTGTTGGTGCGCACCGTCTCGTTATAGGCCGTCGAGATGTTGTTCTGGATGCTACGGTTTTGCTTCAGCAAGTCGAAGGCGAATACTTTAAACTCGCCCCGCTGGTTGGGGAATACTTTCTTGCCGATGCTGGCATTCCAAAGGACGTATTTCTGAGTGGGAGCGGAGGCAATGCCCTGGTTGTAAATGTGCGTCAGGTCGGTTTGCACCGAAATGCCGGGGCCTACGATCCAGCTGATGCGTGCCGAGCTGTTTTGCGTGTAGTAGTTGGTGTTCAGGCGGGTATTGACGGTGTTGCGCGCGTACGTCACATTGCCGTTCGACGAAAGCGTGAAGTCTAGGTTCGGGCTGATGTTGCTGCTGATGGTGACCCCGAGGTTGCCGCTAGGCGAGCGGGAGTAGTTGATCAGCTCATTGTTGAGGCCTGGCGTGCGCGAGTAGCCCACGCTGCCGTTCAAGTTCAGGTTCGACTTGATGAAGGCCAAGGGCATGCCGTAGTTGGCAAAAGTGCGGAAGTTATACTGCTGACCTAGGTTGACAGGCCGCGTGAGCTGCCCACCGAGCGGCAGCTGTACCACGCCCCCATTGATGGCAATGGCCGTGTCGCGCAGGGCCACGAAGGTGCTGTTGGTAATGTAGTTATCGGTGAACGTAGCAAAAGCACCCACGAAGAACGACGTCGACTTCTCCGGCTTCGAGGCCGAGTAGCGCAGCGACATCACGTGTTGGTACTGCTGAATCAGGTCGGGGTTGCCGGTGGTGAGCTGCAGCGGGTTGGAGTTGTTCACTACCTCCTGCAACTGGTTGATGCTAGGAGCGGAGGTGCGGCCGTTGTAGTTAAAGCGTAGGTTGCGCTCACGCGAAAAGTTGTAGCGCAGCATGGCGTTGGGCAGGAAGTTGTAGAACGTCCGATCGAGTACACTTGCCTGAGGGAAGCGCTGCCGGTTGTTGAGGTCAGCTTTCTGGCCCGTTACGCCCACCATGATCTGATAATCCTTAGTCTGGCGCCGATAGCTAGCCCCTAGGCCCTGCGTGAGGTAGTTGCTCTTGAAGACGTTGCTCAGACCAATATTCGGGTCGTCGTAGTTGCCTGTCAGCTCCGAGAGATTGTAGGTGCGCTTGTCAGAGTTGTTGGGCGCGTAGGAAGTGTTATAGTTGAACTGCAGCAAGTCCGTCTTGCTCAGCGGCTCGGTGTAGGAAATGCCCGAGTTGAGTTGCCACCCTACTTGGTTGAGGTGGGAGAACTGATCCAGCGTGGTTTCAAGGGTGGTATCGCGCGAGGTTCCCCTGATGGTCGACAGCGACCGAGAGTAGGAGTAGAGGTAGTTGTCGGAGTTGCGCGTGTTGTAGTTTGCGTTCAAATCAACCGAAATCGTCCGGCCGGGTTTGTGGAAGCGGTGCCGGTAGAGCAGTTGGTTCGAGGAGGAAATGCTTGAAGCCTTCGAGTTGTATTTGCTGCTGGTGTTGCCGCGCTCCGTGCCACCTACCTGCGTGAGTCCGTCGACATTGCTGTTGCTGCTGTTGCGCTGAAACGTCAGCGAAGGAATAAACAGAATAGAGTTGGCGGAGTCAATCTTGTGCTCCAGCCGCAGGTTGAAGCGGTGGTTCAGGTTGCGACTCTGTGCCAGCGAAGTTTGCTGGTAGGTTTGCTGCTGGCTGAGAGGCGTATCGCTGCTGGAGCCGCGGGTGGCGTAAATGCGGTCGGTCAGCTGATTGGTAGTGTTGTTGGCTAGGTTGAAGAAATAGCTAGCCGTCACCTGCGTGTTCTTGCCCCACTGATCAGAGTAGTTGAGGCCAATGGCGTTGGTGCGGGAAATGCCGTTGCCGCCCCCGCCGCCACGGGAGTTATTCGTAACCCCGAGCAAGTCTGCCGAGCCGAAGTTCTGCTGGTTTATGTTGTTTGATTGACCGACCACCGAAATACGGCGGTTGCCGCTGAACGTGTTGTAGTTGCCGCTGACCTGGTAGCGCTCCGCCCACGATGAGCCAGTGCCCGTTTGCTGGCCACCGCCTGCGCCGGCCACAAAGCGCCCAAACTGACCTTTGCGGTATTGCTTCTTCGTAACGATGTTGATGGTTTTCTGGGTGTTGCCATCGTTAAAACCCGAAAAGCGCGACTGCTCACTTTGGCGGTCGAACACTTGGATGTTGTCGATGATTTCGGCCGGAATGTTCTTCAGCACCGCGTCGGGGTCGTTGCCAAAAAACTCTTTACCGTCAACGAGTACCTTTTGCACGTCTTCGCCCTGGGCCTGCACCTTGCCATTTTGCGTCGTGACGCCGGGCATCTTGGTTATCAAGTCCTGGGCGTTAGCGTCGGGATTCGTTTTGAAAGCATTGGCATTGAACTGCGCCGTGTCGCCCTTCTGCACGGCGGCGGGCGTTTTGCCTACTACTTCCACGCCTTTCAGCGTTACACCGGCCTGCAAGGCTAGGTTGCCCAACGCAACCGATTGTGTGGTAAGCGCAATAGGACGCGCAAACGTCTGGTAGCCAAGAAAGGAAATAGAGAGTTGGTAGCGCCCGGCAGCTAGGCCCGTGAAGCTGAAATTGCCAGTGGGGTCGGCGGCTACTCCGCGCTTCACCGAGTCGGGTAAGTGCAGCAGCAGCACGTTAGCCCCAATCAGCGGTGACTGATCTTTGGCGTCGAGGGCCCGGCCGGTAATGGATAGCGTTTGCGCAAAGGCTGCGCTACTAAACCAGTATAAAAGAAATAGGGTAAGTAACTTTCTCATGCGATACGTGCGAGGGGGCTTATACTTCCTCCCTAGACGCTCGCCACGAGACAAGGTTTAATTAGTTCCCGGTAGAAAAGAAAAATTATTTTCGGCCGGGAGTAATCGCAGAGCTAGGCTACCGCTTACGAACGATCAAAATACCGTCGCGCACCGGGAGCAGCACATTTTCCACCCGCTCATCCTGCTGCACCTTATCGTTGAAGGCGCGCACGGCGTGCGCGTCTTTATCGGCAGGTTTTACCGGGTACGAAGCCAAGGCTTTGCCGCTCCACAGCACGTTGTCAATCAAGATAAAACCACCGGGGCGCACATGCGGCAGCACCAGCTCGTAGTAGGCATCGTTGTTGATTTTGTCGGCGTCGATAAATACTAAGTCCCACGTTTCCTGAAAGCTAGGTAGCAGATCGAGTGCCTGACCAATGTGCAGGCGAATACGCTCCGCCAAACCAGCCTCGGCCACGTAGCGGCGAATCCGGTCTTCCAGCTCCGGATTTTGCTCCACGGTGTGCAGCTCGCCATCGGGGGCTAGGCCTTCCGCCAAGCACAGAGCCGAATAGCCCGTAAACGTACCTAGCTCTAGAATGCGGCGGGGCCGTACCATATGGCTAATCATGCTGAGCAGGCGGCCTTGCAAGTGCCCTGAGAGCATGCGCGGAGCCAGTACTTGCACGTGCGTTTCGCGGTTAAGGCGGCGCAACACGTCCAATTCAGGAGAGGTGTGGGTTTCGGCGTAGGAATTTAGTTCGTCCATGAGTTAAGAGCCGGCGGGCTCCCCAACGGAACGCGCTGTATGAATGTAGGGCCACAAAGGGCAGGTAACGAGCAGGGCGGCCATCATGGCGCTCATGCCCGTGACGATGAAAATGCCGTCGAAAGCAGACTTCATCAGGAGTGGATAGGCTAGGTGGGCGGCGTAGAGGAAGGCGGCCCAAAACAGCAGCGTCAGGACGGCGCACAGGCCCCAGAAGTTACGCCGCACCCGAGAGGAAACGTCGGGTACTTTGCGGGTAATGGGCAAGTTCCACACGTACCAAGCAATGACAGCCAAGCCAACAACAGACGAACCATTTTGCAGCCACGCCCGTAGCGTGATGTTCGCAAATTGATAGCTCAAGATCTGAAGCTCCGATTCGAAGCGTCCTCGTTGGTGGGTAAAAGTGTCCCAGACTAGGTGGGATGCGCAGCCAACCAAAATACCAAGCAAGAGCCGCGGGCTCCATAAGTTGCGCAGGGGCCACGGCTGCTTCGCGAACCATTCCAACCTGAGTCGGAAAGAATCGGGCAAACTAAAAATCAGCGGCTTTTTGACAATGCCGTGAAACAGCCCAATAATTAATAAGCTAAGCGGCAAATCAAGCCAGAGCACACCCAGTAGGGTATGGCCGACGCCACCGCCGGGCCGCAACCGAAAAAAGTATTCGAGGTCGGGCGCCATGCTGCCCACAATGAGCCCCGACGCCGAAAGCCAGCGGCGCGTTCTGCGCAACAACGGCAGGACAATAGCTGGGTGAGCGGGAGTAAAAGGCATGCTTCAACAAATCAAAATGAAGTCGTAAAGACGCAAGTAAGCGCTTAATGATTCAAGCCGGGAGGCTAAAACCTAGCCAACAGCGCCAAGCGGCACCAGACGAAACAGCCAAATACCGTAGCCCGACTTGCCACGGGTGTACTCGTAAGCGGCTACGCGAAACAAGCCTTCGTAACGAAAAACCGTGCTGCCTTCGTGTTCGACTTTGCGCAGCACCCGCACAGGCTTGCCGGTTTCTTGACTTTTCACCAAAGCTAGGTTGCGGTCGGTCAGTACCTGGTCGGTTACCTGCTTTCCTGTGCGCGGGTCGCGTCCACCGTGGCCCGTGTAGCAGATTTCGTCGTCGGTAAATACGTCGTCTTCGTAAGCATCCGCCAGCACGATGGAGTCGGCGCCTTCCCGTTGCGTACCGCTAATGCCTGCTCGGGTGGGGCGGTGCAAGCCCGCCGCCGACAGCGCGAGCCGATTAGCGAAAAAGTCGCCGGGACGATAACTCCCAACATGTCCGAACTGTCGCGCCAAAAAAAGGAAGAGAGTAGCTGGGTAGGTAAAGTCGTTCTGACAAGAAAACGGAGTAGCTAATTGCTCAGCTACTCCGTTGCTCCGTTACTTCTGCGGCACGTATTGCAGCACGCTTAGGTTGTCCTCGCGTAGCACGTCGTTCGCTAGGTCGCACAGCTCGCTTGCTGAAATCTTCCGGATTTTGTCGAAGATTTCATTCAGCGGTTCCACGCGGCCAATGTCGAGGGTGCTTTTGGCTAGTAGCTGCATCAGGCCACTATTACTTTCCTCGGCCATGGCGAGCTGGCCCATTAGCTGTTCTTTGGCCGTGTGCAACTGCGTTGAGCCAAGCTGCTTTTCGCGCAGCTGTTTCAGCTCTTTCTGCACCAAGCCCACGGTGCGGTTCACCTGCTTCTTTTCCGTCCCGAAATAAATACCAAACAAGCCAGTATCGGTGTAGGGCGAGTACGTGGCGTCGATGGTATACACCAAGCCGTACTTTTCCCGAATACCTAGGTTCAGGCGCGAGTTCATGCCCGGGCCACCCAAGATGTTGGTGAGCATGAAGAACGGAATCCGGCGCGGGTCATTGATGGCGTAAGCTGGCCCTCCGATGAGGCAGTGCGCCTGCGTAATGGGTTTGCGCTCCAGCTGTTCCACGCGATGATAGTCGGTGAACGGCGTACGTGGCCGTTCACCTAGCCGGGCGGGCAACGGGGCTAGGTATTTATCTGCCAACCGCTTTACCTCCTTGAAGGGCAAGTTGCTAACGGAGCTGAAAATGAGCCGGTCCGTGCGAATCTGTTCGGCGAGAAAGTCTCGAAAGTCTTTCTGCTGAAAGCCTGAAACGCTCTGGCGCGTACCCAAGATATTGTGGCCCAGAGCGTGCTTGCCGAAAATCACTTCATCGAAGTCGTCGATAATAGCATCATCGGGAGCATCGAGGTACATCGACATTTCCTCCAGAATCACGCCGCGCTCCTTCTCAATTTCACGCTCCGGAAACACGGAGTGGAAGGTTAAGTCGGTCAGCAGCTCGAAGGCGCGTTCGAAGTGCGTGCTCAGCAGCGAGGCGTAGAAGCAAATTTTCTCTTTCGTGGTGTACGCATTCAGCTCGCCACCTACCGTTTCGAGGCGATTCAGAATGTGAAATGAACGACGCTTCTCGGTGCCTTTAAAGGCCATGTGTTCCCAGAAGTGCGCGAGGCCTTGCTGGTGTTCACTTTCATCGCGGGAGCCGATATCAAGCAAAAAGCCGCAGTGTGCAATCTTGGTGTGCAGAACTTGTTTGTGCAGGACCCGAATGCCATTCGGCAACTCGTATAGATCGTAATCAGACATTATATGGGGTCTTGGAAACGAAGAAATGGGGAGCTTGAAAATATAAAAAGCTCAACCTGATAATAACCATCCAACTACCTAGGTAGTTGCAAAATAATAACGGAGCAATTGCGTAGTTCGTCGATTGCCATGACGGAATTACTCCGCTACTCTTTCTGCTAACACCGTCAGCAGTTGAGTGGTTTTGATGTCGCGGGCGCATCGAAAATGGCCAAGCGGACACTGGCGGTAGCCATGCAAGCCACACGGCTTGCAGGCTAGCTTTTCCTCCCGCTCCACAATCCAGGAGCGCGAGCTAAGCGGCCCAAAGCCAAAAGCCGGCACCGTAGAGCAGTAAATAGCACAAGTAGGCGCATCGACGGCCGAGCACAAGTGCATGGGCGCCGAGTCGTTGACGTAGTTCAATACCGACCCGCGCATAAGCGCTGCCGATGCCACCAACGACAGCTTGCCAGCCACATTCAGCACGTTGGGCCGACTGCTCGCTAGCCGTAGCTCCTCGCAAGCCGCTACGTCGGGCGGTCCACCAATCAGGAAGACTGTGTACTGAGCTGGCAACGCCTGTAGGAGCTTCACCCACTGCTCCTGTGGAAACTGCTTGGTAAACCAAACCGAAGTAGGCGCTATGCAGATGTAAGGGCCGCCGTTGGCCTGCTGCGCAACTTGCGCGGCAGCCGATTCATCGAGGGCGGTAGGGTAGAGGCGCGGACGGATAGGCGGCGCTGCCTTGTCGACGCCCAGCAGCATCAGGTTACGCTGTACCTCGTGCAGCCCTTCCCCGAGCAGGTGCGGCACCGTGCGGGTAAAGGCGAAGGAAAGAGGATTCTTATCGAAGCCAACCCGCTCTCGCGCGCCTGAAAAAGCCGTGAGAAAACCCGTGGAAGCAAAGCGCTGTAGGGTGATGACCTGATCGTAGCCAGTCGCCCGAATTTGCCGCAGCAACCGACCTAGCCCTAGGTATTTGTCCTTCTTCTTATCCCAGATCAGGACCTGGCGCACGTGCGGATGGTCTTTCACCAAGCCTTCGTTACCCTTGCGTACTAAGAAATCAACGGGAGTGCCGGGGTGCTCTTGGTGCAACCGCTCCAACAGCGCCGTGGCCAGAATCACGTCGCCAATGAAGGCTGTCTGAATCAGAAGAATAGCACGTTCGGTGGGAGGAGACATCAGGGCAAAGTAAAAGGCAAAGATACCTAGGTGTACGCTGGCGGTGCAACTCGCCCCTGTCATTCCGAGCAACGCGAGGAATCTGAAGACTCACACCTTGGGCTACTACCTCAGATTCCTCGCGCTGCTCGGAATGACAACAAACTATCCGTTCCGCGAAAGAAAGCTAGCCTCTTTGCTTATCAAACAGTCTTGCGCATTGTTCTAACTTGCGCAAGCCGCGCCTCGGCGCGTTTTCCCTTACCAAAGTTTCTTTTCTATGCGTTACGGCCCCATCGATCCGCAGCTCTTCATCCAGAATCGTCGCAACTTCAAGGAGCACTTGCCACCCGCTTCGTTGGCTATCTTTCAGTCCAACGACATCATGCCTACCAATGCCGACGGCACCATGGCATTTCGGCAAAATACCGACCTGTTTTACCTCTCCGGCGTCGATCAGGAAGAAAGCATCTTGGTGATATTTCCGGATGCCAAACTGCCGCAGCACCGCGAAATCTTGTTTTTGCGCGAGACCAGCGAGCATATTCTAATCTGGGAGGGCTACAAGCTGACCAAAGATGAGGCGCGGGCGCAGTCAGGTGTTCCTACCATCATGTGGCTCGACTCCTTCAAGCAGGTGTTGCCTGCGCTGATGAACGAAGCCGAGAATGTGTACTTGAACTCCAACGAGCACATCCGGGCCGTGGTAGAGGTCGAAACGCGCGACGCTCGCTTCATCAAGTGGATGAAGGAGCACTACCCGCTGCACCAATACCGTCGGGTGGCGCCCCTCATGCACCAGTTACGCGCTATCAAGAGCGCCGAAGAAATCCGCCTGATGCGCGTAGCGGCTGATATTACCGACAAAGCCTTCCGCCGCCTGCTCGGTTTCTTGCAGCCAGGCGTGTGGGAGTATGAGATTGAAGCCGAGATTCTGCACGAGTTTGTGCGCAACGGCAGCCGTTGGCCCGCTTACAGCAGTATCATCGCCTCGGGACCTAGCGCGTGCATTCTGCACTACGTGAGCAACGACCGGCAGTGCCAAGACGGCGACGTGCTGCTGCTCGACTTCGGCGCGGAGTATGCCAACTACGCCGCCGACCTTTCGCGCTCCATTCCCGTGAACGGCACCTTCACCAAGCGCCAGCGCGACGTGTACGAGGCCGTGCTGAATGTCATGAAGTTTGCAACCTCGCGGTTGGTGGCCGGTGGCAACATCGAGGAGTATCACGCCGCCGTGGGCCGCACCATGGAGCAGGAGTTGATCAAGCTTGATTTACTCAATGAGTCGGACGTAAAGAACCAAGATCCAGCTGCTCCCTTATACAAGAAATACTTCATGCACGGCACCTCGCACTACCTAGGTCTGGATGTGCACGATGTGGGCAACAAGTATCGCACGTTCGAGCCCGGTATGGTGTACACCTGCGAGCCGGGCATCTATATTCGGGAAGAAGGGCTCGGAATTCGTCTTGAAAACGACATTTTAATTACGGAGAGCGGCAACGACGACCTGATGCGAAGCATCCCCCTAGAGGTCGAAGATATAGAGCGACTTATGCGTCGGCGCTAGGCCAAGTAGCACTAGCTAAAAACGGTGCGCTTGCCTGCTTGGCAGGTGCGAAAAGGCTTTCTGTGCGAGCAGAAAGCCTTTTTTTTGTGCTTTTCTAAAGTATATTTGCCCCAAAATAAGAAATAAGATAACCCTATATAGTGGGGTTATTGGAACTACATAGAAGCTGATAGTCAACCACTAATAGTATCTAGCCAAGATAAACTAGTAGTGAGGAGATCGGGCTGAAAAGGTTCCATTTTTCGCCTTGACAACAACTTTATTTTAAAGTCGAAGTATAGGCAGCTAGTTCTCTTACGCATTCACCTACTAAATGCAACAATACCGGACGTCTTTGTTCACACTCAAACACCCTGCTATGAGAAACGTTCTAGCAAAATCTGCTGCCCTGGGTCTGGCGCTGCTGGCGGCTGCCCCCGACGGGCACGCGCAGACCTCGGACCAAAAAACTGCCATCAACATCTATGGCAGCACCCTACAGTACCACGGCGACCTAGGCTCGGAGTGGTTTAAGCACGACAAAATCGAGAAAGGCTTCGGCATTGGCGTTGACCGCTACGTAGCTAAAGGTCTTGATGTAGGCTTGAACCTGAGCTACGGCGACATGAAGTTCAATGCCAACCCACCCAAGAACGCATTGTATGTGCTAGAAGGTAAAACCGTGCGGGGGTTCGATGCGAACGTGGTGAACGTAGGCATTCCGATCAAACTGAAGCTGAACAACGGCACGTGGGCGCTGAAAGAAGATGCTTTCTTCGCTCCCTACCTGATTGTGCAGCCAGGCGTATTCTTCGCCAGCACCGACCGTCGCTTCACCGACCAGACGCAGCGTAACTCCAATGTCGACATCTATGCGTTCGACATCATGGGTGCTGCTGGTATCAAGCTGCAGTTCTCGCCTGCTTTCTCCATCTTCGTTCAAACCGGCCAGCACTATCCGCTGAGCGACCGGGTTGATGGGGTAGCGCTGAAAGGCAACATCAATGACCGCTACCTACAACACACCGCTGGTATCACGGTAGGCCTAGGCAAACCAAAAGATACGGACGGCGACGGTGTTCCAGACCGCAAAGACAAGTGCCCCGATACGCCCGCTGGCGTAGCTGTTGATCCTAACGGCTGCCCACTTGACGGTGACGGCGACGGTGTACCGGATTACCAAGACAAGTGCCCCACCGAAAAAGGCTTGGCTACCCTCGAAGGCTGCCCTGACCGCGACGGTGACGGCGTACGTGACGGCGACGACGCTTGCCCAGACCAAGCTGGTCTGCCTGCTCTGAAAGGCTGCCCTGACTCGGACGGTGACGGTGTACGTGACTCGGATGACAAGTGCCCCGGCACTCCTGCTGGCACGCAAGTAGACGCTACGGGCTGCCCAGTAGTAACTGACGCTGACGGCGACGGTGTACCAGATGACCGCGATAAGTGCCCTGGCACTGCTCCTGGCTCAACGGTTGACTCGACTGGCTGCCGCGTAATCGACCCAGCGTTGATGGAGAAAGTGAAGCCAGTACAGTTCGAAACGAACAGCACCGTGCTCCGCAAGTCTTCTTACCCAACCCTCGACAACGTAATCACGATCCTGAACCAGTATCCTGAATACAGCGTCCGCATCTCGGGCCACGCAGATAGCCGCGGCACGGATGAGTACAACCAAGGCTTGTCGGAACGTCGCGCTGCTTCGGCTAAGCGTTACTTCACCACCAAGAAGATGGATCCGAACCGCATCACGACCGAAGGCTTCGGCGAATCGCAACCAGCTGCTCCGAACACTTCGAAAGCAGGTCAAGCGAAGAACCGTCGCGTAGAGTTCAAGTTCGAGTTCTACATCCCAAGCGCACCTCAGCCGTAATCGCTGAATAGTGTAAGCTTACCGACCAAAAGCGGCGGACCCATTCGGTCCGCCGCTTTTTTGTTGGCTTTTAGTCAAGAAGCACCCTAAGCATACCTAGCTCCGTCGAGCGTACAGCTCTGACGTGCACGGATCAGTACTTAAATAAGGTCGGTCGTGTTGCTAATTGGATGGTAATGCATGTCCGAGCGCTTCAAAGCATCATGCTAAGCGAAGCATCACTACCACTTCGTCGAACAATGTAGAGGCACCTACTTATGTCTTCTCGTTGCTGCTGCTATTTACCTAGGCCTTGAGGATAATGGCGCGGAAATCTGTTCTGCAACAAGCAAACGGCGGGTGATGGGCCTAGGCTAGTCCAGTGCTGCCTTAGCACTGCTGCGCCACGCGGACAGAGTTTATGCGCTAGATAGGCCTACCGTCCACATACCGTAGAATAACATCAGGCATGTACCTAGCTATTTTGCCCTTAGATGCCCACACTCAGTTTTCGAAAACATAGCACGGCGCTAGGCAAATAGCACGGACATGCACCCAACTGCTCACAACAAAAAAGGCCCTGCTAGCTAGCAGGGCCTTTTTTGTTGTGAGCAGTTGGGGAAGCTTACTTCGTAATCTGATTAACCGCAGTGGGAAGAAACTTGGTCAGTTGATTGAGCTGCTCTTTGGTAAAATCGCCGGAGACGTCCACCAGCATAAAAGAGTCGGGGGCGCCTTGCACATTGCCAGTGGCAACTAGCTCCTGAACCCGGTCGCCCTGTTGGCGCGCGGAATAGCGTAGTTTGCCGGCGCTATCATCGGTTGAGGTAACGGGGAGTGGCGTGTAGCGTTCGTTGGAGAGCAGCCCATCTACTTCCTTCAGCAAGCCTTCCGCCACCAGCTTCTCCGACTTCACAGAAGTGGGAGTAAAAGTGAGAACCTTCACGCCGCGCACGGCCGTCAGGGCTTGCGATATATCATTGTCGCCACCTAGCTTGCCCAGGCGACCTAGCAACAGTCGGGTCGTGAGGCCCGCCGACCAATCGGTGGTGCGGAAGCCCGGACGGTTCTGGTACTTATTGAAAAAGGCTGCAACAGTTTTAGCGGGTCGGCCGGGGCCGCCCGTGCGGCAGCTGGCCGCTAGTAGCGCCAGCAGTACAAACAGGGAGAGAAGACGAGATTTCATACGGAGGCAGAAAGCGTAAAAATAGAACTTGCTTTCTGTACGCAAGCGCGCGGCGGCTGTTTGGCTGCTTTCGTTAGTCGAAAGCAATTGTATTAAGGAAAAATACGTCGCGGTCTTGCCCGTGGGGTACCCGAACGTGTTGGTAGCCATACGCCAAGAAGCGGCTGCCGTACCAAGGTAGCAAGCCTTCCTGATTGGTATCAAGCGGCTTTTCTTTCGACTCAGGATTGGGGGAGGTAGCAAGGGTTACCGTCAGGTCGTTCGGCGAGGCTACCGAATGATCGATAATCTTGTAGTGAACTTCTTCGTCTTTGAGGTAAGCCATGACAAACTTGTTTCCGCCCGCCAGCGGCCGAATTCGGACGGTTTCTACCAAACTGGTTTGTCGTACATCTTTGAGCACGAAAGCATTGTCCCACAGCAACAAGCCATTGCGGTCGAAGCCGCACACGATAGCTTGGGAAGCTAGGTAGCTGTTCGAGGAATTATTCGACGAGTTGAGCGGATAATAGCTAGGTACATAGCCATTCGCGTAATATGGGCTGAAGCTACGGGCGTAGTAATTATTGAAGGCACTGGTGCTCTGCGAACTTGGGAAGTAAACCTCGCCCACCAGCACGTAGCCATCCTGATAAGGCTCTAGGTCGTGCATGAGCAGGTTGTAGTGGTGCCGCAGTTGCTTATCCAGTTCTTTCATGCGCTGGCCTCGCTCACGCACCCGAGCGGCACGGGCGGGCTGCATGAAGTCAAAAAAGTGCTTCAGGTTCATGAAATCGTAGAAGCGCAGTGATTTGCGAGAGCCAGTGGGCGTGGTGCCTGCCGAAAGGTCGGTGGCAAAAAGGCCTTGCGAATAGCGAGGGTCGCGCAGTGTATAAGTGCCGGCCAGCAAATTGGCGGCGCTATCGCCGGGGCTAATTTGAGCCGTGATAAGCCCTCGTTCGCTTTCCGCCTGCACAAACTCCGACTTCAGAAGCGTTCCGTCGGCGGCGAGCTGCTTCACCTGCAAACGCGTTTTCTGCCCGTTCGACTGACTCATGACAAACTTAGCCCGCTTCGTCACCGAATCGGCCAGGAAAGTGAACTGCGTGGGTAGCGTTTCGTAGACGGCCGGCAAAAACTGGTGCGTACCGGCCCGCAAGTTGAGCAGCATCACGGTAAGATGGTTTTCCACCATCGTTGTCACAAACAGATTGCCCCCGAGTGCTTTCGCCTCGTAAATCGTTCGGCTGATTTTGGTCTCGAAAGCGCCGGAGTGCAGCAAGCCATCGTGGGCGTCGAGGCTAGCTACCCACAGGTGGTCGGGCGTGTACTGCGATTGGAAGAGGGCGTACACCATCGAACCTTCGGTGCACAGCTGCACCACTTCGTATTCAGGGGCTACCTCCAGCGGTAGCGACCAAACGGGCTTTAGCTTGCGGTCGAACTTCTGAAAACTGATCTGACGATGCATGGCACCCGACTTTTCGTCGTTCACGAGCAGCACTACGCTGCTGTCTTCGGCCAGCGTCTGCACGTAGACGTCGCTGGCGTAGGCTGGCAACGGCAGTTCAAGGCGATTAGGTTGGGTGGGAGGAGCTTGGGCCAGGCTCCAAGTTGGTAAACCAACCAGCAGGAGCGCAAGCATGCGGAGTAGTGGGTGTTTCATAGCGGCAGGAGTGTGGTACTGCCTTTTTGAGGCGTTTTACTTAAGGTAAGATACGAGGAAGCAGCGGCAAAGTCACGTTCTATTTCAAGATCAAACGCGTGTTTTTCTGCTCTGATTTCGCGTCGTATCAACACGTAAATCGTGGTACAACGTTCACCCCTCGTACCTAGATCAGCGGCAATAAAAAAGCTAGGTTTCTACCGCGTAAGGCGGTAAGAACCTAGCTTCTGCAAATCTGATGGGCTGTGCTAGCTTCCTAGCTCCAACACAACATCGAATTCGGCGGATTGCAAGGGCATCACAGATAAGCGCGATTGCCGCAGCAGGCCAATTTGGCTTAGTCGTTCGTCTTGCTTGATTTGGGCAAGCGACACGGGGCGTGATAGCACTTGGTGCGGCGTAAGCTCCACGGCAACCCAGCCGCTGCCTGCTTCAGCGGTAGCGTCGGGAGCAGCAGCGCGGCTTACTTCGGCCACTCCGACTACATTTTTGTCGGTCACGCTGTGGTAGAAGAGGACCAAGTCGCCGGGTTGCATCTGTTGTAAGTAGTTGCGCGCTTGAAAGTTGCGCACGCCTGTCCACTCGGTGCGGCCTTCGGTGGTGAAGTGCGTCCAAGAGTATTTAACGGGTTCTGATTTGACGAGCCAGTAGTTCAAAAGAGCAAGCAGTTAAGGGTGAGAAGCGGAAAGACCTAGCTAGGTTGGCTACTAATAGGTCCTAGGAGCTATCAATCAGCAAACTTCTCAACTTTTCGCCGTATCCCTCTACTGTAACTGCTGTACTTTTAAGACGTCACGCGTCAACTCTATGACTCTCAGGCGGTACTTGCCCGAGCCATACTGAGCAGAAAACTGCGTATGAATGATAGCATCCTGCTCCCAAGTCCAGGTTCCGACCTCCGTCGGAATAGAGCCGCCATCGTTAGCCGCTGGGCTGTAGGTTACCAGCCGCCCATCTGCGTAGAAAAGAAAGCCCGTGCGTGGCCACGAAGGAGGAAACGCGTAGCCTTCGGGCCGATAAATCTGTACGGAGCTGTTGGCCGGTTCTTCTTCGTGCGATCTTAGCCAAGTCCGGTCAATCAGCTTTGTTTGCGTCGGTTTAACGTCGGCGTCAGACTTGCACGAAGCTAGTTGCGCAAACAAAAAGACGGTAAGGAGTAGTGTTAGGAGTCGCATCAAAGGAGGGAAAAGTTGCAGCCAAGAGCCTCCAGCCACGTCGAATGGTTGCAAGCGCTACTGCACCCGCCGCACTTTTAACGGCACGGTTTATAGGCTACCTATGGCCGCACTTCAGAATACCCAAGCGCCGCAATTTAGCTAGGCTCTAAAACACGTAGTGCGCCTGCACCACGCTATCCTGTACCGACTCAATGACAAGGCTGAATTCCTTGTATTTAGTATCAGTTGGCTTGACCTTGAACGTCTGCTCGTCCGTGCTCGTCCAGGTGCCAAGAATGGTAAGCCCTTCATCAGCGGGACCAAACGTGTAACGGACAAAGGAGCCATCACGTCCAAGTTGAAATGCCTCAAGACCAAAGCTAGGCATGAGGGTTTTTACAGGCTTATAAGTAAAAGTGTAGGAGCCTAGTTCGTTTACCTTCGACGTGGTGGCTTGCCATTTTACCCCAAATAATGGGCTTTCAGGCGTAACCTCATTGTTATCCTTGCAGCTGCTAGCTAAAAAAAGGAACAGAAAAAAGGAGAGTACATAGGAGAAGCGCATAAATAGAGAGGCTTTAGGTAGAACAGTTTCTTTTTACCAAGAGCCTCTAGCCGCATCGAATGGTTGCAAGTGCTATTGCACCCGCCGCACTTTCAGCACGTCCTTTTCCAGCGACACGATTTCCAGGCTATAATCCGGGTCACGCTTGTCGTCGAGGGCAATGCGCAGCGTATGGCTGCTTTCCGGTTTCCAAGTGCCCTTGCGTCCTTCTAAGCCATCGGTGGGCGCAATATCGAACTGGGTGAACAAGCCATTCGGGTCAAAGCTGAACCCCGTGCGGCCGCGCGACGGCGGGAAGCTATAGGTATTGGGGCGGTATACTAGCACATCGCCCTGGTCCTCTTCCTGGGCGTGGAGCCACGTGCGGTGCAGCTGCTGAAACTGCGGAGCAGAGCTCGTGTTTGGTCGGCAAGTAGCAGCTAGTAGGGCTACGCTCAGGCAAGTTAAAAGAGTGAACAAGCGCATAAGGCAAGGAGCGAAGAAGCCTGAAGAAAGGGATTCACAAATAGCAGCAGCTTACGTACAGCTTCTAATAATACGTTGGCGGCCCAATTTAGTCATGTAGGCGATAGGGCGCTTTCGCAGTTCCCGCGTACTGTATTGTACCTTTACTTTACCACCTGGCGTCTGAGCCGCATTCCAGACGCCGCAGAACCTTTTGATTTTGGATAACCGCGCCCTGATCCGCGCCTTCCGTTTGGCGGCTTCGCTGCTGGAGCTGCACGACGAAAACCCGTTTAAGATTCGGGCTTATGAAGGCACTGCCGCCGCTCTGGAGCGGCTTGAGTTCCCCGTGGCCGAGGTAGAGCGCACTGGCCTGCCCGACCGCACCGGCCTGAGCAAAACCGCCGCCGCCCGCGTCGCCGAACTACTCGACACCGGCAGCTTCGACGAGCTAACCCGTTTGCTTAGCATCACTCCGCCCGGCGTGGTGGAGATGCTGAATATCAAAGGGATTGGGCCTAAAAAGATTCGGGCCTTATGGCGGGAGCTAGGTGTCGAGAGCCCAGGTGCCCTGCGCGAAGCCGCCGAGCAAGACCGCGTGAGCAAGCTCAAGGGCTTTGGTAAAAAGACCCAAGATGCCATCCTACAAGCCCTGGAGTTCAGCCAAGAGAGCCGAGGTAAGCTGCTGTATCCGCAGGCCGAAGAGCTCGGCAATGATCTAGCTGCTCGTTTGCAGGAAGCCCTGTTTACCGACCAAGTAGCGGTAGTAGGCGAAGTGCGGCGCCGCCTGGAAGTCGTGGAAACGGTGTGCCTAGTAGCTGCTACGGCTCAGCCGTGGAAAGCGCAGGAAATGCTCAACAACCTCGATGGCCTTACCGCCGATCCAGCACGTTCGGGACCATTTGCCTGGCGTGGCACGGCCACTACTTCGGGCGTGAAGGTGGAAGTGTACCTAGTGAAAAAGGAAGATTACATCAATCAATTGTTCCTGCTCACTGGCGCCGAAGCCCACCTAACAGAGCCCCTACCCGGTGCACTGCCAGGACAACCTAGCTCGTTGCGGCAGGTAGTAAAGCGCGAACAATTTTACCAGGAAGCGGCCATTTACCAGAAAGCTGGCCTACAATACGTAGAGCCCGAACTGCGTGAAGGCCTAGGAGAAATAACGCTGGCGAAGGAGCAAAAGCTGCCGCAGCTACTCGAAGATAGCGACCTGCGGGGCTCCCTGCACAACCACAGCACCTACTCCGACGGCTCGCACACGCTGCGGCAGATGGCGGAGTTTCTGCGCGACAACGGCTACGAGTACCTAGGTATCTGCGACCACTCGCAGGCGGCACATTACGCTAATGGTCTGAACCCTGACCGGGTGCGGCAGCAGCAGCGCGAAATTGATCAGCTTAATCAAGAACTAGCTCCGTTCCGCATCTTCAAAGGCATCGAGAGCGATATTCTGGGAGATGGGGCCTTAGACTATGCACCCGACGTGCTGGCTTCCTTCGACTTCATTGTGGCCTCGGTGCACAGCAACCTAAAGATGGATGAGCAACGCGCTACTAATCGCCTGTTGCGCGCCATCGAAAACCCCTACACCACCATGCTAGGGCACCCAACGGGCCGGTTGTTGTTGCGGCGCGAAGGATATCCCATCAACTATAAAGCCGTTATCGACGCTTGTGCCCAGCACAATGTCATTATCGAAATCAACGCTAACCCGTGGCGGCTTGATCTGGATTGGCGGTGGGTACGCTACGCCCTGGACCAAGGCGTGAAGCTGAGCATCAACCCCGACGCGCACCACACCAACGGCTACGCCGACATGCGCTACGGGGTCATGATGGGTCGCAAAGGTGGTCTGACGAAGGAAATGACCTTTAATGCGCTATCAGGTGAGGAAATGGCCGCCTACTTTGCTGAGCGTAAAGCGAACATCAAGCCCGCGGAGGTATTCAAAACGACGTTATTCTAAAAGCTAGGTAGCAGCCACGCAACGTAATCAGTCTAGTGTAGACTCTTCTCGTTGCGTGGCCTGCCACCTAGCTTGGTAATAAAAATCTTCGGGTTGGTGAAATAGAGTAGAAAGGGTTTCTGTTCTACCATGCGCTAGGAGCCGATTACCGTGCTACATCCTACCAAACCTTTATGAAAATTCTTGTTCTGCGCTTTTCCTCTATTGGTGATATTGTGCTGACCACACCCGTAATCCGCGGGTTGAAGCAGCAGGTGCCCGGCGCGCAGGTGCATTATTGCACGAAACCCGCGTACCGTGGCATTATCGAGTCGAACCCCTACATAGACAAAACGCATTACCTCACTGGCACATTAGGTGAGCTGATCAAGGAATTGCAGGCCGAGCGCTTTGACTTTGTGGTTGATCTGCACAATAACCTGCGTACGGCCATGATAAAGCTACGCTTGGGGGTGCATGCATCCAGCTTCGAGAAGCTGAATCTGCAAAAGTGGCTGCTAGTGCGCTTCAAGATCAACACGCTGCCGCACGTACACATCGTGGACCGGTACCTAGCCGCCGCGGCCCCGCTCGGCGTGCGCAACGACGGCAAAGGACTTGACTACTTTATTCCTACTAAAGATGAAGTCGACTTGGAGGTATTGCCTGCGGAGTTTCAGCGGGGCTACGTGGCGTTTGCCATCGGTGCGCAACACGCCACCAAGCGCCTGCCCGTAGAACGGATCATTGAGTTGTGCGCCTTATTGCGGCGGCCAGTCGTGTTGCTAGGCGGCCCCGAAGACGAAAGCACCGGCCACGTCATTGAGCTGCATTTTGAACAGCAGCGCCAGCAAGCAAAAGTCGACAACCTAGCTTTGCGCAGCGTGCCCGACAGTCCGTACTACTTCCCCCGAAACACGAGTGCGCGCCCCGCGCAAACGTCAATTTACAACGCGTGCGGGCATTTTTCACTTAATCAATCGGCTTCGCTAGTGCGGCAATCGGAGTTCGTTGTGAGCCACGATACCGGCTTGATGCACATTGCGGCGGCGTTCAAAAAGGAAATCTTCAGTGTGTGGGGCAATACGGTGCCGGCTTTTGGCATGTACCCGTACCGCACCGAGTTCCGCATTCTGGAGCGGGAGGGGCTGAGCTGCCGGCCGTGCTCGAAGATAGGCTACGCCAAGTGCCCGCTCGGCCATTTCAAGTGCATGCGCGAAATACCGTTCAACCTAGATCTGCCACCAGCCCGCGACGGGCGCTGAGCAACGCAAAAACAATATGGCTGCGGATGTGTAGTTTGGGGCGCGTATTATTCGCTACCCACCCCCAAACTCATGGAAGCATCTCCTCTTATTCCTGCTAGTGTTGTTATTAAAGTTGGTCCGGCAGCGCTGTTAGCCGAAGTGCATGCTGGCCGCCACACCTTCTTTCTGGATGAGCCAGTTGCCGTGGGAGGACAAGACCTAGGTCCTACGCCCTACGATATGTTGTTATCGGCCCTTGGCTCTTGCACCGCCATCACGTTGCGCTTGTATGCCACGCAGAAAAAATGGCCCTTAGAAAGTATTGAAGTGCATCTGAGCCACCAGCGCGTACACCGCAAAGACTGCGACAAGTGCGAAGCGTCGGGTGAAATGCTGGAAGAAGTGTACAAGGAGCTGCGCTTGTTGGGGCCTCTTAGCCCCGAGCAACGCCAGCGCCTGCAGGTCATCTCCGAAAAATGTCCAGTGCAAAAAACGCTAACCAGCGGTGCTATGCGCATTATTACCACCGTCGCTGAGTAGATTGCCGCTTGGCCCTATTAACCTGCTAAAAACAAACTTTATGGCTCTCTGCGCGCACCTCCAAGCTATTGAAACGATCATTCCGACTCCGTCCGAGCACGTCTGCCCCGAGTGCGTAGCCATGGGCGACACCTGGGTGCACTTACGCGTGTGCCAGACCTGCGGGCACGTTGGCTGCTGCGATTCTTCTAAGAACAAGCATGCTACCCATCACTTTCATGCAAGCAGTCACCCCGTCGTCTCGTCGGGCGAAGTGGGCGAGCAGTGGGTGTGGTGCTACGCTGACAGTCAAATGGCGGAATATTAGTAGGTGAAGCTAGCTTCGCCGATGCTGCTTTAGAAGCGCAAAACGAAGAACGGGCCGCTAGCTAGCGACCCGTTCTTCGTTTCAGGCAAACAGAAGTATTACCCAATCTTCTCAAATCCGCAGTAGCTGTGTAGCACCTGCGGCAGGCGGATACCATCTTCCGTCTGGTTGTTTTCTAACAAGGCGGCCACGATGCGCGGCAAGGCTAGGGCCGAGCCATTGAGCGTGTGCAACAGCTGCGTTTTGCCGCCTTCGGCGCGGTAGCGGAGCTTGAGGCGATTGGCTTGGTACGTTTCAAAGTTGCTGGCCGAGCTTACTTCCAGCCAACGACCTTGTGCAGCACTCCACACTTCCAAGTCATAAGTGAGGGCCGAGGTAAAGCTCATATCGCCGCCGCAGAGGCGTAGCACGCGGTAAGGCAGCTCTAGCTTTTGCAGCAAGCCTTCGATGTGCGCCCGCATGTCTTCCAGAATGGCGTAGCTCTGCTCAGGAGCGGCAATCTGCACGATTTCAACTTTATCGAACTGGTGCAGGCGGTTGAGGCCGCGCACATCAGCGCCCCAGCTGCCGGCTTCACGGCGGAAGCAAGGCGTGTAGCCAGCATTGCGGATGGGCAGCTTTTCCGCCGGAATAATCTCGTCGCGGTAGAGGTTGGTAATGGGCACCTCCGCCGTCGGAATCAGATACAAGTTGTCTTGGGCGTCGTGGTACATCTGCCCGTCTTTATCCGGCAGCTGCCCCGTGCCGTAGCCCGATGCTTCATTCACCAGGATAGGTGGTTGCACCTCGAAGTAGCCAGCGTTGCGCGCCTCATCCAGAAAGAAGTTGATAAGAGCCCGCTGCAACCTAGCTCCCTGGCCTTTGTACACCGGAAAACCTGCGCCGGTGATCTTATTGCCTAACTCAAAGTCGATGATATCGTACTTCTTAATCAGCTCCCAGTGGGGGAGGGCATGGGCGGGTAGCTCCGGCTTGGGGCCGTGTTCGGCTACTACTTCATTATCGGCAGGGGTGCGGCCAGCGGGTACGCTGCTGTGAGGCAAGTTGGGTAGCTTTACCAAGGCTTGGTGGAGCGAAGCTTCAACCTGCGTTAATTCTTCAGCCGCTGCTTTGGTTTGTTGCTTTAGCGTAGCCGTACGGGCCTTAAGCGTTTCAGCGCCGGCTTTGTCGCCGCTTTTCATTAGGCCACCGATCTGGCGGGCTAGCTCATTGGCTTCGGCCTGGGCTTGGTCGTGCTCCGTTTGGAGCTGACGGCGCCGTTGATCGAGGTCGAGAATGGCGGCCACTTCCGTTTGGGCGTTGGGATAGTGTTTTTTCGCCAAACCAGCCAAGACGAGGTCAGTTTGCTCTTTTAATACAGAAACTTGCAGCATATAGCAGAAAACGCGTAGTGGAATGGGAACAAAAGTAGATAGAAGTAACGTAAGCAACATGCAAGGAGCTTGGTACGTATTGAAGGAATCAAGTTTGGCTAGCTTATTGGCTAGCAACCCGTAGAACTTATAAATTTCGTGTATCCTATTTGGCGGTTCGGGCGTATTCTGTTAACATTGCGTTAGCAAGCCGGCTGCTGATGCCGGGCCCGCAGTTAGTATTTCTCGCGTACGGCCCGCTTTCTTTCCAGCGCCTCCCCTACTATCACCCCGGGTTTAGTGCTACTCTCAATGTCGCGCGCCGTTCTGCGGCTACTCACCCTTGTCAGGTTTGATCTATAGTGCTCCATTGCCGGTTCTGTGCCCTGTCCGTTTTTTCCTCCTGTTTAGTTTATGTACAATATTGAAGAGTTGAAGGATCGACTGCTATCCGAGCTAAAGGAGATAGCAGAAGAGCTAAATGTTGGCAACTTCAAGAAACTCAGCAAGCAAGACCTTATTTACAAGATCTTGGATCAACAGGCGGTTACGCCTACTGATAAGCTCCCTAAAAAATTAAAATCGGCTATCGGCAAGGCAACCGATCAACCCTTCTCCGACGTGGCAGTAGCTGCACCGCCCGTGGAAGTGGAAGAAGTGGCTCCTGCCCCAGCACCGGTTGCTAATGGGAAAGCTGCCGCATCGCCAGCGCCTGCTCGGCGTGAGCCAGCGCCCCGGCGGGCTCCTCGTGCTCCGCAACCTGCTGTTGCGGCCCCTGCCGCTGCTGCCGTCGTTAGCCAGGTAGAAGCACCAACCCCTGAAGCTTCTGCACCTAGCCCCGCGCCAGAGGCTGTAGCAGCCCCAGAGCCCATAGCAGCTCCGGAAGCAGTAGCTGCACCGGGTGCAGATCCACAAGACTTAACGGGTCCTAATCGCCCCGTCAAAATTTATCAGCGCCCGGAGCGCCGCACGCGCAATGGCGCAGGTGTAAATGGCCGTGCATCGGAAAACGGTGCTGTAGCCGCACCTGCATTGGAAGGGCAGCCAGAGTTTTCCTCAGACTCGCCAGCACCAATAGCAGTCGAAACCTCAGAAGCCCCAGTAGTAGAAGCGCCTAGCGTTGAAACAGCTGCTATCGAAGCGCCAGTTGCGGTGGAAGCAGTAGCGACTCCCGCGCCACGTGAAGCGCGCCCCGAGCAGCCTACGGGATTTGTGCGGGAAGGCCGTGAGCCGCGCGAAAATCGTGAATTCCAGCGTGAACCAAGGGAAAACCGTGACGGGCGTGAGCAGCGGAACGATACTCCGCGCGAACCACGCGAATACCGCAACGATGCACCCCGCGACCGGGACAACCGCGAGCCACGTGCATTGCGCACGGATGCGCCGCGTGAACCCCGCGAGCAGCGCGACGGCCTAGGCAATCGTGATCAGCAGCAACGCCGTGACGATCGGTTTGCAGCTCGTGACCAGCAGCGCCAACAGCGCCAGGGTGAAGTGCGGGAGCCACGCCAAGGGCAAGGTGATCAACAGCAGCCACGGACGCCGCGCAACGACTTCGACATCACCATCAACAGCGAAGGCACGCTAGAAATGATGCCTGACGGTGGTTATGGTTTCCTTCGCTCGCCGTTTTACAACTACCTATCTTCGCCCGACGACATTTACGTAGCACCTCAGCAGGTGAAGCAGTTTGCTCTCAAAGCGGGCGACACGGTAAAATGCACGATTCGTCCGCCCCGGGAAGGTGAAAAATACTTCGCGCTGGTAAACGTAGAGGGCATCAACGGCCGCACGGTAGAGGAAGCCCGCGACCGGATTCCGTTCAACAACCTGACGCCTCTGTTTGCGCAGGAGCGTCTGAAGCTGACTACCAAGTCTAGCCTGCTAAGCACTCGCATTCTTGACTTGTTTGCTCCTATCGGTAAAGGCCAACGGGGCCTAATCGTGGCGCAACCCAAAACGGGTAAAACGGTGCTGTTGCAAGAAGTGGCCAACGCTATTTCGGAAAACCACCCGGAAGTTTACCTCATGATTCTGCTCATCGACGAGCGCCCGGAAGAGGTAACTGATATGGCGCGCTCGGTGAAAGCCGAAGTGCTCAGCTCGACCTTCGACGAAACTGCCGACCGGCACGTGAAGATTGCTACCATCGCTCTAGAAAAGGCGAAGCGGTTAGTAGAGTGCGGCCACGATGTGGTCATTCTGCTCGACTCTATCACGCGTCTGGCTCGCGCTTATAACACGGTGCAGCCGGCTTCGGGCAAGATTCTATCGGGTGGTGTAGACGCCAACGCGTTGCACAAGCCGAAGCGCTTCTTTGGTGCAGCTCGTAACGTCGAGAATGGTGGTTCGCTCACCATCATTGCCACGGCGCTGATCGAGACCGGCTCGAAGATGGATGAAGTTATCTTTGAGGAATTTAAAGGTACCGGTAACATGGAATTGCAGCTTGACCGCAAGCTGGCTAACAAGCGCGTGTTCCCGGCCATTGATATTCCAGCTTCTGGCACTCGCCGCGAAGATCTGCTCATGGGCAAGGACGAACTCAGCCGTATTTGGGTACTGCGCAAGTTCATGTCGGACATGACCGCCATTGAGGCCATGGAATTCCTGAAAGACCGCATCAAAGGCACGAAGAGCAACGAAGAGTTCTTGGTGTCGATGAACGGCTAGGTTCTATAAGCTACTTGATACGCAGAAGCGCTACCCTATTCTCTAGGGTAGCGCTTCTTGTTTTTTGTGTTTACCTGTAAGCACAAGGCGTTCTAACCTTTTGCCTTTTTTCTAGTTTCTGGCTCATGGAACCTGAAATCGACCTACCCGACCTTCTGTACATCTACGACCCACTGTGCAGCTGGTGCTACGGCATGACGCCCGTAGTACAGCGCATTCAGGCGGAGTTCGAAGGGCGTGTAAACGTGTCGATACTTAACGGCGGCATGATGGTAGGCGAGCAAGTGGGCCCCATCCGCACGAACTGGCCGACCATAAAAGCTAACCTAGCTACGATAGAGAAAGTAACGGGTGTACGCTTCAGCAGGGCGTTTCGTCAGCTAGGGGAGGAGGGCAGCTACGTTCAAGATTCGGATTTGCCATGTCGTGCCTTAGCTGTTTTCCGCCAGCTAGATGTCACTCAGAAGCGCGCGCTCAATTTCGCGCATGTTATCCAGCGTGCATTGTTTGAAGATGGCAAAGACCTAAACAATCCATCAACTTATGATGCGTTAGTTACACCCTTTGGCATCGAGACAAAAACCTTCCAGCAACTGCTAGCTACTGCACAAAAAGCGGTGCGGCAAGAGTTTGCGGCGGTGGCGCAAATTGGCGTGAAAGGTTTCCCAACCTCCATCTTGCGCATGGGTAGTCAGGGCTACTTGTTAGCGCGAGGCTTTCAGCGCTACGAGGTGTTTGCCTCGGGTTTGGAAATAGCTTTGTTGCAGGCCAGCGAAGAGTAAAAGCGCCTAGCCGCCGGTGCTGCCTAGCTTTACGACTTGTTTCTTGAGTGGCGACCACGCAATACGCCGGGTTTCTTCCTTGCCTACTAGGTAGCGAAAGCTAGTCGCATCGGGTCGACGCTGTAGGTCGTCCCAGGTGGCGCGGTCGAGCTGGCCAGGTTGATACCGCTCCGACTTAGCTAGAGCGGGCTTCTGGAAGTTCTTATCAGCGAAGAATTCCTCCATTCGCTTCTTTACAAAAGCTTCGCGCTCGGCTTGGGTGGCCGAACTACCTTGCATTTCATACACCATCGACGCTTCCAAATCGGGGGCGGTGAGCACTTCGCGGAAGATAACCTGTCCGCTGGCATCCGTAATGGTGAAGCTAGCTTCGGCACTGAGCAGATTCGTCCCGCGGAGCGTGAGCATGAACTGATCAGGAGAGGAAGGGGAGGAGAACAGGTGCTTGCGCCGTACTACCTTCAATGTATCCGATTGGGCATTCACCTTGGTGGCCCGAGCGGTGTCCATCGGTTCGGCCGCCGTATTCGTATCAGTCGCGGCGGATGTTGTGCTCGTAGCTTGGCGAGTATCGGGCGACGACGAGCAGGCGGCAAACAGCGGTAAGGCAAAGAAGAAGGTAAAACGCATGAGCTGACAACGTTAAGAATGCAACAGTTGAGCTGAAGAGCTAGGTGCTACAAACGAAACACAAGCGCACAAGTTGCGAATCGGACTAAAGGCAAAAATCCCTTCCGCCGGGTGGCAGAAGGGATTGTAGGCCGGAGTTGGGTGGAAAGCGTTTGCTTCTGTTTATTGCAACGGGTCGAAGGAACCGCCGGGCCAACCTAGAGTCTGCTTCAAGCTGGGATTGTTATCGATGGCCTGCTGAGGCAGACCAAAGAAGTAGTACTTCGAATCCCATTTCAGAGTTGTTCTGGTGTCTATGTCCTTAAGGGTAACATCAAAATAATCCGTGTAGGCTTTGTCTAAGTTCACGTTATCACGAGTGGTTGTGAAATCAGCTGGAACACCTGTTGTTTTCAGCGCGATTTCGACTCTACGACGGCGTTTGTTGTTCAGCGTCGATTCAAATAGCTTATGACGACGCAAGTCCCAGAAGCGCTTGCCCTCGAAGGCAAACTCAATTTGCCGTTCGTAGAGGATGGCTTCGAGCATTTCGGCCTGGCTCATACCGGCTTTCAGGCCGTAATTGCCATCGGCACCTGCTTCGATGCCTGCTCGCTTCCGAATGGCTTTTAGCTGGTCGTAGGCTTCGGGCAAGCGGTTGATACCGCACGCACTTTCAGCTAGGTTTAAGAGCACTTCTGCGTAGCGAATCTCAATCCAATCGGTGCCGACATACTGCGCATCGCCGGTGGCTACGGTTGGGTTGATGGCTTTACGCGTGTAGAAGCCTGTGTTAGTAGCCGTCCGCTCTACGCTTTTGCCTTTCTCTAAGTACGTCCAGAGCTTGTACGAATTATTGCCGTTCAGTGGCCAAGTTGCTCCATTATAGGCAATGGTCTTATCGAAACGTGGGTCACGGTTCTTGTAGAAGAGCTGTTGAGAATAGCTGTACTTCGTCGATTGGCCAGGCTTTTTGCCATCAAGCATCGGAAAAGCACTTACGATGTCCCAAGTCGGCTGCCAGGAGCCACCACCCGTACCGGTGTAGGCTGGGCGGGCACTGTTATCGTAGCCGTTAGGTTTCCTTACTTGGTCGCCGGTGGCTGTGTTGAAGCCAGTGATCATCACTGCTTCTTGGTTGCTTGCGCTTTCCGTGAACCACAGCTGGTCGAAGGAAGGGTGCAGGCTGTAGCCATTAGCACTCAGGATAGTAACCGCTTGTTTGCTGGCGTCATAAGCGTCTTGCCACCGAGCAGAGTTGTTGGATGGGTTGAACTGCGGGCTAGCATAGTAAAGCAGCGTTCGTGCTTTAAACGCGGCGGCAGCCCCTTTCGTGATTTTGCCCCACTCAGCAGCGGTCCACCTACCCGGCAATAGCATGATAGCCGAATCAAGGTCACTTTTGATCAGCGCAAATGTTTCGGCGGTGGTGTTGCGGGGTAAGTAAGCCGCGGCGCGAGCATCTTCGCCTACGGCATCCAAGGGCTTCGTAATGAGCGGAACCCCACCGTAGAGGCGTACTAAGTCGAAGTAGCGCCAGGCCCGGAAAAAGTAAGCTTGGGCGCGTAGGCGGTTTTTAGTGCCCTGCAAGAGTGAGCCCCGGTTGGCATCCCGCAAAAAGGTGTTGATCAGACGAATCTTTCCGTAATTGTTGGTAGCGCTCAATCCGGTGCCAAAATCCTGGATGTCGTTGGGCTGTAACGAGCCTTCCAACAACTTAGCTTCGAGCGAAGAGGCGTTTGTGTTCGCGCACTCGTCCGACAGGTTGCTAGGATTGACGTTATTCAGACCAATGTTGCCCTGACCAGCCCAACCTGGCAGGTTTTGGTCGTAGATAACGCTGAGGTTAAGGTTGGCTAGGGTTGAGTCGCCAAACACCAAACCCGGGTTGGCAGCCCCTAGGTCAACTTTGTCGAGTACCTTCTCGCAACTGGTGAGCAGCATGAGCAAGGCAGCGCAAGCAGTAGCTGTACTTTTCAAGCAAATAGTCATTTCTATAAAAAGATTACAGGCCAACGTTCAAACCCAAAGACAGCGAGCGGATAGTGGGGTAATTGTCGTAGCCACCACCATACACTTTGTAGCTGTAGGGATTATAGAAATTGAGCGGATTCACGGCCACGAAGAACATCTTGATACTGCTCATGCCCACTTTGCTAGCGAGTTGAACTGGAAAGGTGTACGAAACAGTAGCGTTGCGCATACCAGCCGTGAAACCATTGCGAAGCCAGTAGGCAGAGTTCACATCATAGCTTTGCGAGTAGGCTGGGCTTGGATACTTAGCATCCGTGTGATCTGCCCGCCAGTGGTCAGCCCAGAAGTCCGGACGGTTCGACGTGACGGTGCCTTGCTTACGAGCGGCACCCTCCACCTGAGCTGGAGCACCAAAGGAGGCCCCCATAACCACTTGGATGTTCAGCCCTCGGTAAGTCATGCTCGGGTTGAAGCCAATGCTGTAGTTATTGTTCTGCCGCTTGGAGATATACTCCTGGTCCACTTCTGTGATGATGCCGTCGGGTTCCGTGTATTGGCCGTTAGCGTCCTTAGGCCCCCGGAGGTCTTGGTAGTAGAGCATGCCAGGAGCCGGCGCTTTTCCGAAGATGGTATAGCCTTTATGAGCATCTACGTAGTCTTTTACCTCCTGATCAGTGCGGAACATGCCGAGGTAGCGATATCCCTCAATACCTAGGTTGGTAGTGCGGCCGACAGGGTCATTCCACTGGCCGATCTTGCCTTTGTCTACGTCGATCTTAACGGACTTAGCGTCGTTCCAGGTTAGGAACGTGTTGATGCGGTACGACCAGTCTGCGGTAATTTTGTCGCCGTAGCCCAGTGAAATTTCATAGCCGTAAGCGTTTACTGTTGAGAAGTTTTCGGAAGGCAGCGCGGCGCCAATCAGCAGCGGAGCAGAAGCACTCAGGGCCGTTAGCATGTTGTAACGGTGGTCATAGAACGCATCGACCGTGAACGACAACCGATTGCCTAGCATCTGCATATCGATGCCTGCATTATACTTGATGTTATCGTCCCAGCGTGCTTCGCGGTTAGCAATGGCGTTTTTAGGTTGCACCCCTATGCCTTTGTCCGCGTTGTTGAATACGGCTCCTTTGCCTAGCAGAATATCGTAGCTCTGTAGCCATTGATACGCCTTAGTAGCATCACCACCGAGGTGACCAACCGAACCCCGGAACTTGAGAAAATTGATGGGGCGGATGTTGTTCTTGAAGAACGACTCGTCGGAGATGATCCAGCCGGCCGATACCGAGGGGAAGATACCCCAGCGGTACTCCGGCGCGAAGTTGGTGGAGGCATCGTAGCGTACCGATGCTTCAAGTAGGTAGCGGTTATCGAAGTTGTAGTTCAGACGGCCCGCATACGACAGGTTGGCGGTTTTAGCTTCGCTCTCCGTGGTCGTTGCAGTACCTAGGGCGAAGTTCATGTTGTCGTAGCCGCCTTGTACAACGCCTTCTTTCATCCCCGTCAGATCGTCGCGGTGGTACTCGGCTTGCTCAAAGAACGCAATAGCCGATACCTGGTGACGTCCAAACTTGCGGTCATAGTTGATGTAGCCGTTTACTTGATAGTTATCGTAGTAAGAGGGATTGAGGCGCACTCGATCACCGTTGTTCAGCGAAACAGCTCTCGGTGGCTTGCCATCAGCTGGGGTGCCATAGATGTGCTTATTGCCACCTAGCATGTCGAACTGATACACAGTGTATCGAGTGCCATACTGCTTACCAAAGGTATTATCCATGGTTTTGCTGTACACGGCTCGCACCTTCAAGCCTTTGATGAAAGGCAACTCGTAGTCGAGGGAGGCATTCAGGTTGAAGCCTGAGTTGCGCGTGAGGTTGTAGTTATTTAGCTTCTGTACCTCGAAGAAGTGGAAAGCATCCAGAGTATTAGTGTTGCTGCTATTGGAGAGCAATACTGGTAAGCCATCTACATAAGGCACGTTGAACTGCGGGGTGTAGAGCAAGCTCCGCATGTCGTTCTCAGGGTTTTCGGTACCCTGCTTGAGGAAATACATCCTCTTCTGGGCTAAGTCCCCGCTTAGGATCATACTGGCCCGCAAACCCCGCGTGATGTTTACATCGGTGCTAGCCCGGAACGTCCACTTGTTAGCATTGATATTATCAAAGTTGGCGTTCTGGTAGTTGTATGATACCCCCGCAAAGTAAGTAGCTCGCTCACTACCCCCGCTCACGTTTAGTGCGTGACGCGTCACGACGGCAGGCTTCCAAGCTGCCTTCAACCAATTGAAGTTGTGCTGCTTGAAGTAGTCAAGCTCATCCTGGGTGTAGTAAAGTTGTGAAGTAGGCGCTACACCGTTGGTGAAGTTGAGGTCGTTGAGGTAACCGGCTTGTTCGTACCCGCTCATCATGCTAGGTAGTTGTACGGCATCGGCAGCACCAGCCGAGCCGCTGTAGCTGAACTTAGGCGCGCCGGCTTTGCCACGCTTCGTAGTCACCAGCACCACGCCTTGGTTGCCACGGGCGCCGTAGATAGCGGCTGCCGCATCCTTCAGCACCGAAATCGATTCGACCTCTGATTGGTCGAGTACGTTGAAGTCGTCCTCCGTCCGGACGATGTTGTCGATAACGAACAGTGGACGTAAGGTGCCCCCGTCTTTCGATAAGATAACGGGGTTACGCACGGTGATCTGGCCGTTGTCTCCGGGGCGACCCGTACCACCGCTCACGCCCACGCCCGGCAATTGGCCCACCAGCGTAGTCGATAAACTACCAACAGGCAGCTCTTCAATGGCTTTCATATTTACCTGCGCCACAGAACCTGTCAGGTTGACTTTCGTTTGGGCGCCGTAACCCACTACCACCACTTCGTTCAGGGCGGCTGCGTCGTCTATGAGGGTAATAGTGACAATGGCACGGCCATTCACCGCAACTTCTTGGGTCTTGAAGCCAATGGAGCTAAACACCAAGGTTTCTTTGCCGGTCGTTAGCTCGAGACGGTAGGAGCCGTCGGGGTTGGTTACGGTGCCGTTCTTTGTGCCTTTCACCACTACCGTTACGCCCGGAATGCCAGCTCCTTTGGCATCCTTTACCGTGCCACCCACGCCGTTGGCAGCAGGCGTATCGGTTAGCAGGTGAGAAAGGGGCGCGTGAGAGCTAGCTGCATACGTGGTAGGAATCCCGAGCAGAAACCCGGCTAATAGCGCACAGGCTAAGCGGGTGGGAGGGCTTAGGGTAGGTGGAAGCTGCGCTTGTAGATGATGGATCATAGCAAATGGATGGGGAGTTAAAATCGTACAATCCGCTGGGACTAGTTACCGGGCGTTGCGGCACGGGCGCGACGCTCCGCCCAATCCTTGCCGGCCTGCTTCATGTCGACACCTTGCGCGGACAGGTAGTTGTTGATGCGGCCTTTATACTTGCCAAACCAAGCGTGTTTTTCCTTCGAGGAGCCAGCGTCCATGGCGTGTTCGCGCGCTTCCGTTAGCCAAGCCATGATTTGCGTTTTCTGCGCTTCGGTCAGATCCGGCAACATTTCCTGGTAGGCTTTCATCGTGATGGGCAGCACACCGTAAGTCATGCCGTCTTTCACTTGGTCGACCTGGCTAGGGGTGAGGGTGCGGCTGAGCTTGCTCAAATACTTCTTGTGCAACTTATCCCGCGAGGCAGCTACTTCAGCCTCTATTTTCTTTTTCTCAGCGGCTGTTTTCTCGTCTTGCGGCTTGGCTTTCAGAGCGGTGAGTTGCGCATCTTGCTTTTCCTGTAGCTCGCTGAGCTGCAGGTATTGACCGGCAATAGCATCCCGTACTTGTGGGGCTTTTTTCGCGTCTAAGCCTTCTATTTTTGCTACAATCTTATCCGCACGCTCGTTGATTGTGCGTGCATAAGCAGCTTCTTTCGATTCAGTGGGTTGCGCTTGGGCGAAAGCTAGGGTACTAGCTGACCCGGAAAGGATTGCGGCAAAAAGGAGGCTTCTAAGACGGTTGTGCATCGTGTGGTTGTAACTGCGAGAATGGTAGCAAGTTACACTATAGTGCTCAGCGCCTATATCCAGTTTTTTACCAACTTATTGTAGGAAATTACCATAGATGAAGCTGAGGTGAAGCCCTAATGATTATATATGCTAGAAGGATACCGCAAACGTTACCGATATTATTCAAAAAGCTAATACTAGTTCTATTGTCTTTCGACTACTATCTGAGCCTACTGCAAGCTTATAACAGCGTTTTCTTCAACAGCGACCGGTTTTCGCCGCCAATAGTTAGCTAGGATAGATCCAGAAATATTCATCCACGGGCTGAAGACGGCCGCTGGTAATCCCACGGTACCTAGCTTGCCCATGCTGCCTGCCAACCCCGACGCCATACCGCCATTCTGTAACCCCACTTCGAAAGCCACCGTACGCGCGGAGTTTTTGTCTAAACCAGCCAACCGGCTAAGCCAGTAACCAAAGAAGTAGCCCGCCGCATTGTGAATGACGGAGGTTAGGAACAGCAAGAAACCCACTTTGAGCAGATTGTCGCGGCCAGCGGCGGTGGTAACGGCGGTGAAGTAGATGATGCCAAACATCGATAGGTATGGCATGATGCTATCAAGCTGTTTGTAACGGTTTGTTAGCCAGTGATACAGCACACCCACTAATAGCGCCGCCGCCAGGAAGCCTACTACCCCGATACTCTCCAGTGCTTCGGAGCTAGCTAGGTGCGTTTCGAAGAATTGCCATAAGCCACCGGCTAGTGCTACCAACCAACTCACGGCCACAAAACACAGAAGTTGGACCGTGCGCCAACCCCGAGGCGAGGCGGTTTTTAGATAATCGTGGAGCAAGGCAGCAGAAATCGGAACGAGCACAATCTTGATGATTTCCATCATCATATTGACAAACTTGATTTCTATGAGTGTGCCGGCTAAGAGCTTCAGGAGCAGTGGTGTAAGAAAGGGAGCGGCCAGCGTAGCCATGGCCGTCACGACTACCGATAGCACCATGTTGGCCCGCGCCAAATACACCATCACGTTGGAAGCTAGCCCGCTGGAGCAGGAACCGATGAGGATGATACCAGCGGCAATTTCGGGCTCAAAATGAAACACCTTGGTGAGCAACAAACCCATCAGTGGCATCACCGAGAAATGGCAAGATAAGCCAATAAGCACGCCCTTGCCGGTAGAAGCTAGCCCCGAAAAATCGCGGATGCTCATCTGAATGCCCATGCCAAACATCACCAGCTGCACGACAACCAAGATGAGCCACTTGTTGCGCAGATCGACACTGCCCCAGTGCGAAAAAGCCGCCGGGTAAATCATGCCTGCTACAACGGCTACAATGATCCAGGCTGTGTATTGATAACTTCGCAGCAGCGGTATGCTCTTCATGCCCAAGGCAAAGCTCACAACTGCCACGATGCTCGCCGGTCGCCACAGCAGCGCGTTTTGCTGCATTATTCCTAGCAGTAAGGCAACTACCGCTACACCACAAACAAGCAAACATAGTTGGGCAATCCGGTTCATAGTGAGCAGAATAGCAGGAGAGAATAAGTAGGATAGAACGGGGGCTAAAAGCCTAGGCGGGCAATCCGTAGGACCATAACTAAGCTTGCAGCAGCTCTTTAGCTAGATGCTGGACGGCGATGCCGGGGCTAGCTAGGATGGGCACTTGCTTGTCGGCGGGCGCTAGCGTATCGACTACGCGGGCCATGGAGGCTTGCGCGAGCAGCACCACATCTACCTTCGTCACGAGGTCTTTGAGGGCGCCGGCTACCATAGCGTCGTGGGTGGCAGCGTCGCCGCTCATGAGAGCGTCGAAGGCACCTTCGCAGAGCACAGATACTAACTCAATGTCTTTGCCCGCGGCGGTGGCACGGCGGCGCACTAAGTCGCTGGTAGGACCTAGGGTAGTAGGTAGTGTGGCAATAACACCGATGCGCTTGCCCGTTTGCACGGCTTGGTCGGCCATGGGCTGATCGACGCGGAGCACGGGCACTTTGGTGAGAGCCGCCGATGCTTCTACGGCCGCCCCGATGGAGGAGCACGTTACCATGATGTAATCGGCACCAGCCGCTTCCGCGGAGCCCACGTAGTTGACGACACGCCGGGCGTTATCGGGGCGCAGCTCGCCGCACTTGATAACGTTTTTGATCAGGCTGTCGTCGACGATGTTGAACACTTGCACGCCGGGCAAGTATTCGTTGCAGAGCTGCTGAAATACCGGGACCAGTGTAGCCGACGTGTGAATGAGACCTAGGGTTGGGGTGGACATGGGATTGGATTTAATACTAGAGCGTGCCGTATCAACTTAGCGGCCCGCCGAATTCAAGACAGTTTGCCTTGGCGCAAGGCGCCGAAATAATTGGGCGAGCCGACCTGGCCGCCCTTAAAGTTGACTTCCACGCCGTGCAGCGGTGACCCGGGTGCCGAAGCTCGGCAGAGTGGTGCTCCTGGGACAAGCGGCGCAACCATCTCCACGGCCTCAATGCCCATGGCGCGAGCGGCGTAGCTAGACGTATCGCCGCCCGCCACCACCACCCGTTTTACTTTGGTTTGCTGGGCCACAGCGCGCGCAATTAACCCGAGGGCTGTGCCTAGCTTTTGAGAAGACAAGTTTTGCTCGGCCCGCGCCGTGCCGCCGTTGGTGTGCACAATCACGCTTTGGCCTTGCTCCATGTAGTCGATGGCGGCTTGCTTGTAGTAGCACAAGTCGAGTGCTTTTTCTGGCCGCCGGGCTAGCTCTTGGGCATTGAGCACTACCTCCGCAAAACCGTTTTCCTTGGCCCAAGCTACCTGCCCCGCCGTGACGGGGGAACAGCTGCCCGAAATCACCAGCAACGGATCTACGGCGTTAGGGGAGGGCCACTCGCCAACGGGCCGAAGCGCGCCGGTGTGCGCCCAGTAATTGCCCAAGGCCATTTCCACCCCCGACGACCCCACTGAAAATAGCGGCTTGTCGGTGGCGAAGTGGTCTAGTGTCTCACCGATGGCCAAGAGCTGCTCGTCATAAAGGGCATCAATCAAGATAACTTCAGCCCCCTCCTGAACCTGAGCAGCTAGGTTGGCTTGTATTTCCGCTTGCGGCTTCCCAATGGATAGGATATCGAGTAGGCCAATCTTTTTCGTGGTTTGCCTGGCTAGATGCAAGCGCAAGTCACTCTCGTCTGCGGGCGTGACGGGATGCTGGCGCATAGATGGGTGCCGATCTAGCCGGAAGATCACGCCTTGGCTGCCGATGCCCATGCGCGCAAACAGATTTCCGAAGGCGCAATAGCGACCTAGGGCCGGAGCGGCTACCAGCAGGGGCACAAAGGAGTTGGCAAAAATGGCTTTGCCCACGTCAATGGCTCGGCCAATGCTGCCCACAGTAGGCGACGAGTCGAAGGTGGAGCACACTTTATAATGGACATGCCGAGGACCTAGGTCGCGCAGCTCTGCGAAGGCGGACTGCAACGTAGCTGCCATGGTCTCGGGCGGCATAGACCGCGTGAGGCCAGCCACGCCGATAGCATCAAGTTCCGGGTAAGCCGCCAGTTGAGCCGCAGTAGGCGGCTCGATAAACAACGCCGTTTTAGCCCCTGCTCGGCTCAAGAATTCTAGTGCATCGGTCGAGCCGGTGAAGTCATCGCCGTAGTAGGCGAGGAGCAGTTGCTTCCTCATAGGCTGCCGAACTTCTTCACCGACTCCGCAAACTCAGGGTAGCGAGCAGCTATTTCTGGTATACCTAGGCCATTTACGGCGCCTTCCCAGGCTTGTTGCAGGGCCTGCACGCCCGCTTCGGGGCCCATCGGGTGCGCCAAGATGCCGCCGCCAGCCATGTACAACAAGTCCGTCGTTTGGGTGCGCCGGTAGGTTTCGGGCGCCTGCCCGCCCCACTGCCCCGATGACACCACGGGCAGCACTGAGTAGCCCCCAAGTAGCGGTGTGAGGCAAGCATTAATGGATTGTACCACGCTGTCATCCGACTCCCAAAACTTGTTCTGGATGCCGTTCACGTGAATCTGGTCGACGCCGGCTAGGCGCCACAGCTTCTGGTAAGCCGTAAACTCAATGCCGAGTAAGGGGTGCCGGGTCATCATGCCCCAGCCGTTGCGGTGCCCGTGAATGGCAAGGGCCCGCTGGTCACAGATTTTCTTGGCGCCAGCTAGGCCTACGCTGTTCAGGCTGACCATGGCGCAGGTGCCGCCGCTGCTCACCACTTTGTCGTAGCGGCGCAGCATCTCGTCCATTTCCCCACTGATGTTGAAGGCGTACATCACCTTCTTGCCTGTTTTATCAGCGTGGCGGTTGATAACGTTCATGATAGCATCCACCCGCGTCTCGAAAGGCGAGTTGGCAGCGGCGGCTTGTAGCTCGTCGTCCTTCACGAAGTCGATACCGGCTTCGGCGAGCGTGCGCACGAGGTCGGCAGTTTGCTCCGGCGTAAGGCCAATGCTTGGCTTGATGATGGTGCCGATGAGCGGCCGCTCGTATACGCCGGTGAGGGCACGGCACCCCTCAATACCGAACGCCGGACCGGCATACTGTTCGGCGTAGGAGCTAGGTACGTCGAGGTCGAGCAGCTTTAGGCCCGTAAACTGCCGAATCTCGTAGAGGTTGCCCTGCAACGTAGACACGAGCACAGGTAGGTTGTAGCCGAAGTTCTCCACCGACCACGACACTTTCACTAGGGCGCGGTGATAGAGGCCGCTGCTGCTGGTAGCACCAGGAATAGCGGGTTCCGTAACCGTTTCCAGCTGCTCCACCGATTCTACACGCGCCGCAAAGCGCTGCTTTAGTTCCGCTGTCTCGCCCGGCACCGCCACAAAGGTGCCTGATGACTGTTCGCCGGCTAGCACAGCCGCAGCGGCTTCTGGCTCAAAGGGCGTTTCGATGAAATAGGTGGCGGTAATGCGTTCCATGGAGAGAAAGCAGACTAGGCTATTAGGTGACTAGCTAGCTTGGAAAATAGATTTGAGATAAGCCGTGTTGGCGCCGAAGTTCTTCTTCACGTTGCGCGGGTCGTTGGCGTCGCGCGAGCGTTCAATCACGAGCCAGCCTTCCCAGCCCATTTCGGCTAAAGTCTGCTTCACGCGGTTCATGTCGAGGCGGGTGTTGTTTTGCAGCCACACACCGTCGTCGTCGGTGCAGTGGATCTGGCAAATGCGCTTGCTGCCGAGCGTTTTCAACTCCTGGTTTAGGTCGCGGCCGGCTTTGAGGGGGTTCGAGAAGTTGAAGTAGATCTGGACGTGCTTGGAGCCGATTTCGCGCAGCAGCTCCACTTCGCCCTTTGCGTCCAAAGCTGTTTCGATGCCGATGACCACGCCTGCTTTCTGCGCCATTTTGCCCACTACTTTCAAGCGTTCCACAATAGCGGGCCGCAGTTCGGGGTTCTTCACTAAGTCGCCTTGGGTACCTAGGGGCAGGAAAGCCACCTTCACATTCATGGCCTTCATCGTATCGATGCAGTCCTGTACCATGCGCTGGTAAGTGGGGCGCGTGGCGAATGACTGGGCGTAGAACCCCGTCATGGCAAGGGAGCAGATTTGTAGATTCAGCTCCTTCGCCTTGTCTAGAAACTGTTGCCGTATCTCTGGGTTAGCTAATTGGCTGTCAAATGTTTCCCGCTGACCTAGGCCACCCATGTCTACTTCTACGCCGTCGGCCCCGATGTCTTTCGTGAGTTGCAACGCACCTAGCTTTTGCCGCTTCAGGATCATCAGATCGACCACGGCAATCTTGTAGGTGAGCTTTTTAGCCTTGGCTGGTAGCACGTTCGGCAGCAGCAAGCCTCCCGTGAGCAGCAGGCTACTTTTCAGAAAAGTACGGCGGGTGAAGGGATGAGTCGTCATGGAAGTGGAAGGTAGAGGACGGAGGTAGCCCGCAGAGGGCGCAGAGGATTCCGCAGAAGACGCAGCGTTCAGCGTCGGCGGACTAAAGACGAACGCGCTACTTGCTCGCTTTCAATTCCACATCAGGCTTGTCGGTGCGGAAGGGGCGGGCGGGTAGGCCGGATTTCGAGAATAGGTTGGGTTGGGCAGATTCATCCCAGCCGAAGCGCACGGCCGTAGGTTGGGCCACACCAGCGGCCGTCACTATCACGCGCTGCCCTTTGATGCGGGCCTGCGCAGGCATAAAAACGCCATCGGAACCAGCTAGCATAAAGTCCGATAGGGGCTTGCCATCCTTGCTGACAAGGGGACCGCCGTTCGCGGTAAATGTGAGTGTAGCGGTATTGCCCTTCACTTCCATTTGTTGGTACACTGGGCCAGACGCGGCTAGGGTCTTGTAGCCGTAGGTATTCGTTAGGGCAAGTAGCGCCAGTCGGCGCCCGATTTCCCATTTAAAACCAGGATGAATGCCGCCTTCTGTATTCGCTAGGTCCGTCGTGACGATCATGCCGGTGCGCGGAAGCTGGAGGGCTAGCTCCTGCGCTTCTCGGAATTTCGGCAGCGTTTCTCTGGTCAACGGCACCTTCGTGTCTTTCGATTCGGAGTACTGGAAAGGAGCTAGCTGCACGTAGTAGAACGGCAGCTCTGGGTCGTGCCAAGCCCCACGCCAGCTTTGAATCAGCGTCTTCATCTTCTGGGCGTAGCTGGTAGTTTCGGCTAGAAAGCAGTTACTCTCGCCCTGGTACCACAAGAACCCCCGCAAGGTGAGCGGCACTAGCGGCCGGATCATGGGCTCGTAAAACTTGCCTGGTTCACCGTCTACTTTCTGCCCGGCAAAGCTAGGGTCGGCCTGAAAGGCTGCTTCCGAAATCCACGGCTCGATGCGACTGCCCGGCACGGCGGAGGAAATTACGCCGATGGGCACGTGCAGCTTATCATACAGCTCTTTGGCGAAGAAATAACCGGCTGCCGAAAACGACCGCAACGCCGAATCCTGAGCGATGCTCCAGCCGCGGTGCAGGGAGTCGGGCTTAGCTAGCTCCTTGCGGTTGACTAGAAAAATGCGAATAGCGGGGTTGTGGGCGTAGTTGAGTTCGTCGACAGGGTTCTGGCCCTTCACGGCAGGGCGCGTCACCTTGCTGTTCTTGCGCATGGTGTACTCCATGTTCGACTGGCCCGAACACAGCCACACTTCGCCCACCAAAATGTCGTGGAGTCGGATGGTGTTGGTGCCGCTAATCACAAGCTCAACGGGTTTGGCCGAGGCGGTTAGGGGCTGGAGCGTGACCTGCCAATTACCGGCAGCATCGGCCGTAGTGCTAGGTTTCTGCTTCGCAAACTCCACTGATACCGCTTCGCCCGGCGCTGCCGTTCCCCAGATGGTCAGGGGTTTGTTGCGCTGCAACACCATGTTATGCCCTAGCACCCGCGGCAACACGACCCTAGCTTGCGCCGGCCAAGCTAGCACGCAGAGCAATGCCCATAGCAGTACGTTCTTCCTCATTGTTTTACGTTTGCCACACTCCCGAATTAAAACTTCCCTGAAAATGAACGTGTCCTGCCGAACTAAGCAGAACACGTGCACGAAGGGTATGGTAAGTAGGTAGCTAGGTGCTAGCTTAGTTGCGGCTCAAGAAAGCACCCGAGGCCGTCGAGTTGGTGTCCTTACTCCGGTTTGATTTCTTGCTAAGCGACTTGGATGCGGAGGGCTGCACTTGCTTCAGTGGTACCACGCTGTTCAGGTAGTTCTCGATGTTGGTGTAACCCTCTTTGCCTTTCACCTGACTAGCATCACTTGGGTTTTTGGGGTCGAGGCCGTGCTTCTTCTCGTACGAATCAGGCATGCCGTCCTTGTCAGAATCTTCGTAGGGCGTGCCAGCGTAGGTCGGGTAGCCGCCTACTTGAATGGGGTCGGTGATGATACCAGTTTTGTAGGAATCGATGGGCAAACGGCGGTGCTTGAACTGCGTCGTGGGTAGCGGCACGCCTTCTTTGTAGGCAATCTTGCCCGTGCGCACTTGCTCAATTACGCGCGTATCAACAGGGTCACGCTTGGGCAGGGTCGCGCCAGCGTTTTCGAGCACGTAGTCGTAGGCCTTTTCAGTGGGGATGATGGTGATGTCGGGCATGGGCAACGGCTGGTTCGTCTTGATGTCAGCGGTGTATTTGCCGGCATTCGGCATTTCCTCCACTTGCACGCCACCGTTCCAGTTGTCTTTGGTCACAGCATCATGGCCTTCCATGATGTTGCCCGCCACGTATGCGCGGCCATATACCTGATACCCTAGCTTGCTGCGGCCCGATTCCGGCTTGAGGATGCGATACCCAATTGGCGAATCCTTCGGTGTTTGCGGGCCCGGCTTGTAGTAGTTGTTGATAATATTGTACATCGCCCGGTAGTCGCCGCCGTCGGTAGAGCGGTGCACCCAGTTGAACATGACGTTGTTGGCGAAGTTGAAAACACCGTTCCAACCAATCGACGGATTACGACCGGCGTTATCGGCCCACAGGTTGCGCATGAACGTGCAGTTCTCGCCGCCCAGCGTGCTGCCAAAGGCATGGTTCCAAGTATCGAGGGCCTCCGAGAAAATGGAGTTTTGAATCGTGATGTTCACCGTACCTAGCTTCTGTTCGGCAATGCCAGTGCTATCGTTGTACATGTGGCGGTACATCGACATGTTCTCATCGAGGCCCCAGCTCGCCGACACGTGGTCGATGATGATGTTGCCCACGGGGTTGCCGCCAATGGAGTCGTCGCGGCGCCCCACGTTGGTTTCACCCCGGCGGAAGCGCATGTAGCGGATCACCACGTCGTGGGTATTAATCCAGACCGACTCGCCCGCCACGCAAATGCCGTCACCGGGGGCGGTTTGACCAGCAATAGTAATGTAAGGAGCCCGGATAATCAGAGGGCTTTTCAGGCGGATAATACCGGCCACGTTGAACACAATCGTGCGGGCGCCACCCTGTTCGCAGGCTTCACGCAACGTGCCGGGGCCACGGTCTTCGAGGCTCGTCACCACGTATACCTTTCCACCCCGACCGCCGAAGGAATGTGCGCCACCACCTTCTGCGCCCGGAAATGCCAAGAGTGGCGACTGGGGCAAATCAATGGGGCGAGCAGCCCACGGAATGTAGGGCTTACCTTCGCGCGCCTCCTTTTTGATGATCGGATACGCCTTCTGCCAAGCAATATTAGACTGACGTAACTCCTCCTTCATCATGTCATTGGACGCCTTCTGAACATCCGGCGGGATCTGAGGATACTGCGCCAGTGCTACCGAAGGCGCTGCTAATGAAGCTGCTGAAATGAAAAGTGAGGCGGCGTATTTTTTCATGAACAGGATGGGTTTTTTACTGCGGCTAAGTAACACCACAATAAGGCCCAATACCTCTATCATTTTTTCGACCCTGTGTAGGATATTATCATTCCTGCGTATTCAGAGGCCGAGGTCACGCTAAATGTCTACCAAAAGGTCTTTTAGCCCTCCTAAGAATGCAGCGCGAAGCTCCTGCTCCGCGTATCGTTAAACGACGTGCGCCTGCCGGTCGGACGCCTGCACGAGTTAAGCCCACGAGCATTGTTCTTGCAGCAACCGGTCGGACGCCCTAGGTGTCCGACCGGCAGGCGCATGTTAAACAACCTAGTACAGGTGCTGCCACACTAGCATCGTGATAAAAGCCGCACTCAGGCACAAGGACGAAACCTGGTTCATGCGCATGGTGTGCTCGAAGTTAGCGGCAGCGGGGTTGCGCCATACTTGCCAAGCCCAGTTATTGAATAAGGCCACGACCGGCACAGTGGCTATCAGGAAGATGATAAGATTGCGCAATTCTTGGCGCTGCCAGTACGTGAAAGCCAGCACCATTGCACCTAGCAGCAAGCCAATGGCGGCAAATACAAACGTGCCGCGAATACCTAGCAACAGGCTCAAGGTTTGGTCGCCGCGCTGCCGATCTTCGGTGTGCTGGTACACTTGCGTGAGCGGGTAAGAGCCGCACAGAAACAGCGTGCTTACTAAGGCCAGGAGTAAATTGGTCGGCTGCGTCATTTGCGCATAAGCCGCACCCACCCCAACCTGCGTCATCAGAAACGTGAAAGCGCCCTGAAACACCACCACCACTAGCGTACTAACCAAAGGATACTTCTTGAGCCGAATACCTTCGTAGCTGTAGGCTTTAGAAATAGCTAGGTACACGGCCACCATAACAGCGAATGGCCAGCTCAGCAGCATGGCACCTAGCACGGCCAAAGCATCGAACAACCACACCAAATGAATGAGCTCTTCTGAAACTTTCGGCGGCTGCTTTAATCCACCAATACTGCCCTCGTCGCGGTCATAGTAAGAGTTGTAGCCGTTGGAAGCTGGATAGGCTAGCACGTGCAGCACGATAAACACGCCGACGGCTCGCAAGCCATCAATCGGTCCGCGTAAGGCGCTGAGCCCAAACCAGAACACAGGCATCAGGTAAACCGAGAATGGGATGCGTAGGAGCGGTAGCGCGCGACGGTAGGCAGCAAAGGACATGAGCGAAAGTACAAGGTCCTATCTACTTTGCGGTGCCCGTCTGCTTGGGCCAGCCCACCAAATACGTTACCTGCGAGCCAGACCAATGCCGCGCTTTGCCTGCTTGCCACTCGAAGCTCCCACCGGGGTCGGCGCGATGAGCCAGGGCTAGGAGCTGCTCGGGTGGGTACATGCGTAAAATTGACACGGTGCCATCCCAGATGGTGCAGAGTGGCACCAGCGGAACGATGTAGGTGAAGAAGAGCCGGCTGAGCCGGAAAGGGGGCATAAAAGGGGTAGCCAGCAACTGAAGCACCGGCAAAACTGTCCAGGCTAGCAGGAGTTCGTGCCAATGCTTACCGGCTCCCTCAAACACTCCAATACCCGAGCGCTGCCGAACAGCGTCGGCAAGCATGGCTTCAGCGGCGGGCGGCGCAAAATGATGAAAGGCTGAGAAAATGGTTCGAAACCCCGTGAGGTGTGGCGGCACGGCTAGGGCATCGACGGGCGCAGTTTCGTAGGCAATACCCGTGTCAGCCTGAGCTGCTAACTGCTGCCAGGCGTCGGGCTGTGGGTACAGATCCGTTAGCACCGTGCGTACGTCGTGCAAGTCGGGAGCCGTGCGCAAAGCCCGCGAAACACCTTCGGTGCCCCCGCCGGCTCCCGCACCTAGCTCCACAATTTGCCGTTGGCTAGTAGCGCGTAGTGCCTCTTGCAGCAGCGGTACAATGGAGCTATAGATGCGCAGATGACTGATCATGAAGCGCAAATAGTCCATCATACCCGCGCGTATTGTGCTGGGGAACCAGGGTAAATCCTCAAATTCGAAGAGATGGAGACGAAGTTTCACCCTCGAAAGTACGAGAGATGCCCTTGCTAGGTCTAAGATGCCAGTGCACCAGAAAGCCACTGACCTAGTTGCGCTGCCTGGCTTTGGCAAAAACGGTGGCCTGCCTACAACCTAGCTAAGCTGCAAGCAGGCCGCCGACAAAAGGCTATTTGAAGAAATGAGCGCGCTGCTCTTCAGTCAGCGTGAAGTAATCAACGTTTGGTGGGCCCACCGGCAGGGGCAGTACGATGCGGTACAAATACGTGATGGTGACAATGGCCGAGAGCAAATAGGGGAAGGTCAGCTCCATCACGCCATCCAAGGTGCCTAGGGGAAAGAAGCACAGCAGCAGGATGTTTGCCATAAAGTAGAATAACACGCTACCCGACAGCATTACCAGGTATTGTACCCGGCGACATTCGACGCAGTTGATAGCCGAGAAAAATGGAATCCACAGCGGCAAAACAAACAAGGATAGGACAGCGGCGACACACCCACTTACCAGGGCGATAATAACATCGTCGAGCCGACCTAAAGAAAACTTAATAGCTAAAATAAGAGTGCCACCTAGGTTACTGAGTACCCAAAGTGAGAGGGTGTGTTTTAGTGAATCGCGGGTGATTTCATAACGCTTTGCCATAGGGGAGGGCAAAATTGAAGTGAGAGATAAAACACGGCTTTGCAGGTAAGTAATGAGATATAAATAAGGTAGCTGACCAGCGGAGGATAGCTTCGCGCTAGTCAGACATACATACGGGAGTAGCCGACGAAACGGTTTTCCTGCTAGATAAAATATTTTGCATTTATAATAATTGCTTATTGCTGCCGCAACAGAAAGCACTTAGTACGACACTATTGCCGGGAATAAGCAGAAATAAATTTGCTGAGACCAGTTGCAAAAGCGATAAAATAGAATCAGCTTTGTACCACAAAGTGCTTTTTAAATATATGAAGCCTGCCACCGATCCACTTGCCCAGCTCACAGAGATTCGCGCCATCATGGAGCGCTCTTCCCGGTTTATTTCGCTCAGCGGCCTGTCGGGGGTAGGAGCGGGGGTAGTTGCCTTGGTAGGCGCTGGTATTGGACATTTGTACTTGCGCGAGCAATATGGTGAGCAAGGTTTTTACCGTCTCCTAAACAGCGACCAAGGCCAACGCATGGTGGCTTTGCCGTTTCTGCTGGGGCTTGCTACGGCCATCATTCTGTTTGCGCTCGTGGTGGCGTTCTACTTCACCCAGCGCAGAGCGAAGCAAGACGGCGCTGTGCTGTGGAGCAGCCTAGGTCGGCGCTTAGTGTTGAGCTTAGCCATCCCGCTGGTGGCGGGTGGTTTGTTTTGCCTACAGCTCTACTTGAAGTCAGCGCTGGGCATGGTGGTACCGGGTATGCTGCTGTTCTACGGAGTGGCTTTGCTCAATGCCAGCAAGTACACGCTCGACGAAATTCGGCTGCTTGGGCTCACCGAAATTGCCCTAGGTTTGGTGGCAACGTTGCTGCCCGGCTTCGGATTGGCGTTCTTTGCCCTCGGCTTTGGCCTGTGCCACATCGGTTACGGCCTGCTCATGTACAATCGTTACGAACGCATCGCTCAATCGTGAAGCACCTCATTCATACGCTCAATAAGGCGTTCGACCACCGCGTACGGTTGGGCGTTATGGCGGTGCTGATGGCTAACGATACCGTGAGCTTCAACGACTTGAAAGACGCCCTCGACCTGACAGACGGCAACCTAGCTAGCCACGTGGCGGCGCTGGAAAAAGCTGGCTATGTCACCGTCAGCAAACAGTTTGTGGGCAAAAAGCCCAACACCACCTACACCGCCAGCACGGAAGGTAAACAAGCCTTCCAAGAGCACCTGAATGCCCTTGAAAAATTGCTGAAAGGAGAAAGCTGATCTTTTTTTTGCTTCTAAACTTTGAAATACAAAGTACTTTAAAATAATTCTATGCGCTTTCCACTTACTTCTTTGCAAAAACTGTTGCTGCCTCTCGGCGCAGTGCTGTTTGACTTTCTATTCTGGCAGGAGCAGACAGGCCTCAACTTGCTGCTATACACCCTTTTTGTGGTAGTGGCAGTGGTGGCTACGTTGCCGCGCCATGCACCTGTGTGGCGCTCCGGCTACTTCCAGATGGCGCTCGTGGGTACGCTGCTTAGTGCCGGGTTGGTAGCGCTCTACGGCTCCTTTGTGGCGAAGCTAGCCTGCGTGGCATCGCTGACGATGATGCTGGGCTACGTCAACCAACCGGATGTGAAGCTGGTAGCTTATGCACTATTCACGGCGCTGGGGAACCTAGGCCGTGCTGTACCAGCCGTAATCAACCAGCTGGAGCCACCGCAATCTACTAACCTGTGGATGAGGCGAGTACGGTTTTATGCACGGCTGTTTTTGATTCCTGTGGGGCTGTTGGTGCTGTTTCACGTGCTGTTTAGCCTCGCCAACCCGCGTTACGATGCCCTGACCGCTAGCTTCCTCGCCATGGTAGGCGACTGGTTTGCCTGGGTGTTCGAGCAGCTTTCCGTACCGCACGTGTTGTTTTTTCTGCTTGGCCTGGGCCTCACCACAAGTGTGCTCATCATCGTGCCTATCCATTTCTTCGCCGATCATGAGTCGCGCTTCGGCGAGTTTGTGCGGCGGCAGCGCAATCGGGTGGCATCCTTCGCTGTGCGTCAGCCCGATTTCAACGCCAAGCGTTTCCACCTGCTCGATCTGCGCAAAGAGTACCTAGCTGCCTTGGCCGTGTTTGGGCTGGTAAATGTGCTGCTGCTTGTTGAGAACCTCGTTGACATCAATTGGATCTGGTTTGGCTTTGAGCCGGAGGCTGGGTTCAACCTGACGCAGTTTGTGCATGAGGGCACGTACGTGCTCATCCTGAGCATTCTGGTGGCGATGGGCATCGTGCTGTGGTTCTTTCGGCGCAACCTCAACTTCTACGCGCCGGGTTTACGTTGGCTGCGCCTCGGGGCTACGGTGTGGGTGGTGCAGAATGCGGTATTAGCTGTGTCGGTTGGGCTGCGTAACTATTACTACATCCTGCACATGGGCCTGGCTTACAAGCGCATCGGGGTGTATGGCTTTCTGCTGCTGACGTTGTTTGGGCTAGGTACTATTCTGCTTAAAATCTGGCAGCGTCGTTCGGCTTATTCCTTGGTGCGCCTCAATGCGTTGGCCACCTACGCGGTGCTCCTGCTCCTAGCCGGTGGCAACTGGGAAACCTGGATAGCTCGCTATAATCTGCAGACGCGCTTTAGCACGTTAGACCTAGGTTTCCTGCTGAACATGCCCGGCCGGATGCTGCCCGAACTCGTGGAGAAGCGGGCTGTGCTGGCCCAGATTCCCAACCTGCGGCGGGAAAACGCCAGCGGAACCGTTGATTCCGTGAGTGCCCAACAGGCTCAGCAACTATTGGATCAGCGGGTGGCCAACTGGCTACACGACTACCGCGCTGAGCATACCTGGAAAAGCTGGATCTACGCCGATGCCCAAGCCTACGATGTGCTGCGCCGTCACGACCTAGCCACGAAGCCGCGAACCTCTAGCCGGACTGCCCACGCTCAGCTAGTGCTGCCAACCGCTATGGCGGAGAGCTTGCCCAAATAGGTCTGACGTTCTTTAACTAACTGACTCCATGACTTTCCAAGACTGGGCTGCGTACTTCCGCGCCAACCAAAACCATCTCGACGACCTAGGGTGGGACGATTCTTACGAACTCACCGACCGCGAAAAGCGCGCTGTTCGCCGCTCTATTCAGCACTTCCAAAAGGGGGAAAGCTCCGAAGGAAAGCATTTTCGCCAGCAAGCGCAGCAGCTAGCCGATGCCAGCTACGCCTCGACCCTCGATTTGTTCCTGCAAGAGGAGCATGACCACGCCGCCGTGTTGGGCACCTACCTAGACCGGGAAAACATACCGCGTCTGCAAGCACATGGGCTTGATCGGGTTTTCCAGTGGCTACGGCGGCAAATCAACCTAGAAAACACGGTGCGCGTGATTCTCACGGCCGAACTCATTGCCTCAGTGTACTACCGCGCCTTATTCCAGGCTACGTACGCGGGCTTGCTCCAACAGATTTGTCTGCGCATCCTAGCCGATGAGGAGATGCACCTCAACTTTCAATGCTTCACACTCCACCAGATAACTCAAGGGCGCAGCCGGTTTCGAAATTGGCTGGTGCGGAAAGCTTACGGCGGGCTATTGGCCGGCACCATCGTGGTGGTGTGGGTGAGCTACTTCCGCACGATGCGGGCGGGCGGCTACGGCTTCTTCACCTTCGCCAACGCAGTATGGAGCAAATGGCTTTGGGCCGAGACCATGCAGCGGCAAGTGGAACGCATCACCATCCGGGGCCAGCAACCCATCGTGCTGGCGGAGCAACCTAGGGCTAGCTGGAGTGCCAGCCAACGCGTGCAACCTAGCTGGGCCCAGTGAGATGGCGCTGTTTTCTTCCTTGTCAAAGAGCAAGCAGGCCCAAGCGCCGCTGCCTGGCCTGAGCCTAGGTGTGCTCGTCGGCAACATAGCTTTGCTGTGGGTATGGGCACAGATTCCTGTTTGGTACCGCTCCGGTAGCGCCGACCTCGATGCCTACGCCACTTTCTGGGATGCTTGGCTAGGGGCAGCGGCCATCAGCGCCATGTTACTGCTGACCAATGCGGCTGTACTGTACTGGGCTACGCTGCCATTGGCTTTGCCGCACTTAGAAGAAGCTGGCCCTGTCGATAAAGCCCAGTTTTGGAAACACCACTTTGTTTTCTGGCTGTGCGTGTCCTTTCATTTGGTTTGCCTAGCATTTGCCGGTTGGCTCGCCCTAACCATTCTAACCAAAGGCTGGCACTGGCCTTTTTGACGTTGCTGCCATGAAAACGACGATAACCGAAGCGTCCGTACCCGTTTCCACTCAGTTAAGCCGGTTTCTGCAACGAGTGCTGCGCCTGACCCCTGTTGCATTCTGGTGGCTAGTCGCCGCGCTGGTATTCGCCGTAGCGAACCTTATATTAAAGAAGGAAGTCTGGCCGAATACGCCACATGCTGAGCACTTTTTCGCTGGAGCTGCTTTGGCTAGCCTAGCTTCCTTGGCCTGGATGGCCGCGAACCTAGCTTGGCGCGTAGCCAACACCATCAGCTGCGAGCCGTGGAATACCACGTGGCGGTTGGCCGCAATCCTAGGTTTTATGGGAGCTACTGGGGCTACGGCCGCTGCTGCGGTAGGTATTGGCGTGCTAGTAAGCGAAGCATTATTTTGATACCCCAGCAAAAAATGGAAGAACAGGTCATGCGTAATGTCAGGGCGCTCCCCGAAAGAAAATACTACCTTCTTCCAATCATTCTCACTACGCTGCTTGGCCTAGCTTCCCGGAAATACGGCGCCTTCTTGCCCACCTTCATCAGCACCTACGCCGGCGACACCCTGTGGGCGACGCTCGTGTTTTGGCTGATCAGGGTTGTATTCATCAAGAAACCTAGCCGCTGGGTAGCCAACAGGGCGCTTGTTTTCGCGTTTAGCATCGAAATTAGCCAGCTTTATCATGCTCCCTGGCTCGACTGGCGGCGCAACACAACGCTTGGTAGCTTGGTGCTTGGGCATGGCTTTCTGTGGAGCGACCTAGCGTGTTATAGCGTGGGAGTAGCGCTCGGTTTTGGGATAGAGAAAGAGTTGCAGGTTAGGCTTGGCAGAACTCTATTGCGTTAGTTGGAGTAACGGAAACTGTTCGTTAGGTCTTTGCAGTTTAGGGGGACTATTTGCGTAAGCTAGCTCCGGAAAAGTCGCGACCCGCAGCTAACTGATATATTTGCCCCTCCGTTAACGGAGCTTATGGCTCTGGCTGGCTCCCAACACGTTCTGCATGTCTGCTCCCAATACCTTGAAAACAGATGAAACGCCCAAACGGCGTTGGCCTAATAGACTTTCGCGCGCTGTCTGGGCCGCGTTTGTGATAGGGGCCGGCTTGTTTCTGCTATATCCTATTCTGGTAAGCACCAACTTCTTGTTCCTGTTCGGCAAGTCGCCGAGCTTGGAGGAGTTGGAGAACCCGAAAGTCGAGCAGCCTTCCGAGCTGTACACCTCTGATAATGTGCTGATTGGTACCTACTTCCGGGAGAACCGCTCGCCAGTGCCGTACAACCAAATTTCGCCGCTCCTGATTAAGGCGCTCATTGCAACCGAAGATATCCGCTACTACAAGCATTCGGGTATCGATCCACAAGCAATTCTGGGCTCCGTATACGCCGTTTTGCAGGGCGACAAGCGGGGCGGCAGTACCATTACGCAGCAGCTAGCTAAAAACCTCTACAAAACCCGCCGCGGCGAGACACGTGGCGCCCTAGGTCATATTCCGGTTGTGAGCACCCTCATCAGCAAAACCAAAGAATGGTTGACGGCTGTCGAACTGGAGCGGCGCTACACCAAGGAGGAAATCCTGCGGATGTACCTCAACACCGTTGAGTATGGTTCCGAGGCCTTCGGTATTAAAGTAGCTGCCAAAACATTTTTTAACACCTCGCCCGACAGCCTCAAGCCCGAGGAAGCGGCCATGCTGGTGGGCGTGTTGAACAACCCCACAGCGTACAATCCCAAGTTTCACCCCGAAAGCGCCCTGAAGCGTCGCAACGTGGTGCTGGAACGCATGGGGCAAGCTAGGTTCCTAAGAGCGGGAGCCGTCGACTCGTTGCAGAAGCTGCCCATTGCCCTAGATTATAAAGTAGTAAAGCACATCGACGGTCCTGACACGTACTTCCGTGGGGCGGTAGGACAGTTTGTAAACGACTGGTGCGAGCGGAATGGGTACGATATGTACCGCGACGGTCTGCGCATCTACACTACCATCGACTCGCGCATGCAGGAGCACGCCGAAGAAGCCTTGCAGAAGCGCATGAAGGCGTTGCAACAGCAGTTTGACCGGTTCTGGCGCAACCGCGGTGGCAACCCTTGGGTAGACGATGACGGCCACGAGATTCCCAACTTCATCGAAACCCAAATCAAGCGCACTGAGCTCTACAAAGAGCTAGCTGACCGCTATAAAGGGCAGCCCGCCCGCCTCGATTCGGTCCTGCATGCTAAGCATCCCATTAAGGTGTTCACTTGGAAAGGCGACGGCGATACAACGCTGGTGATGTCACCCCTCGATTCGTTGGCTTACTACAAGCACTTCTTGCACGCAGGCATGATGACCATGGACCCCTTCACGGGGCAGGTAAAAGCGTGGGTAGGGGGGATCAACTTCCGCTTTTTCAAGTACGACCACGTCAAGCAAGGCAAGCGGCAGCCCGGTTCTACCTTCAAGCCGTTCGTGTACCTCACCGCCCTTGACAATGGCTACTCGCCCTGCGACCGAATTCGGGATGAGCGCGTGACTATCAAGTACATCGAGAACGGCAAAGACATGGAGTGGCAGCCTAAGAACGTAACGCGTTCTTACACCGGCACCAACATGACCTTGCGCCACGCCATGGCCCGCTCCGTCAACTCCGTCACGGCCCAATTAACCGAGAAAGTAGGCTGGGACAACGTGGCCCAATACGCGCATAAAGTTGGTATTCAGAGCAAACTGCTCGATGTGCCGAGCATTGGCCTAGGTTCGGCCGGCGACGTGAGCGTGTACGAAATGGTAGATGCCTATAGCACCTTCGTCAACGGTGGTTTCCGCAGCGAACCGCAGTTCATTACCCGCATCGAAGACCGCAACGGCAACGTTATCAAGCAGTTTGACCCCCGCCAGAAGCGTGCTATTTCGCCCGAAACGGCGTGGCTCATGCTCTACATGTTGCGCGGCGGTATGGACGAGCCTGGCGGTACCTCGCAAGCGCTGTGGGAGTACGACCTTTGGAAGAACAACAACCAGATTGGGGGCAAAACCGGCACCACTTCCAACTATTCCGACGGTTGGTACATGGGCGTCAGCAAAGACCTAGTAACCGGCGTGTGGGTTGGAGGCGAAGATCGGAGCATTCACTTTACCAACTCGCAACAGGGGGAAGGTGGCCGGATGGCGTTGCCCATCTACGGCACCTATATGGAGAAGCTCTACCAAGACAAGTCGCTCGATATTACTATGGGTCCCTTCCCGAAACCATCGGTCAAAATCACGAAGAAGTATAACTGCGTGTCGCCTGCCGAGCCGCGTCAGCGCCGTAGCGAAGCTGTCGACTCTATTGTGACAGACAACTTGCTGGAGCGGATTAATAGCGGCGCTATTGCGGTGCCGGACAGTATATAAGGTTTGCTCATAAAGCAAAGTGCGGCCTAGATCGCGCTTTGCTTGCGAAATAACTCCTACATGTCCGAAGAGCTAGGTTTGCGGGAAAGCAAAAGCAGGATGATAAGTGCCCCTATTGCTAATACCGCTGAAAGTACCTGAAAGCGGAACCGCCAGTTGTTGGAGCTAGATAGGGATAGGGCCCGATTCACTTCCAACGAGTTACTCCACGCAATAAAGGCATCGGCTATAGGTAACACGCCGAAAATGTATTGTTTCTGCCCTCCACTCCGCAGAGGGATGCCGAAAGCTTCCACGCTATTGCGCAGACCAAGAGCCGTGACCGTGTCACCGTAGAGCTGCATGGTACGTCGCCCTACAATGGAAGCTTTCGGCATCCCTCTGCGGAGTACAGGACCAGAGTCAATATCTTCTGCTGCTACATGATCCTGGGCCGACTCTCGCAAACCCGGTAAGCCGAACCTAGAGGTAAGAAAATGGGATCTGTAGATCTTGAAATGATGACGAGCGTAGGTTGAGTCAATCTCAAATAGAAAATTCAGAAGCTGACTTTGTGAGGAACCCCGTGCGGCTTCTATCGTCTTACCTGTTAAAGCATCAGTTTGATGCGGAATCATTCCTAGCGTATCAAGATGGGTTCGGACGTTCGCTAACCAATCATGAGTAGCACGTTGATAGCGAGGTGCAAACATTCTGTCGTGCCAGGCCAAAGCTGCTACACACATCACTCCATCCGCCGGCCAAGCGGCGCCAGCGTACGATTCAAGGTAAGGTGTTGGGCTTTTAGCCAAGGCCTTGGCTATCTGAGCGCAGTGCTGCTCAAACAACAATACATCAAGAGGCGCCCGCTGCTTTGGTGTTTGAGCTGCCAGATGCCGCCCTAGCAGGTAGGTAAACCAGCCTTGATAATAAGCACCATATGGCAAAGGCAAATCCTCGTCGAATGGCATGCGGCCCTGTGGCGAGTTGATGGCTTTGATAGCCCAAGCCGACTCGCTAAGTGCTTCTTGGTGCAAAGGTGTTGTCGGTGCAACCCCGCTGGCCAATTCTATCCAAGTCAGACCGTAGAGGACATTGGCATACACAAATCCTTCTGGGTATACCTCCTGCATGTCCGCAGCAGCACCTTGGTGCAAGCGTTCTTTCAAGAAGTATAGTTGTTGAACTAACTCTTGGTTGAGCGGCCGGCCTACTACTTCTGTAATTCGGGGTTGGTAGTATAGCTTACAATTGAGGTAGAGTAGCCCAATGAGTGCCCCAACCAACATCACGCGTAAGAATACCCTCATAGTCCGGCACCTACCTACTCTTCTTGCCCGTAAAAGGACTCTAGTGCTGGTTGTAAGTCAGGATATTCAAACTTGAAGCCTTGGTGTAGTACCTTTTCGGCACTCACCCGCTGACTATACAGCACAATTTCACTCATCTCACCCATCATGAGTTTCAAGCCAAAAGCCGGAACCTTGGGCAAGACGAGAGGGCGATGCATCACGTTGGCCAGCGTCTCTGTGAACTCCTGATTGGTGACGGGGCCAGGAGCCACGGCGTTATAAATGCCATGCCACTGCGGTTCCTCTAAGGCTTGAATGAAGAGACGGCAGACATCATCTAGGTGAATCCAGGACATGTATTGCTTGCCCGAGCCGAGTACTACCCCGGCCCCTAGCTTCATCGGGCGCGCTAGCTGCGGCAAGGCGCCTCCTTCAGGGCTCAGCACAATACCTAGGCGCATAACTACCGTGCGAATACCTAGGTCATGCACTTTCATGCCCGCTAGCTCCCACTTATAAGAAACGTCCGCCAGAAAGTCCTCCGAGGGAGCAGGCGCTGTTTCCTCGTCTAAGAGTCGGTCGCCACTATCCCCGTAAATACCAATAGCCGAAGCCGAGAGAAATGCTTGGACGTGGTGGTTATTCTTGGCTAGCTCCCGAAAAAGTAAATTGGTGCCACCCAAGCGGCTGTCCATAATGTCACGCTTGCGCTCGGTGGTCCATTTTCCTTCCGATACGCTTGCCCCAGCTAGGTTAATGAGATAATCGGCGTAAGGAATAGCTGCTTCGTCGATTGTGCCGCGGCTAGGATCCCAGCGGAAGCTCCGGTAGCGCCCCGTATTCGCTTGACGACTCAGTAGGGCTACGTCGTAGCCTGCATCAATGAGCATGTCGGCCAAGCGGGAGCCAATAAGGCCCGTACCCCCCGTAATAAGAACTTTGCGCGTCATTCTTTTCTAAGCCAGTGGGTTATTGTGCTGTTCTGATGAGTAGCTAGCTGTTCTACGGAATAGCTTGCGGAAAAGTGAACCGTGACGCAAACTAACACAAGACAGCAATCTGCCAACTACGCAATGCACTCAACCTAAAAACTGGCGGTCGATCGGCAGACTACTTACCAATCATGCGCAGGAATTCACTACGCAGTGCGTCGCTCTTGCCAAAAGCGCCGCCGTATTCGGCCGTAAGTGTACTGCTGCTGGTGTCGTTTACGCCGCGGCTCATCACGCACAGGTGGTCAGCTTCAATGAGTACTGCTACGTCGTCGGTACCTAGGGCTTGCTTAAGCTCTTCCGCAATTTGGCGGGTCAGACGCTCTTGCACCTGCGGCCGCCGCGCGTAATACTGCACCACACGGTTTAGCTTCGAGAGACCAACCACATGCTCGCCAGGTAGATAGGCCACGTGCGCTTTGCCAATAATGGGCACAAAGTGGTGCTCGCAGCAAGAAAACAACGTGATGTCGCGCTCCACCAACATCTGCTGGTACTGATACCGGTTGGCAAAAAGCCGCACGTCAGGCCGATGAGCTGGGTCTAGCCCCTTGAACCACTCGTGCACAAACATTTTTGCCACGCGCCGGGGCGTGCCACTCAAGCTGTCGTCGTTGAGGTCGAGGCCCAACAAGTTCATGATTTCGCGAAAGTGCTCGGCGATGCCAGCAATCTTTTCTTCTTCGCTCAAGGCAAATGCATCAGCACGAAGTGGCGTGCGTAAGTCGGGAGCAAGGTGAGCGTCAACTGGGACAGCAGAGCCGTCCGTAGCCGCCGTGGGCACGGATTTATCCATGGTATTCTACAGAGTTACGGTCGGTTTCGTACAGCGTGACCGATAAGGCGAGGTGCGGAGCTAGGTGTGGCCGCAACCGCTGCCAAATCACGATAGCAATATTTTCGGCCGTAGGGTTGAGGGCACGGAATTCTTCCGTGTCAAGGTTCAAATTTCGGTGGTCAAAGGTATCCAGAATCTCGCGCTTCACCAGCTTGCTCAGATTCTTCATGTCGTAGACGTAGCCCGTGTCCGGATCGATTGGGCCCGTCAGGCGAACAGTCAGTTCATAATTATGACCGTGGTAATTGGGGTTGTTGCACTTGCCAAATACCTGCTGGTTTTGCTCTGCGCTCCAAGCGGGATTGTGTAGACGGTGCGCAGCGTTAAAATGCTCGGTGCGACAAACAGTGACTTGCATAGTCGTTTCTGAACCAATAGATAGCTCTTTTGTTCGAGCGGCCTGCAAGTTACGGTCAATTTCAGCTCTTAGTAAATAAAGACATAGAAGGAGGCTGCTGTGCTGGCTACGCACTAGAAATATGATAGGCCTCAAAGCCTAGCTACCCTGGGTGTGGTGCCCCAACGAGACAGGCAGCTAAGCAATATAAATGGTGAAAAGAAAAATCGCCGTTTTTTGGACTTATAATATATGCGTTGTAATGAATTTAATAAAATTCCACTGTCTAGGGCAAAAGCTGTTACTAATGCACATACGTGGCATGAGTATGGCTAAATCCGAAAAGAAGTCCTCCTGAATGAAGACCTAGCATTCTTTGCAACTAACTTTCAATCAATTACTTAAATTTTTATGAAAAAAGGCGTACTCCTCTCTTTTCTGGTGTTCGTGCTAACGGTAACCGGCTACGCACAGAAGTCACCCGTTGATGAAACGGACATGGCAGTAAAAGGCATCCCTCGCAAAGGACAACGCGTTACCATTCAGTTGGATAGCAAGCGAGTGGACGAATCTTGGCAGAAACAGCTGAACACGCAGTTTGGTAGCAAGCTAAAAAGCGATAAAGGTATTTATAGCCTCGATGGTATTGTAATTGAGGATATTTCTAAGACACCAATTCGGGTTATCAGCAAGGTAGATGCGCAGCCAACAGGTACGTCGGTGTGGTGGTCTATCGACCTAGGTAACGCTTACCTGAGCAAAGAAGCCACTCCAGTACAGTGGAAAGCCGGTGAGAAGTACCTGAAAGATTTCGCCCGGATGCTCTACCGTGAAGACTTGGCTGTTCAGGTAGCCGAAGCCGAAAAGCAGATGGTAGCTTCGCAGAACAACCACATTGCCGTTATTGCTAAAGCTGAAACGATCAAGAAGGACATCGAGAAAAACAAAGCACGTAAAGTTGAAATTCAGCAGCAGCTAGCTCAGAACGCAGCCGAACTGCTCCAATACAACAACCAGATCGATGCTAACCTGAAAGAGCAAGAAGCCGCTCGCGCCGACATTGTCAACATGCGTGTGGCCTTGGAAGCTGTTAAAGACCGCGCTAATAAGATTGAGTAATTAAAAGCTAGGTTAGGTTACGCTATACTTATCTATACAAGAAGCCCCGCCATTATGGTGGGGCTTCTTCCTTTTAGGGCTAGTTGCGGGTTATTGCATAGCCTCGCGCACCTGCTGCTCTGCGGCGTGCTCATCTTTCCACCCCACGATATGCACTGCGCCCAACTGACCATGATGCATAAACCACAGGCGCAAACTAGTCTGTACGGCTGGGTAGTGCTGCCGTAGGGCGGCCCATGTTGTAATATCTGGCAGAATCTGCTGACTAGGCCGGGAAGGCACCGCTAAGATTACTTTTTCCAGCACGCCACCTTCTTCCAGTATTAGTAACCCAATGGGAAGTATTTCCAAAACAGTACCACTAGGCTGGCTTTCGGTAAGCACAAGAACCGACTGTGGCTTGCCAACTGGAAAGCTAGGTGTCGGCGTGGTGTAGGTGCCTGGAATGAAGCCGTAGTTGCCAGGAAAAGGCAGGAACTCGATGACGTAGTCGGTGCCAGCGTGCTGACGGCTTCGAAACTCTTTGCTGGCCGGATCATACATCATCTCATGATTGGTACCAGCAGGCGTTTCGATGACGGCTTGCAGCAGCTTGCGTTCTGGCGAGAAGGTAGGCAGATTGACGTAATCGGGCTGGCAGCCAACCAACCCGACCATCGTCACTACAAGCAAATTCCGAAGCGTAAAACTCCGCATAATTCTACAGCACCTACTGTGCGAGCCCCTCATCTAGCAAACGGAAGGGGTTAAGCCGATCGAGGCGCAGCAGGAAGCGAATGTTGTTGGTGAAAGTCTGGCGGCTACTGGGAAATCCATTCTGGTACTGAGAGCCTGCCACTGGGAAATAAAACTGCAAAATATCGCTGCCGATTGGTAGCACTAGTCCGGCATCGTAGAACAGCCGCTGGCTGCCCCGGCCTGCTACGGCAAGCTGCTTCTCTTTAGTAGCTCCAAAATCGGCGAAGACTGCCAACGGCGTGACCGGTAAGTCGGCTTGCAGATTGAGGGTGCTCATCCAGCGCTGACTCTGAACGGGTAAGTAGGCTTTGAAGGCGCCATCGCGTCCGTCCGTTTGGTGAACCTGCGCCGTAAGGGCGTCCGAAATCTGTTGCCGATCTAGGAAGACGGTCTGACGGCGGTAATCAGGGCTCCCGCTCAGACCCATGACAAATTCAGTAGCGTTGGACTGTTGCAGAAAGCGTCCGCCAAACAGTCGAATTTGTACCCGCTTCTTAGTAGTATACAGCCGTTCGTAGGTAGCCGTAGCGCGCAGCAGCGTCGCTTCACGAGAACGGTTATCCTCCGACAAAGTAGGTATCAGGTGGTTCAACTCTAGGTGCGCCGTCCATTTCTGAAGCGCATTGCCACCACGTACCCCATATTCGGCCGTCTGGATGCTGGAAGTGCGGTTCAAATCCTGGTTGCGCACGGCTGTGTTCGTAAGCTTCACGAAGTGCTGCGGAGCATTATAAGCAGAATGCGGAAGCAGTAACGTGAGGCTAGGTTCGGCTTTGCTGTAGCGCTCAAAACGCTGCACCGTGATGCCGACCACCACCTGGCGCGAGACGCGGCGCGGTAGCACGTTCAGATTTAGTGTGCCAATACCGTTTAGCTCCTTGCGGTTGAAGCTGTACATCGGCATAGCTAGGTAACTGAAACGCTTCTGGATGAGTGCGCTATTGTAGAACGCCGCCCCCAGCATAAACTTGTCTGATGTATTAGCTCCTATTACCGGTAGCCAATTAACCGTCGCTTTGTCCCAACGCTCTACACTAAGCAATGGCTTAAGACGCAGCGGCTCTACTTGCCGCAACGAGCCGGTAGTTTTCATGCGGTCGTCGCGGCGGTTCAGCTGGGGCGTGACGTACGTCGGATCAATCACAACGGCAGCTACTCCCTCACTTCGGAAGTTGAGTTGCGTTTCTACCTCGTCTTCGCCGGTACCAATAACTGGTGTCCATTGCGTTTCGAGCACCTTGCCTTGCGCATCTAGCGTGGCTACAGGAAACGCAAAGGGCGCGGGTGATTCATTGCGCACCAATACCTTCACCTGCGAATCAGTTACTTGCAAATCGGAGACGGTGGCATTGTACCGGTTGGTTGTACCAAGCATATCTTGAAAAAACCAACCTAGCTTTTGTCCCGTCGTTTCCTCGAATACCGCCTGCATGTCTTCGGGGTACGGGTGGCGGAACTGCCAGTGCGTATAATAAGCGTGCATGGCTTGATCGAACTTTTCCTGACCCAGGTAAGCGGCTAGGTAGTTGAGGAGCGTCGCCGTTTTTGTATAAACGATAGTGGGATAATTGCTCTTACCATAGTCGCCTGCCATCACGCCGCTCACAGGTTGGTCAAGACCACGACTAGCGGTAGCTTGGTAGGGCACCTGATTAAGTGTGGCCGAGGTGAGGCCTTCCAGACCTAGGCTACCCGCTACTTTGCCTGATTTCAATAAAAACCCAAACTCACCGGCTGTTGGGTCTTCGCGCGAGGTCACTCGATTTTCGACATAGGAGTTTACTCCCTCATCCATCCAAGCGTACGCGCGCTCGTTGGACGCTAGCACGCCATAAAACCAGTTGTGACCCACTTCGTGCACAATGGCCATGGGCATCGTCACGGTTACCATTGGGTACTCCATGCCCGAGCCAGCACTAAGGGCGCCATCTACCGCCGTAGCGGAGGCATAAGGATACTCGCCCACCCATTGGGAGTAGTAGGTAAGGGCATCGTTTACGTCCTGTAAGCCTTTAATCCACCGCGTAGCCTCTTTGTTCGTGAACAGCACCCAGGAGCTAACCTGCTTACCCGAAGGCAGCGTAACGCCGCTCTTTAATACATTAAAACGCTTATCGGCAAACCAGGCAAAGTCGTGCACACGGTCTTGCACGTAGCGTAACGTTTTGGTTTCGGCGGCAGAAGCCGGAAACGAAAGGTCATTGCCGAAGTCTTTGTCTGTCTTCTTCTGAGCCGTAGCAGCAGCCAGCTGATCCATGCGTTGTTGCTCCTCCATGTTTTGCAGCACACCCGTGGCCCCCACAGTGTAATTAGCAGGCAGGGTAATGCGCACATCAAACGAGCCGAACTCCGAGTAGAACTCACCTTGGTCAAGGTAGGGGAGAGGGTGCCAGCCTTTGTGGTCGTACACGGCCGGCTTGGGGTACCATTGCGTAATCTGGTACGACTGCTCCACGTGGCCGAAACGGGAAAAGGAATCTGGAATCTTCACCCGAAACGGCGTTGTAATCGTCACCTGCGCGCCAGGGGCTAGGGGCTGTGGCAGCAGGAGCTTGGCAATGTCGGGGTTCAGCGGATCGTACTCCAGCCGCACTGATTGGCCGTTAACCTTGAAGTCAAGCTGATCGATGTAACCTCGCTGCTCGGGTTTGGCAAACTGAAACTTAGTGCTACCGTTGCGAAGCTGCTGCTTGGCAAACGCTGTGGTGTTGTCGCGGTAAGCATTAGGCCACAAGTGGAACCAGATGAACGTAAGCTGGTCCGGCGAGTGGTTGACGTACTGTAGCTCTTCCTGCGCCGTGAGCATATGCTGCCGGTCGTCGAGCGTCACCGCAATGGAATAGTTAACTTCTTGCTGCCAATAAGTGGCTGAAGTTGAGGATTGCCCTAAAGTAGTGAAAGACAGAAGTGCCAGCGTGAAGATAGCTAAGTAGTGTTTCATGTAGAACTGAATGCAAATACGCCGAGTAGATACGCTGCGAAAGTACGTTTTCAGCTCCGAAACATTCAGCTACAATAACCTTTGTGGAGTTTAGCCCGTTTGCCAAGACCATATTCTCACTACCCGCCCTGGCGGATTCATACCCTTACCGACATGTCATTCCATAAACAGCCCAAAGACGATACCCAACACCAGAACCACCTCGACGGCACGGCCAAGATTCTGGGCAGCGACTTGCAAGAAGAGGCCACCCGCTCAGGGCTGGATAATACGCTTCAGCGCTGGATTGAAGACCTGAAAGACGTTAACAATCCTGAGCTGCACCAAATCGTAGTGGACTTGCAGGAGCTAAAGGCTCATTTCGGCTCGGGCACGCTCGATGGTAAAGTAATCGGCCGTCTGCTAGGTCGCCTAGGTGAAAACACCATCAAGGCAGCTGTTTTTGCAGAAGGTAACACCAAGCCGCGCGTAGAAAACCTAGGCGAAGCATTGCTGAAAGCTGCCAAGTGGGTACAAAGCCCAAATACGACACCAGAAGAAGATCTGGCCAACTCGAACACCAACAGTTAGTCTAGCTACAATAGAAGCACAAAAAAGCCGGCTCTTGAAAAAGGCCGGCTTTTTTGTGCTTGTTGCGAAAGGCTGTAATAGCCTAGCCGCGCTTTTCTTTGATCTTGGCAGCTTTGCCAGCCAGACCACGCAGATAGAACAGACGAGCGCGACGTACTTTACCGCGACGGATCAGTTCGATCTTGTCGATGTTAGGCGACAGCAGCGGGAAAATACGCTCGGTGCCGATCTGGTTTGAAATCTTGCGAACGGTGAAAGTCTCGCCGTTGCTGTTGTTGTTTCTGCGCTGAATAACAACGCCCTGGAACTGCTGAATGCGCTCCTTGTTGCCTTCGCGGATCTTTACGTGCACATTAACTGTGTCACCGGCGGCAAAGGCAGGGAAGCTGGCGCGGCGCTCCTGGGATTCCTGCTGGATAAAATCGAGTAGTACGCTCATGGCTGGAAAAAACTTTGAAAAGGACGGCGCCGCCGCCCAGATGATTTTTGGCTAAAGAGGCGCAAATATAGCGCTCTGTTTTTGTGAATGCAAGTATTATCGAGTAATTGAATAGCAGAGTTAGCAGAGGAAGCTAAATAGGGGTATTAGTCAGCTGCTCAGTCACTCAGTTACTCTTCCGAAAGAAGATCGGGCCGACGTAAACGGGTGCGCTCAAGCGCTTGTTCGTGTCGCCAAACCTCAATTTTAGGCGTGTTGCCCGATAGCAGAATTTCCGGTACTTGTTGCCCCCGCCATTCGGATGGCCGCGTGTACACAGGAGGAGCTAACAAGTTATCCTGAAAAGAATCGCTCAGGGCAGATTCTTCGTTGCCGAGTACGCCTGGCAGTAGCCGAACGACTGCATCAACTAGAATAGCCGCTCCTAGCTCACCACCGCTTAGCACGTAGTCTCCTACGCTGATTTCGTGAGTGATATACGCCTGCCGGATTCGCTCATCTATGCCTTTGTAATGACCGCAAAGGATGATCAGGTTGCCGGCCAACGACAAGCGGTTGACGAGCGGCTGGCGTAACGTTTCCCCGTCTGGTGTCATATAAATGACCGCATCGTAGGAACGTTCGGCTAGCAAACCATCCAAGCAGGCCGCAATCGGCTCTACGCGTAAGACCATGCCCGCGCCGCCGCCAAACACATAATCATCAATCTGGCCGTGTTTGTTGATAGCAAACTGGCGCAAATCGTGCACATGAATTTCCGCTAGTCCTTTTTCTTGCGCTCTTTTTACAATAGAGTGCGCGAAAGGGCTAACTAGTAAATCCGGCTGACACGTGACAACATCAAGACGCATGGCAAGGGCGCAAGCTAGCAAGTAGAAGAGGAAGGCTAGGTTCTCGGCAACGGGCTACTGCTCGTCAGGTTCATCTCGCTCGCGGGAACCGGGGCTGAGGTAAACGTCGAGCAGGCCTTCGGGTAGATTCACGTGGAGTTGACGGGTTGCTTCGTCGGCGCGCGAAATCAACTCATCAACCACCGGAATCAATACCTCCTGACCTTGGTAACGCATAGCCAACACGTCCTGCTGTGGCAGCTCGTAGAAGGTTTCTACAGTACCTAGCTCTCCTAGCTGCTCATCAACTACGGTGTAACCAATCACGTCGTGGAAGTAGAACTGATCTTCCTCCAACTTCGGCAACTCATCAAGCGGACGGTATAGATTGGCATTGCGTAGCGGCTCAGCGGCTTCCACCGTATCGACCCCTTTTAGCTTGAGTAAGGCCCGATCGGTTGTTTGCGGCTGTACTCGCTCAACGACAAATTCTGTCAGCTTACCCGGAGTAGTCGGCATTTCTAAGTACACCGATTTCATCTTGCGGTAAGTATCTAGGTCGTCTACATCCAAGAAGGCAACTACGAACCCGCGGAGGCCGTGTGGCTTCACTACGGAACCAAGCTGGTAACAATCGTCAATCGTCATGGCAGGAGAACATAAAAGGTCATTAAAAAGCTGGGGAGCTTAAGAGCTAGCCCTTTCAGAATCGGCTTGGCTCCTAAACTCCCCAGCTTAATAATTGCAAACTTAGGAAGCGGCTTCCTCGGTTGTAGCCTCTGTTGCTTCGCCTTCCGCAGCAGCTGGTGTAGCAGCAGCTACTGCTGCAGCTTGCTTCTGACGGATAGCTTCGGCACGAGCCTCGTTTACCTTGGTTTCGGCAGCAAGCTGAGCTTTGCGAGCTTCTTCCTTGGCGGTACCTAGGGTTGTGCGCTTGCCTTCGATCTTCGCATCTTTCTGCTCTTTCCAAGAAGCGAAGCGCTCATCAGCAACATCTTGGGCAATGGCGCCCTTGATAACACCTAGTTGAAGGTGCTTGCGGTACAACACACCACGGTACGACAACATAGCGCGCACAGTGTCGGTAGGCTGAGCACCCTTCATGATCCAGTCGAATGCTTTGTCAGCGTCGAAGTTGATCGAAGCGGGGTTGGTGTTGGGGTCGTAGGTGCCAAGTTTCTCGATGAAACGGCCGTCGCGGGGTGCGCGAGCGTCGGCTACTACGATGTCAAATTGCGCGGCTTTCTTGCGGCCACGGCGGGCGAGGCGGATTTTAACTGCCATAAACCTAGTTGGTTATGCGACGCATCCCGTGCGTCTGGTTGAAAAGTGAGGCGCAAAGGTACGAAAAGATCATAAAAGATTAATACACAGTAATAATTATCCAGCAAGAAGAAGCTGCTACCAAAAAATAAAAGGATAAATAGAGTGTTGTGTTTTTGAAAGGTTGCAGCAATTTGATGATGCATTTGATAAATTTATAATAAATAACTCATTGTGATAATAAATTTTTAATAAAGGATAAGATTTCATAGCTTTTGAATGTAATCGATGCTCCTACACCTTGAAAGCTTTATCACGAAGAGATTTTCTAACCAAAAGCGCCATCATCGGGGCCGGAGCTTATCCGGCTATGTTGGCGCTGAACCTGTTGCCAGCTGCACCGGCCCACGCTTTCAACTTGCAGGGAAGCGGCAAGGGAAAGCACATCATTATCCTAGGTGCTGGGTTAGCCGGCATGACGTCGGCGTACGAGCTGACCAAGCTCGGCTACCAGTGTACCGTGCTCGAAGCCCGCACCCGCACTGGCGGACGATGTTGGAGCATTCGCAATGGTGCCACGGCCGCCGAAACCAACAACCCCCAACAGACGGCACGCTTCGACAACGGACTGTACTTCAACGCTGGTCCTTCGCGCATTCCACACCACCACCAACTCACGATGCACTACTGTCGGGAGCTAGGGGTACCCTTGGAGGTCTATAACAACGTCAACGAGAGCACTTATTACTACGCCGAAGGCAAGGGGCCTTTATCCAACAAGAAAGTACGCGCCCGCGAAGTGCACAATGATATGCGGGGCTACATGAGCGAGCTGCTCGCCAAAGCCGTCGACCAACGCAAGCTCGATACGGGGCTGACCCAGGAGGATGCCGCCAAAGTATTGGAGTACCTAAGAGCTGAAGGAGGATTGGATATTGATAAGCTCTACAAAGCTTCTGCCCGCCGGGGCTACACGGAAGCGCCGGGGGCGGGCACTCATGCTGGTAAGCTAGGTGACCCACTAAAGCTGGCAGAAATCATTCAGTCGGGCTTGCTTGACCCCGATTTTTACAACGTCGCCGAGTACACCTACGAACTTCAAATGACCATGTTCCAAGCCGTCGGCGGCATGGATCAGATTGCAAAGGCGCTGGAGAAAAGAGTAGTTGGAAACCTGAAGCTAGGAGCCGAAGTAACGGCCATTCAGAACCAGACGGAAGGGGTGAAGATCACCTACAAGGACCAGAAAGGCACGCACGAGCTAATCGGCGACCTGTGCATCTGCACGCTGCCGTTGCCGGTGCTGAGCAATGTCAACCACAACTTCTCCTCCGATGTAAGCCGGGCTATCGACTTCGTGCCTTACATCCAAACCGGTAAGATCGGGCTTCAATTCAAGCGGCGCTTTTGGGAGGAAGACGAGCAGATTTTTGGGGGAATCACGCACACCAACAACGACTTAACGCAAATTTTTTATCCTTCCTACGACTACCTAGGTAAGAAGGGCATCCTCATTGGCTACTACAACTTCAATGAGAAGGCCAAGAAGGTGGGGGATCTGACTTACCAGGAGCGGGAAAAGCTAGCCTTGCAAAAAGGACAGCTTATTCACCCGCAGTACCCCAAGGAGTTCGAACAGTCATTCTCGGTGAGTTGGCACAAGCTGCCTTATAGCCTAGGTGGCTGGGCCTTGTATAACTCCGACGAGCGCAAAACGCACTACGCAGCACTGCTGAAGCCAGAGAAGAACGTGTATTTCGCCGGTGAGCATACCACATACCTCACCGCGTGGATGGCTGGCGCCTTTGAATCGGCGCGCAGTGTGGTGGCTGCCGTGCATGGCCGCTTGAGTGAGCAGCGGTTGAGCTACCCCAGCGTGGGCAGTAACTAACATTCCAGTATGACAACTTTCTAACTCCAACTACCATGGAAACTTCTATGAATCGGCGTAACTGGCTGAAGTCAAGTGCGCTGCTAGCCGGTAGCCTGACTTTTCTGCCCTCAAAGCTTTCGGCGCTGGCGGCCAATCGTTCGGCTGCTCCTGCGTTTGACCTAGGTGCGCCCTTGACCGACGAAGCTGCGGCACTAGCGGGCCCACCGGAAATGAAAGCACGCTTGTTGGCAAACGAAAATCCGTTTGGGCCGTCGGAGAAAGCGAAGCAGGCGATGGTAGAAGCCATGTCGACGAGCTACCAGTACCCCTTTATGTACACGCGGGAACTGGTCAAGAAGATTGCCGAACACGAAGGCCTGACGCCTGAACACATCATGGTAGATGCTGGCTCTAGCCCACTACTGCAGGCCGCGGCTATTTACTACTCCCAAAAAGGTGGTGCCATCATCACCGGCGACCCGTCGTACCGCGACTTGCCCGACAGCGCGAAAGACCTGAATGCGACCATCGTAGAAGTGCCACTCACGAAGGACTACAAGTTAGACCTCGATGGAATGGAAAAGAAGGTAGGCGCTGGCACCGCACTGATGTACTTGTGCAACCCGAACAACCCGACGGGCACTGTGCTCGATACGGCCAAGCTGAAAGCCTTCTGCGAGCGAGTATCGAAGAAGGTGCCCATCTTCATCGACGAGGCCTACATCGACTACGTGCCTGACCCACAGGCCACCACTATGATGGATGCCGTGAAGAAAGGGCAGAACGTCATTGTGGCGCGCACCTTCTCGAAGCTGTACGGCTTTGCTGGCTTGCGCGTGGGGTATATCGTGGCGCAGCCCGAAACCATCAAGCTGCTAAGCAAATACACTGTAGGCGGCATGAGTATTTCGGCGCCGGCTATCCGCGGGGCCTTGGCCACTTACCAGGATCAGGCGTTCATGAAGGATACTTTGCAGAAGACCCTAGCTTCTAAGCAGTTCTTATATGAGACGCTTAAAAAGGAGGGCTACGAGTACATTCCTTCCTCGACCAACTTCGTGATGTTCCCGCTGAAAATGGAGGGCAAGCGCTTCGTGGAGGAAATGGCGCGGCGTGGCGTGGGCATCCGCAACTGGAAGTTCAACAACCAGGAATGGTGTCGCGTGAGCATCGGTCGCATGGACGAAATGCAAGCCTTTGCCGATGCTTTCAAGCAACTATCCTAGCTCTCAGTACCCGACCATATCATTCACAACCATGCACAAACGCATACTAATCCTTGCTTTCTCGCTGCTCAGCATAGGCACTTTGCAGGCGCAAACCAATCCGCGCCCGCTTACCCTCGATGAGTACAAGAAAGCCAAAGCTTTTCAAATCAAAGACCCGGATACCGAAACCTATGTCAAGTTCGAAAATTCGTACATTCTCGACCGGTATGAGATGCGCAAACCGTATTTCATCACTGGTGATGACGGCTTGAAAAAGCGCATGGACCTGTACAAGCTCATTGCCAAAGACGGTATGCAGGAGCTAGGTCTGGTGGTGTTCTACACGAATGAGAAAGGCAAGCGCTACCAAACGCTGGTACCCGATTTCACGGCCGATGGCAAAGTGTGGGAGCAGTACTTTGAAGACATTCACGCCATCGACAAGGAAGAGAAGAACTTCGTGCTGAAGCTTTCCTATGTGCTGTCAAAGGAGATGAGCTATCAGCAATACAAGAACATCAACCAGGGTAAAGACCTGAAGCTAGAGTCGGCCACGTATGGCAATGACATTTGCTTCCCCGGCGACCAGGAAGTGGCCATGGCGAGTGGCGGCAAGAAGCTCCTGCGCGACATTCGCCCCGGCGACCGAGTAGTAACCGTTGATCCTAAGACCAAGCAGGCCACCATCACGCAAGTGAAGGAGTTGGTAGCTCATGACGCCAGCAACTACGCCATCACGCGCCTGGTAACCGTCTCGGCCCGTGAAGTAGCTAGCCCAAAAGCTACGGAAGTACACTTGACCAGCCAAGTGCTCGAAGCTACTCCCAACCACCCAATGATGACCCGCGAGAGTCAAAAGAAGATGGGCGAAATCCGGGAAGGCGAAGAGGTGTTGTGCCTCAACAAAGTCACCAAAACCTACGAGCCGTACACAGTACTACAGAAGAAGGATTATGCTGGCGGCGTACAGAAGGTGTACAACATGGTTGCCGCAGAAGGCACTACGTTCCTGATGAATGGCGTAATGGTGATGCAGAAGTAGAGGTACCTACTTGTGTTTCTTGTTGAACGACTAACGTCAGAACGAAACCTAGGTGTAACAAAAAAGGCGGCTCTGCAAAGAGCCGCCTTTTTTGTTGTGATAGAAGCTAGATAAGCTAGGCAGCCATGCGCGCCACTGCTTTTTCCTTGCGCTTAATTTTCACGATGCCCACTTTATCCATCGACCAGATGAACATGTAGGTTGGGTCAAATTCCCACCACTTCACGCCGAAGTTGACGCGCATTGGCAGCTTGTGGTGGTTGTTCTGGAACAACTCGCCAAAAGCTAGGAAGTCCAGCGCCAGGGTGTTCTTGGAGTGGTCGTGGTTGTCGAAGTTCTGGTAGCCATACTTGTGGCCACCCCAGTTTACGATAGCGCCGTGCAATGGGCCCATTAGGAAGTGAATGGGGAGCAACAGGTACATCCACCAAGCCGTAGCAAAGTTGATATAGAACAACACGTATGCTGTGCCCCAGGCGAGGCGTGAGTACCACTTGTCGCCTATGTTTTCAATCAGGTTCCACTCCGGATAATCTCCTTCGAAGCGCTCCGCTAGCTCATACTTGCGGTTCAACACGTCATTGTAGATGTTCTTGGTCTTCCACATCATCGTGAAAGCATTCGACGAGAACAACGGTGAGTGCGGGTCCAGCTCCGTGTCGGAATAGGCGTGGTGCATGCGGTGCAGCAGCGCGTATGCCCGAGGCGAAAGGAACGATGAGCCTTGGCAGATGTAGGTGAACAGGAAGAAGAACTTCTCCCAGAATTTGTTCATCGTGAACATCTTGTGGGCCGCGTACCGGTGCAAATAGAACGTCTGCGTGAACAGTGAGAGGTAGTAGTGGGCAACGAAGAAAACAAGTATAGGCATGGGCCAAAAAGATTAGGAACGCAAGAAGGTGCAGCGAGTGCGTGCCCGCTAAAGCCAAATAGGGCCAGAGAAGTTCACATCCTCTTCACAAACCTACGGCCAGCGCTGCGGGTGTTCAATATATAGAGGAAAAAGACCAAAATCTTATTCAGGACCTACTCCGGTAAAGTGCTATCCGCGCACAAGAGCGTGTAGACGGCTGCAAACAAAGCAGAAGGTCTGCCTAGCCATACAGCTCACGCGCCGCTTCCCAATGGTTCATATCGGGCACCGGAGCCTCAAACGTCATTTGTTCCTTCGTAACTGGATGCTGAAACTGTAGGCGGCGCGCATGCAATGCAATGCTAACATCGGGCAGGGGAGCCAAGAAGCCATATTTCACATCGCCTACGATGGGTGTACCTAGGCCTGTAGAGAGCTGTACTCGAATCTGGTGCGGCCGACCCGTGATGGGTCTCACCTCAATAAGGTGGCGGTTACCTGCTTGGCCGAGCAACGCATAATCCAGTTCGGCACGTAAGCCTTGCGGGTGGGGTTGCGAATAGGCCTTCGTGACGTTGCGAATCGGGTCTTTCACCAGCCAGTGTACCAAATGTCCTTGCTCGGGCTCGGGACGTTTGCCCACTAAGGCCCAATACGTTTTATGCACCGTGTTGTCGCGGAACATTTCGTTTAGGCGGCTCAAGGCTTTACTCGTTTTGGCCATGGCTACCACACCACTCACAGGCCGGTCGAGGCGGTGCGCTACGCCAATGAAGGCAGCGCCAGGCTTCTTGTATTTGAAGCGTAAATACTCGGCAGCTTTCGTCGACAGCGGTTCGTCGCCGGTTTCATCGCCTTGCACGAGCAAGCCCGCTGGTTTATTGAGAATCAGCAAATGATTGTCTTCAAACAGAATCTCTTTCTGCTCAGACCACAAATTAGGACGGTTCACTAGATAGCAATGAACAATTAAGAATGAGCAATGACCAATTGTCAACCTAGGAAGACAGCCGCAATAAATTGCTCACCGCTCATTGACAATTGCTCACTGAATTTAATAAGCTTCTTGCTGGGTTGGGAAATCCCGGCTTTTTACATCTTGAACGTAATGTCTCACGGCTTCGCTCATGATTTCGTGCAAGTCAGCGTAACGACGCAGAAAACGCGGCTTGAACTCCTTATTGATGCCAAGCATGTCGTGTACGACCAACACCTGCCCATCTACATCGGGCCCGGCACCAATCCCAATTACGGGAATAGTGAGTTCTTCGGTTACTCGTTTAGCTAAGGTCGAAGGAATTTTTTCCAGTACCAGGGCAAAGCACCCTAGCTCTTGAAGCAGTTTCGCATCTTCGATAAGCTTTTGGGCTTCTGCGTCTTCCTTCGCCCGCACGCTGTACGTACCAAATTTGTAGATGCTTTGCGGCGTAAGACCTAGGTGACCCATGACCGGAATGCCAGCCGTGAGAATACGCGTGATAGATTCTTTGATCTCGGCGCCACCTTCCAGCTTAATGCCATGCGCTCCCGATTCTTTCATGATGCGAATAGCAGAACGTAGCGCTTCAGACGAATTGCCTTGGTAAGAGCCAAAGGGCAAATCCACCACTACAAACGCTCTTTTTACGCCTCTGATTACGGAAGAGGCATGGTAGATCATTTGATCTAGCGTGATGGGCAGCGTCGTTTCGTGGCCGGCCATTACGTTGGAAGCCGAATCACCTACGAGCAGCACGTCGAGGCCCGCACCGTCTAAAATAGTGGCCATCGAAAAATCGTAGGCCGTGAGCATCGAAATTTTTTCGCCGCGCTGCTTCATGGCCAGCAGTTGGTGCGTGGTCACGAGCTTAACTTCTTTGTGCTGCGACATGGTAATAGGGCTTTAAAGTCTTAGGAATCTTGAATTCGTGAAGGATGCCAGAAATCGGCGGCCAAAACTGGCGAATTTCTAGCAAACACTCCCGCCTGTGCTCTTTGCTCGTGACATACTGCAAAGAACCTAGGCCTCCTAAGTCTTACCTGTTCAAGAAGCTGCGGTTTCGGTTGAGTTTCAAATCTTGCAGCAAGCTCGACTTCGCCGCAATGGTAACGTTGTAGCCGCGGGTGTAGCCAAATGGGCGCCAGTTGCCGCTAATTTGCCAGCAGTGCAAGTCACGGTAGAAGTCTAGTGACGTGAAGGTGACCGTTTTATTTTTGAAGTCATAGCCGCTGCTATAGCCCAAACGAAAGTTCTCTGTCAGCTTCACAGAGCCACTCACGTTGAGTGCTGCCACCGTAACGGGTATAGGCCTTAAATAACGGTTTAGCACGGTCAGGCGGCTAGCGCGCGGACCTGGGTCGGTGTAAGAAGCACCAAACGAAGTGCTTAGCTCCCATGGAATCAGGAAGTCTACGTAGTCTTCGTACGGATCGGCTTGTTGCGGTGCTCCTAGCACTGGGTCGTTGGTGGGTGCCACTTCCCGCGCAACGTTCGACTTTTTCTTGGGCTTGGCAGCGGGGTTGAATTGGTAAGAGAGCTGAATGCTAGCTGAAGAAAGTCGAGCTACACGCCGCTGCTCGAATAGATACTTATTGATGAGCGTGCCACTCGAATCTCGCTGATAGAATTCAAAGGTGCCGTTGATATTGATGTTGAGCTTACGTGCAATCTGCGTGCGGAACACCGCTGATAGTGGAGCTAGGTTTAATGAATCCGCGGCAAAGTTGTACCCGGTGCCAAAATCAAGTCCATCTAATAGGCTTACCTTCTTAAAAGGATTCGTACCAGTAGTATCTTGTGTATCCCGCACTTTCATCTCCAATGAGTTCTGAAGGCTGAAACTAATCTGAGATACTCTAGCACCACCTGGTTGCCCAAATGCAAAGCCGTTATAGTTAGAAATGGCGTAGCTGGCGCTAGTAGGATTTATAATCTGTTGCGCTCCTAATGCTCGGTAATAGTCTAGCAACACATCTGTGTTGTAGTAGTTGCTATTCCTGTAAACATCAGGAGAAAAGCTGTAACTAAGGCTAGGTGTGATCTTGTGCCGTATAGCCTCTACTTTCTTGCCTTTGATAGGCAGGATACCATAAATGGTAGTGCCTAAGCTAGCACCAGCCGAAAAATTACTGATCGGGCTAAACTTGCGGAGTGTATCAACACGTATCGCACGGGCCGCTTCTACATAGCTGTACTCAAGGCGTTTGTTGTACCAAGTGCTGCTGTAGTTGACGTTAGGCGTGAAGCTTAAATGTTTAAGAACAGTGTAACTGCCGAGCGAGATCTGAAACTGGTGCTGAATACCTGATTGCGAATTGCGCAGGATAGTACTCAGGTTTGATAAATCGAAAGGAATGTAGCGCCCTGCCGTAGTACCACCAATGAGCGGAAGACTGTTCAAGGAACGCGGTGCTTCGTAGTTGGAGACGTTGTTCTTGGCGTTGCCGGTGTAGGCAATGGAGAATTGCTCATAAAAGCGGCCGCGCGGCGTAATACCTAGCCACTCGTACGGATACTGCCGGGCAACACCTACTGTAATATCCGGTAGCACAAACGTCATAGAGCCGGTAGTGGTGTTTTGGCTCTGCGAAAAATTGATGGCGTAGTTAACAGGCGAATTGCGGATCTGCTTTTGATAACTTACTGAGGAGCTAAAAGCAGGAGTTAAATAACGCCGCGCATCAAATGAGTTTTGGGTGTTATAATCGTTGCTACCGGCTTGCACGCTAGCAGAGAAGCGGCCGCCCCCAGGCTTCTGCACCGGTGAGTGACTCCAGTTGATCCAGATGGTTTTGGGGGAGCGAGGCTTGCGGTATGCAGCATCGGTTGAGGCAGTATTAGAGGAGATAATCTGCGAAGGCGGCCGTTGGCTGTATTGCAGGCTCAAGCGGCCACTATATGCATAGCGTTTGATATACTGCATCTCGCCCGTTAGACCAAAACCGCCAAAAGCTTCCGCATTGCCGGAGTAAATATCACCCGTCAGGCGCACGCCGATGTAGTCGTTGGCGGCCCAGTAGTAGCCTCCATTACGTAGGAAAAAGCCGCGGTCAGTGGTTGATCCGAATGTTGGGATGATTACCCCCGACGCGCGGCCACGGCTACTCGTCATGGGGAAGTAGCCGAACAAGAAACCTAGGGGCGTCGGTATGTCGCCAATGACCAAGTTAAAAGGTCCCGTCACGACCTTTTCGCCCGGAATCACCTTCATTTTAGTGGCATTGATGTAGAAGTGCGGATGCTCTAGGTTACAGGTCGTATAGCGCCCGTTGCGCCCGTACATTTCGTTCAGCGCGTTCTTCTTGATGGTTTCCGCGTGGATGTAGCCTTCCCCTTCGTTGGTGATAGCCTCCGCAATCTTGCCCTTCTTCGTTTTGAAGTTATAATTGATAACGCCAGCGGAGTACACGCCACCTTCGTTGTTGAACACCGGCTTGCCCCGCACTTTGCCCGTCGAGTCAGCTATACCTTCGGCTTTGACGACGTTGGTGCCATAGTCAACCGTAATTAGGTCGGCCTTCAAATCCATCTTGCCGTAGTTGACATCGGCTTTGTTGTAGAGGTAGGCTTTTTTGCTCTGCACCTCAAAACGAATGGAATCTTTGGCGACGTATTTTACCGTCGTTTCCAAAGCACCTTTGCGCGGCGTAACCCGGAGCGAGTCAGCGGTGCGCGCTGTATCGGCTACGATGACGGTACCACCGCGGCTCGTGTTGTTGTTAGGCAACGGAATACCCGCGCGCCCATCGGGACCTAGGCGGGGTACGGCGGCGGGCACCGTTGCCTCCTGCGGCCGTTGTTGGCCTTGAGCAGTAAAAGGCAGACCAAGCCAAACCAATAGCAACGGCAGCATCGTGGCGAGCCGAAGCACGTGGGGCAAGTGGCGGAAAGTGGAGGGGCTGAACAGCGCGGACAAGGCCACGTAGTTTTATTCGTTTAGTTTTGTGGCGGTTTGCAAAGGTAGCGGGTAGCTACCCCAACTAACGAACTCTGTGCGGAATATTGTCGCTCTTTGTGTTTTTGGCCTATTATTTTTCGCTGGGCCATCGAGGGCCGTGGCACCTGGCACCCCAGGCGTACCACGGGCTAGGTATCATCTGCGTACAGTTGTGCTCGATGCGGGCCACGGTGGCAAAGACCGGGGCTGCGTGGGGGTAAGTGCCCGCGAAGCTGATGTGGCGCTGAAGATCGTGCTAGAAGTTGGCCACATGATCGAGGAAAATATCCCTGACGTGAAGGTTATTTACACTCGCAAGACCAATGTATTTGTTGAGTTGGCCGACCGGGCGGGTATCGCCAACAAGCATAATGCTGACCTATTCATCTCGGTGCACTGCAACTCTGGTCCGACGGTGGCGCACGGCACTGAGGTCTGGACAATGGGTACAGCCAAAACGGCCGCCAATTTGTCGGTTGCGAAACGAGAAAACGCCGTTATTTTACAAGAGGATAACTATAAAGAGCGTTACAACGGCTTCGATCCGAACTCGCCCCAGAGCCATATTTTGTTTTCTCTCTACCAGAGCGCACACGTGCAAAATAGTTTGCGGTTTGCTCAACGTGTTGACCAGCAATTCCGTACGAAGATCGGCAGAGCTTCGCGCGGTGTAAAGCAAGCCGGTTTTCTGGTGCTCTGGAAGTCAACAATGCCTTCGGTATTAATCGAAGCAGGCTTCCTGACCAATCGCACCGAAGAGAACTACCTGAACGATAAATCAGGACAGACGTATATGGCTTCAGGTATTTATCGCGCCTTCCGGGAATACAAAGATGAGCTGGAAGCCATGAACGGAGAGTAGTACAGTTTCGTACACTTCGTTGCTCATAAGTACGTGTTAGTCAAAACTCAACCTCTTCCTCCGCCCCGTTGTGTCGAAAGAAATAAAAGTTGCCCTATTGGCCATTGTAGCCTTAGTGGCTTTGTACCTCGGATTTACGTTCCTGAAGGGAAGCAACGTGCTGTCTTCGAACAAGACATTCTACGCCAAGTATGATAACGTGGATGGTTTGGCAGTGGGTAACCCTGTCATTCTGAATGGTATCAAAGTGGGCCAGGTGAAGGAGATGCAGCTGTTGCCGCAGGAAATGAACCGCGTAAAAGTATCGGTGGAGCTAGGTAAGGAAGTAGTAGTGGGCGACTCAACCGTAGCGAGCTTGTCGGGTTCGTTGCTTGGTAGCAAAACTATCACACTGTTTTTGGGTAAAAATTCCAAGATCTACGACGGTGGACAAGAGTTGAAATCATACACGGTGGCCAGTATCACCGACGCTTTTCAAGCTAAAGCGCTGCCCGTGCTAGGTACTGTCGACTCGACGTTGATTAAGGTAAATGGCTTCTTGAGCAAAGATGCCAAGGTAAGCATCCAGCAAACGCTGCTGAATGCGCAAGGCTCTACTGAAGCGCTCAAGAACCTGCTGCTGATGAACCAGCGCAACATCAATCAGATTACAACCAACATGGCACGTTTGAGCGGCGACCTAGCTGTTACGAGCAAGAAGTTTGACCGCATTGCCTCTAACTTTTCCCAACTGACCGACTCGCTGAAAGCTGCTCCCGTAGGGCCAGCGCTGCGTCGCATGAACGTGGCCGTAGGTGAAGCCCAAACGGCTATGAGCACGCTCAACAAGTCGCTCACTAGCACAAACGGATCGTTGGGTAAGCTGATCAACGATGACTCTCTATACAACAACTTGAGTGCTACGGCAGCTAGCTCCAATAATCTATTAGTCGACCTCAAGGAGAACCCTAAGCGTTACGTTCACTTCTCGCTGATTACGTTTGGTGGGAAAGACAAGACCAAGAAGGAAATGACGAAAAAGCCGAATGGCGAAATCGAGACCGAAATAAAGACGAAGAAGGACCAAAGCACTACCCAAGTTGTAACGCCTACCGACACGACGAAGAAGGACTAGCTTGTTGCCGAACATTCCTCTTAGAAATCTTACCTTTAAAATCCGCCTTTGGGCGGATTTTTTGCTTTCCACCCACCTAGAGTGACTGAGTAGCTAATTGACGGCGTGAGCGTTCTACTACCTAGGTCTGAACGATAACGCCGTCACTCAACTACTCAGGCACCCAGCCACCCAGTCATCATGGACCTTGAGTTCAACAAAAACGAAGACCAGCTAAAGCAGCTAACTTATCAACTGCAGCACCGCCTACAAAAAGTAAAGCTAGGTGGCGGTGAAAAACGCATTGCCGCCCACAAAGCCAAAGGCAAACTCACTGCCCGGGAGCGGATTGAATACTTGTTGGACAAGGGTGCTGAAGCCATAGAGATCGGCGCTTTTGCTGGCGAAAACATGTACCCCGAGGAAGGAGGTTGCCCTAGTGGTGGGGTCGTCGTGATGCTGGGCTATGTACAGGGCCGGCAGTGCGTGGTAGTAGCTAATGATGCCACAGTGAAGGCCGGGGCGTGGTTTCCGATTACAGCAAAGAAAAACCTGCGGGCCCAGGAAATCAGCATCGAAAACAAGCTTCCTATTATTTACCTCGTCGATTCGGCGGGGGTATACCTGCCCATGCAGGACGAGATTTTTCCGGATAAGGAGCACTTCGGCCGCATCTTCCGCAACAATGCCGTGATGAGCAGCCTAGGTATCGTGCAGCTAGCGGCCATTATGGGGCCTTGCGTGGCGGGCGGCGCCTACTTACCCATCATGAGCGACGAAGCCATGATTGTGGACGGCACAGGCTCGGTGTTCCTAGCAGGCTCGTACCTAGTGAAGTCGGCTATCGGTGAAAGTATCGACAACGAGACCCTAGGTGGTGCCACCACGCACTCGGAGATTTCGGGCGTGACGGATTACAAGTTCAAGAGCGACGAAGAATGCCTCAACCACATTCGCAATATCTTCGATAAGCTAGGTGCTCAACCTTCAGCTGGCTTCTCGCGCAAAGCATCTGCGCCGCCGGCCGAAAAGGAGCAAGAAATCTATGGCCTGCTGCCCAACGACCGCGCCAAGCCTTACGACATGATGGACATCATCCGACGGCTGGTCGACAACTCGGAGTTTGAGCCTTACAAAGACCTGTATGGCCAGACGCTCATCTGTGGCCTAGCTCGCATTGATGGCTGGGCAGTAGGCATCGTAGCCAATCAGCGCAAAATCGTGAAGACGAAAAAAGGCGCCATGCAAATGGGCGGCGTCATCTATTCTGACTCGGCCGACAAGGCCGCGCGGTTCATTATGAACTGCAACCAGAAACGCATCCCGCTGGTGTTCTTGCACGACGTATCGGGCTTCATGGTAGGGTCGCAAAGTGAGCAGGGTGGCATTATCAAAGACGGCGCGAAGATGGTCAATGCCATGAGCAACAGCGTCGTGCCCAAGTTCTCCGTTATTATTGGCAACAGCTACGGGGCCGGCAACTATGCCATGTGTGGCAAAGCCTACGACCCGCGCCTTATTGTGGCGTGGCCTACTGCCCAACTGGCCGTAATGAGCGGCGCTGCCGCCGCCAACACGCTTTTGCAGATTCAGGTAGCCGCTGCTGAAGGCAAAGGTGAAAAGCTCTCGGACGAAGCCAAGAAGGAGATGTTCGACAAGATTAAAGCGCGCTACGATGAGCAACTCTCGCCCTACTACGCGGCAGCTAGGTTATGGGTCGACGCCATCATTGACCCGCTGGAAACGCGCAAGGTGATTTCAGAAGGCATTGCCATGGCGAATCACGCGCCGATCGAGAAGGCGTTTAATGTGGGCGTGATTCAGGTGTAGTGAACTATCACCAAAAGACAAAGTAGCTTTTGTAGCGTTATAAGCTGGTTAACATCACAATATGGAGCACCTGTCCTATGCCTTAAAAGCTTTCCGCAAATGGTTATTCTCATCCAGCCTACAAAATGCCAATGCCATTGTGCATCCTAGCTTTATTCAAGATAACCCAGGCGAATGGAAATATATTTCCAATGATTGGCGAATTGTAGCACGTTATACACTGATTACTCCCTTTACTTCATTCACATTGGAGCAGTGGAGCAATAAAATTTATACGCACTTGCGGTTAAAGGCTGATGACGCGAAGCAGCTATACATAGAATTTCGCTCTACTTGGCCGGCAAATGTCTATTTTGAGATTGGTAAGTTGCAAACAACTGATGAAGACGCAGCTGCTCGCAACGGAGTGTACCTAGCTAGCTTCGAAAGGTATGATGATGGTACAGCGAGGCTAGTTTTAAAAGAGTCGCCCAGTATTGTCGGTTACATCAGTTTTGATCTAGAAGGCATCATGGAGGACGAGTATCAACTTCTAAAAACCTCGGTGACACATGCATACAACTTCTAGATAATTGGTCACTCAGAGTAAACAGCAAAGTATGCTTACAACATGCCTGTGTTTGGCTGCGAATGCCAAGTCGTCGCGTACAACAGAAGGGCAGGAGTTAACCTGTATGAAAATGATAGATGTAAGGCTGCTTTATAGATAAAGCAAATGCCGAAGGAAAATCTATGATAATACCTAGGGTTATTCTGAAATGAGCTACTTACGATAATATTCATATTGCCATTCCTAACTTTTTCTACCTTCAACCTGTAGCAAGTGCGTGAACGATACCGCGCTTTTTAAGTGTTTCTGGAGTATGAAAGCCAAACCGGTTTCGCGTCTGAAAGGCATGAAACCGGTTTTTCCTATTTCAACGTACGATGAATCAAGAATAAGGCAGGAGGTAAGCCTGCCTAGCTAAGTGAATGACGAACAAAGAGATTAAAGCCCTTATTTCCTTACTCGACGATCCAGAGGTTGCGCCCCAAATTCAGGACAAGATTCAGTCGTTGGGGGAAAGTATTATCCCCTTCCTGGAAGAGTCGTGGGAGGAAAGCCTAGATCCTAAGCAGCAGGAGCGCTTGGAAGATCTAATTCATAACCTGCAGTTTGAGGCCTTGCAGCAGCGCATGCGCGTGTGGCGCGACTCGGGCGGTGAGAACCTGCTGGAAGGTATGTGGCTACTCAACAGCTATCAATACCCCGATGCTGACTTTCAAGCGCTAAACCGCGCCATCGAGCAGTTGCGCTTTGAGGCTTGGACGCTCATGCGCCCCGATATGCACCCCGCCGATCAGGTGCAGGCGTTGAACCATGTGATGTTTCGGGGGCACCGTTTTGCCGCGAATACCCAAAATTTTCACTCGCCGGCTAATTCCATGTTGCATCTCGTGCTGGAAACACGCCGGGGCAATCCGCTAACGCTATGTGTGATTTACCTGCTGGTAGCGCAACGGCTGAATTTACCTGTTTATGGCGTAAACCTGCCCAACCTGTTCGTGCTCACCTACCGACCCGAAAACCGTAAGGTGGAGCCGTTTTATATCAACTGCTACAACCGGGGACTTATCCTGTCGCGCGCCGACATTGAGCATTATGTGTCGCAATTGAATCTATCGTCCAATGATATCTTCTTCGAGCCTTGCTCGCACCTCGATATTGTACGACGTGCTTTGCGCAACTTAATACTGAGCTTCGAGAAGATGCAGGAACCAGCCAAAGCAATCGAAGTAGGTAAGCTACTTGCTATTCTCACGGATGACGCCGCACCTGCTCCCGACGATGAAGACGAATAAGCTAGCCTAGCGCAGTTGAAATGAAAAGCCCGTCTTACTATGCTTAGCAGACGGGCTTTTTCGTGTGATGCTCTCAGGCTTTACTAAGGTTGCTTGATCAAGCAGCCCGCAGCTCGCTTGTCGGTTACGCTCGTCGAGCGGCCCGCCAATACATCGTCGAGCGCCGTAGCTAGATAGCGCTCCTTCACGAAGCCCTCCACTTGAGGGTTGTCGTCGATGGCACCTTTGTAGCGTACCGCAAACCCGTCGCCGACGGGTTGGAGCAGCACCACCTCGGGTGTTTTCGTGACGCCAAGTAGAGCGCTTACTTTTTGCCCTTCATCAATAAAGAAGGGGAGTGAAGCGGCATCGCCGGGGTCAGTGGTATGGCCGTCGGCTAGGTTGATGGGAGCGTTGATAAAAATGAACTGCACGCCACGGTCTTTGTACGTAGCCGTTAAGGCGCGAAACCGCTCGCGATACAGCTTAGAAAAGGCGCAGCTAGGATTGACGAACGCTATAACGACAGCTTTGCTACTTGCGTAGCTCCGCAAGGAAACCTCCGTGTTGGAGGCGTTTTTAAGGCTGAAATCATTGACGGAGCGGTTGCTTTGAGCACTGGCTACACCAATAGCTACCGTGCAGAATAGGAAGGTAGCAGCAGCAATAATCGACAGACGACGAACAGACATGAAGGTGGGTCAGGAGGGTAGGGGCAAGGGAAGATCCTCGTAGCAGTAAGTGAGGACGTAGCCAGTGGCTGGACAAGTATAGTAAATCTGGTGTTGGCTGCGGAAGTTTTCTAGCAGCAGGTGCCCCGTCAACACACCTGCGTTCCGCAGCCAAAACGGGTCAAGCATAATTTGCTTCTTAAACACCAGACCCCGGCGACTGTGCAGCTTGTAGAGCGTTTCTTTGGCGCTCCAGTAAAGACTATACTTGGTCGTTTCGTCACCGGCATTGGCCCACTCAGCTTCTGACAAAAAACGAGAAGCTAACTTTTGGGCCTTTGAGCGTACTATTTCAATATCTATGCCAACACACCCTTGTGTAGCAACTATGGCCGCTAGCCATTCGCCTGAGTGCGAGAGCGAAACGGCATACTGCGGAAGCACAGGAAAGAATGGTCGACCGTTCTCATTGTTGTGCAACACGGGTATCGCCGTTGTGAAAGTCGGCAGGAGCCTATGTACCAGTACTCGGCCTGCCCACCACTGGGTCGTGCGGGCAACATCCCGGCCCAGGGGTTGCAGTGCGGCGTATTGTTCCGCGTGAGGCAACTGTTCCTTGAGTTCCGAGGCGGATTCCTGCAGGTGCCATAGTCCTAACACTACCGAGCTGGAAAGAGACGTAACAGAATGGAGAGGCATGCAGAAATAGGTTAGCCGTACTGAACCCGAAGTAAGCTCTAAATTTGTCCCTCATCTAATCCGCTTACCGTATGCCGCCGCTTTTTCGCCCAGAGGTGCAAAAACTAGGTACCCTCACTGGGCACCGCGACTGTGTGTACGCCTTGGCGGGTAGCCCTGGCGCACCGACGTTTTACTCAGCCGGCGCCGATGGGTTTGTAGTTGGTTGGAACATCGACGATCCGTTGCAGGATGGCGAGCTGATTGCCCGCGTCGAAAACTCCGTGTATGCCCTGCGCTACCTTCCTGAGCGCGACCTGCTGCTGATTGGTCATAACTTTCAAGGGCTGCAAGCCATTGCACTAGCAGATAAGAAACTAGTGCACGCTACTGCCTTACCGCCCTTTGCCATCTTCGACCTGGCTTACTCTGCGAGGCGGCGGCGCCTTTACGCTGCCCTCGGCGATGGGACGCTGGCGGTCTTGCGAGCCGACGATTTTCGGGTGGAACAGCTGGTGCGCGTCACTGACAAGAGCTTGCGCTGCCTAGCCTTGCACGAAGAACGCGGAGAGCTAGCCATTGGCAGCAGCGACGCGCTAATACGGGTCATGGATGCCGACTCGCTGGCCGTGAAGCAAGTGCTCACAGGCTCGACCAATTCGGTGTTCACCGCAGCGTACACCCCCGACAGCCGCTACTTGCTTACCGCAGGCCGCGATGCGCACCTGCGCGTTTGGGAAGTGGACGCTGACTACCGGGAGCAACAAGCTATTGTGGCGCACTTATTTGCTATCAACCATCTCGCTTTCAGTCCCGATGGGCTGTTGCTGGCTACGTGCAGCATGGATAAATCGGTGAAAGTGTGGGATGCCGAAACGTTCCGGCTGTTACGCGTCGTGGACAAGGCACGCCACGCGGGACACGGAACCTCCGTCAACCGATTGTTTTGGTCAGGACGGCAGAATAGGCTAGTTTCGTGTAGCGACGACCGTAGCCTCGCGGTTTGGCAGTTGACGTCTGCCAAGTAACAGGTCAGAGCGAGCAGCCTGCTTAGAGGGTTCGGCCTGGTTAGTTGCTCCTTGTCACTGTTAACCACGGATTGTTAACTGTTAAATGGTCATTGGTACATGAAGATAACTGCGCTCGATATTCGGCAAAAGACGTTTGAAAAGGCTTTCCGGGGCCTAGATAAGGACGAGGTTCAGGCTTTCCTGCTCACGCTTTCCCAGCAGTGGGAGCGAATGGGTGACGAGAACCGAGAACTGCGCATAAAGCTCGAACATGCTACGCATGAAGTGAGCAAGATGCGAGAAGTGGAAACCTCGCTTTATCGCACCCTCAAAACGGCCGAAGACACGGGTAATAGCATCACCGAGCAAGCACAGCGCGACGCTGAGTTGCGTATTCGCGAAGCTCAGCTGAAAGCAGAGCAGCTGCTTAACGAGGCGCGGCAAAAAGCGCGCAATGTGGTAGATGATGCCTACAAGCAGGCCGAAAAGACGGTTGCTGAGATGAAGGCCGAAGTTACTGGCCTAGGACAGGAGTGCCAACGGCTAGAAAATCAACTGGACGGCCTCGTGCGCGACTTGCATCATTTGGCTTCCGACGCCTTGGATAAAGTAGAAAAAGCGAAAGCTCGGCCGAAAGCCGCCGTAGCTGCCATCCTTTCGCGGGCGGCTAGCGTAAAGGTGAACAGACCCGATCCTTCACCTGAAACTGACGTTCCCATGTTTGTTAACACTTCTTCTACTTCGTCGAGCGCTGCTGTAGCTGGTGCTTCTGCTGCTACGTTTGGCGGTTCCGCCGCCACGGCAGCACGCTCCATCGGACCGCAGCCGGGCAGCTACAATCCTAAGCCGGGTCAGCAGCCTGACCCTCGTAACCCTGATCAAGCACCTGGCCCGGACATTCAACCCGTTCCGTCGCCCCTGGAAAATCCAGGTATTTCGGAGCCCTCGCGCATCTACCAGCCTGGCCCGGCGCAAGTTCCTGAACCCGACGCGCCCAATGTTGAGCCCATCGCGCCTGATATTCAACCTATAGGACCTAGCCATCCAGAGATTACGCAGCCTTCACCGGCTACGCACCCCGGTATGGTGGCGGTAGCCGCCGAAAAGTCGTTTTTCGATGAGATATAGCTTCCATGCACTGTTGCATAGCTAGCTTACAAAAAGGCCCACAATGTACTATTGTGGGCCTTTTTGTAAGCGGATTTTTATAAACGCGAGTAGTCTCGCAAGTATCATAATACCAAAAGACATGGGTCAAATAGCGTTAGAGGGGATGGAGTTTTTTGCATTTCACGGCTTCTACGACGAAGAGCAGAAAATCGGGAATAAGTATGGGGTAGACCTCTATATCGAAACAGATCTTCATGCTGCTGGCGCCTCAGATAACTTGGCTCAGACGGTCAACTACGAAGTACTTTACCGCTTAGTAGCAGAAGAAATGGCAGCCCCAGCACGTCTCCTAGAGCACCTAGGTCACCGCGTAATGGACCGGATTCTAGCCCGCTTCCCCCATATCCACGGAGTGAAGGTGAGTGTGTCGAAGTTCAACCCACCCCTGGGCGGCATCTGCACCCGCGCCCGTGTAACCTTAAAAAGAAAACGCAGCTCTGCTGGATCAAGTAACTGACGTTCTTCCTTGTTCTAACAAAAGAGGCCTAGGTACACCGTGTACCTAGGCCTCTTTTGTTGTTAGCTTGATGCTACTTCCTCTACCTCATTGCACCCGAGCGTAATACACTCTAAACTGCAGTGGATTAGTGCGATTATTCTTTGCCCCCAGCACGACGCGTGTCACATCGTCAGGCACGACGCCGCGCAATACACCAGCAGTAGTAGTAGGATACAGCAACAAGCCAGTATTCTGGATGCTACGATTCAGTACTGCTTGCAGGTAAGTGGTCAACTGAAACTTGTAGTTTACCACCTCTAAACCTGTCGTTGGCGATATTCTAGGATAAGAGCCTGTTGACGAGTCCAATGGGTTGTATACACCCGTAACGGCATTCCCATCCAACTGCGTGACAATAGCTCCTCTGCGGTTAGAAGGATCCGTGAGTGTAAGAGCAATCGTAGTTGGTGGAGCTAAGTATCTTGATTCTGTACCCTGCACGCCTTCCATTGTCAGTTCGGCCGAGATAACAGACAAGGTGCCACCTAATTCCTTGAGGTTGTTGATGTAGGGAATGTCTACGCGCGTATACAAACCTAGCCCAGCTTGGATGTAAGTTTCTGCTGCAGTGCTGCTACTGCTCAGTGCCTGATAGGGCTTAGTGAGCGGAGCTAGGAGCGTAGCACTACGATTAGCGCGCAAGCGATAGAAGTGCCGGCTACCAGTTGTCAGCGGAAAGGTATATACAAGAGGATCACTTGCTGCTGCTTCGTGATAGTACAAGTTTAAGCTGGAACTGGCGTCACTTATTAGATAACGCAATAAAGCGGCGTCATCCGTAGCACCTGGCGATAATACCAAGCCTTTGAACCGGGCCTGTAAGTCATCAGGTGAAGTAAGTGCTCCTGCGCGAGCAAGCTGATATAGTTCCCGGCCTAGGTCGTCGGTCAAACGGATACGGAGTGTACGCGCACCTGGGCGCGCCCGGAACGTGTACTCTTTTGCCTGCGTTAATCCGACCTGCCCGAGTGGCGTTTCGTCGTAGCGTAAGGCATCAAGGGTGTAATACGTTTTGTCTACGAAATTTTCCTGTAAGCGCTGTACAAGCAAGTGTTGCGTGCGTGTAGTATCACCGTAGCGATACGTATCAGTACGCAATGTCAGAACTAGTGAGTCGTAGGACGTAGTAGCACTAGGAGTGGCGCTATTATTTAACCCTACTTGAGTAAAGCCGCGTGCCTCTACTATGCCTAGGCGTGGGTCAACGTAGCGACCTACCATTAGGGTAGAGCTAGTAGACGACGCAATAGAGTCGAGCTGCACCGTGGACGTACGTACCGTGAACGTATCGATGTACGTAATACCTACTTTATCTGTCGTGACGGGTAGATCGTTACCAATTGCCCCAGGTTCGGAGCAAGAAGTAATGAGCGCAGCTAGCAGTAAGCTGCCAACTGCGCACAAACTGCGAAATAATGTTTTACTATTCTGTTGCATCAGGAGCTAATTCCCACACGTCATCAAGGCGTATGCTACCGTTGGAGCCAGTTGCAACGTAGCCTGTACTACCTAGTCCAAATCCTACTGCATATGTCCGAGCAGAACCAGGGAAATTAGTTTTTTGCGTCCAAGTATCTGCATCGGGGTTGAACTCCCAACAGTCAGACTTATTTCCTTCGCCTACCGTCACATAGCCTTTGCCATTCACAACGAAGCTCGCGCCATAATTACGGGCTACTGCGCTGTAATCGTAACCATCAGTCGAGTTGTTGGTCAGGCTGCGCATGTTGGTCCAAGTGTCAGTAGCCGGGTCGTATGCTTCGTTATCGGTTAGCACAGCACCATTATCCGTACCTGATGCTATGTAGCCATAGTTTCCGATGGTAAAGGCCATTGCACCAATGCGCTTATTACCGAAGAGGCTAGCTTTCTGCGTCCAAACGTCCGTAGAAGGATTGTACTCCCAGAAGTCTTTTAGGTTGGCAGCACCAACTGCTGTTGAACTGATAGTACCGTAGCCCGTACCAACGTAACCTTTGTCGCCAATGGATAGACCTACAGCACTGTAGCGAGCACCACCGGCAAAATCTTTCTTCTTCGTCCAAGTATTAGCATTGGGGTCATACTCATAGAAATCACTTAGACGATTGGTCCCGTCGTACCCGGTACCTACATAGCCTTTGTTCCCAACGGCAAAAGCTACAGCATTGTAGCGTGCTACACCGGGGAAAGGAGCAATCTGACGCCAAGAGCGGTTATCGGGGTTGTACACCCAGAAGTCCTTGAACTTATCAGTGCCGTTCCAGCCTAGGCCCACATACGCTCGGTTATTGATGGTAAAGGTGACGGCGCCACTGCGAGGCGCGCCTTCAAACTGGGCGCCACCTGACCATACGCCAATGATTGCATCAGTATCATCGTCATTCTTATTGCAAGAAGTAAAACTGAACGCGCTGAGCAGTAAGCAAACCGCGAAGAGAAGGTGTTTCATAGAAAGCGAAAACAGTAAAAAAAGAAAGGGTACAGAGGTAAGAGTTAAAAGACAGGGCGAAGGTGGCAGCAAGTTCCGGATTTTTTAGAACATTCTTCCGCACGTCAAAGCTACGAACGCAGCAGCTATGGCCGAAATTGCCTCTATCAATGCGGGCGGAACATCGATGAACAGCCGCCCCTGTGCTCTCAGCCTTGGGCGTAAACCTAGCTGATCTGGTGCTTTTAGACATTACGAAATAAATCGTAGAATTTAATTGCATCTACGATTCTATTCGTATATGTTTGACATACGAATCTGTTCGTATCATCTTTTGCCTGTTAGTATGAGTACTTCCCCGCTCCCCAAGCCGACCGAATCGGAACTAGAAATTTTGCAGGTGCTGTGGCAGCACGGCCCAAGCACTGTCCGTTTTGTGAACGACCAACTCAGCCAGAAGCGCGACGTGGGCTACACCACTACATTGAAGCTGCTCCAGCTCATGCTGGAAAAAGGCCTTGTACACCGCGATGATGACAGCCGTACCCACGTGTATCGGTCAGCAGTGCGCCAAGAAGAAACGCAGGGCCTGCTGCTCGACCGGTTTGTAGATACGGCTTTCGGTGGCTCAGCCATGAAGCTAGTGATGCAGGCCCTCGGCAACCGCCACACCTCCCGCGAAGAGCTAGATCAAATTCGGTCGCTGCTCAACGAGATTGAAAACAAAGAAAACAAGAACCCTAACGCAAACGACTAATGAACTGGTTGGAGCAAACTTTTTCGCCGGCGCTCATCCGCGCCCTGGGTTGGATGCTGATTCACTCCGTGTGGCAAGGTGCTGTGGTAGCACTGGCGCTGGCGGGGCTGCTCTTGCTCTTACAGCGGCATAGCGCGCAAGTGCGCTACGTGGCTGCTACGGCTGCGCTGTTTGCGTTGCTGTTCCTTTCATTGGGCACGTTTGCACGCTATTACTATGCGACTCCCGTAACTACCAACATGCCAGCCGCGACCATGCACGCAGCCGGAGTTTCTGCTGTAGGCACGGCCACAGCAAGTAGCACGGCAGTGGTAGCTAGCACCAGTGCGCCGGCTAGGCCGATAAATGCACTGTCTGCTTGGCAACAGTACTTCGAGCGAAACATGCCGGTGCTAGTGCTGGCCTGGGCGCTTGGGTTGCTCGCCATGACGCTGCGGTTATTGGGTGGTCTCGCTTATGTGCAGCGTATACGCCACTACCGGGTGCAGCCACTCTCAGCTGAGTGGGAAGAGCGGCTAGCTATGTTAGCCAACGAAGTCGGGTTGCGCAAGCCGGTGGTGTTGCTTCAATCGATGTTGGTGCGGGCCCCCATGGTAGTAGGGCATTTACGACCCGCTATTCTGCTGCCGCTCGGCGCCATCACTGGCCTGAGCGAAGTACAGCTCGAAGCTATTCTGGCCCACGAGCTAGCTCACATTGTGCGGCGCGACTACCTAATGAACTTCTTACAGTCAGTGGTCGAAACGCTGTTTTTCTATCATCCGGCGGTGTGGTTTATTTCGGCCTGTCTGCGGACGGAACGCGAAAACTGCTGCGACGATATTGCGACTACGCTTTGCGGCAACCCCCTGAGCCTCGCTCGCGCCCTGACGGCCTTAGCTGAACTGAACGCTGAGCCTCGCGTAGTTCCCCAACTCGCTATGTCGGCCATCGGTCCCGACGGTTCGTTGCTAGGTCGCATCAAGCGGCTGGTGCAAGGCCGGGGCACGCCCACATTTGCCGAGGGCTTTTTGGCGGCTTGCGTAGTGATGGTAGGAGTGGGGCTGCTGAGCACAGCAGTCGCGCTGGCTGATCCGCAGCCTGCTACGAAGCTAGGTAGCCTCAGCGAATTGCCGATCAACTTGGAGGAAAGCAGCCTAGCCAAAACGCAAGGCACACCGACACACTTAGTACTGGCGCAACCCGTCATGCTCACACCCGAGCAGGAAGACAGCTTGAAGAAGTCAGGCACGGTCGTTATCAAGAAGGATAAGAAAGGCCGCCTGACTGATTTGTACGTGGATGGCCAGCGCATCGAGACAGCCGCTCCTGCCAAGGGCAAGAAAGGCACCCAAGTAGAAGTGGTGCAGCTGCCCGAGAAAATGGTTGCCGCCAATGATTTGTCTCTTAGCGAAATCACCCGGATGGCCTTGGATGAGGCGCGGCAAGCCCTGAGCAACATCGATATAGACCATATTACCAGCAATGCCCTAAAACAAGCCGAAACTGGCTTGCGAGCTGCCGAGAAAGAAGCCAAGACCGAGGAGGAGCGGCAGACTATTCGGGAAGCACTGCAGGGTTTTCAGGAGCAAAAGCTTTCGACCCAGCAGGAGATGCGCCAGGAGCTGGAAGAAGCACGCCTCGAGCTAGAAGAAAGCAAGCGCGAAGCAACAGAAGCACAACGTGAGAGACTTGACGTGCAACGGGAGGAGATCGAAGCGCGACGCGAAGCGGAAGAAAGTCGCCGCGAAGCGCTGGAAGATGCCTTGGTCGACGCGCTGGAAGATGATGGCTTAATCAGCGACCCAGGCAACTACCAGCTCAAGATCAGCGCCACCGAATTAGTTGTGAATGGTAAAAAGCAGCCCGCCGCGTTGCACAAAAAATACCTAGCCCTCTACGAAAACCAGAGCGGACGCAAACTTACCGGCAACAAATCTTACAACAGCGTACGCAACTCGGTTAGTCATACTTCTTCCTCCTACGCGGAACGGCCTGAGCGTCCAGAAAGACCCGAGCGTCCGGAACGGCCAGAAAGACCTGAGCGTCCAGCCCGCCTAAGTGCGCTGCCTCCGGTTCCGCCAGTTCCACGTGTCCCCCCCCTAGCTTCGGTGCCACCTGTGCCTCCCGTACCGCCGATGCCGCCCGCAGTTGACAGCGACGTTATCCGGGAAGAGCTACGCAAGGATGGTGTACTTGGCAAAAAGGACAAGAGCTTTCAGTTTGAGCTCAACAACAAAGGCCTTTTTGTGAACGGCAAAAAGCAGTCAGAAAGCCTGACCAAGAAGTACCGCGAAATGCTCGACGTACCCGCCAGCACGAACGGTAAATCCTCGCGCAACATCCAGATTTCTGTTAGCGAGTAAGCTGACCTAGCTTTTGAAAGCCGGCTGCTTGAAAGAGTATGCCGGCTTTTTTGTGCCCGTTGCTGTCGATTAGGCAACGGTCGGAACGTCGTGTGCATCTGGGTCTTAGTAACCTCCCAAGCTGCTTACCGCGGCGCAGACGATCCTGCTAGTCACTCTACCACTCTTCCTTATCGCTCCACCTTTCCTTTCTTCCTATTACGATGCGTTTTCGCATTATTCTTATCGCCTTTTTACTGCTCAGTTTCCTTGCTAGCTACGGGCAAAAAGCAACTACTACCGCTACCGCGAAGCTAGCTCCTAAGCGCCAGCTCAACGCGTTGCGAATCACGCAAGCCCCTAAGCTCGATGGAGTGCTTGATGAGCCGATGTGGCAAGAGGCGCCGCTGGCCAACAAGTTCACCCAGTACCGGCCCAATCCAGGTTTGCCCGAAAACCACCCTACCGAGGTGCGTGTGCTCTACGACGATGCCGCCCTCTACATCGGGGCGGTGATGCATGACGTGTCGCCTGACTCTATCTTCCGGGAGCTGAGCCAGCGCGACGACATGAGCAACACCGATTTCTTCGCCGTGTTCTTGGATACGTACCGCGACAAACTCAACGGCTACGGCTTCTTCCTGACGCCCGGCGGCGTGCAGCTGGATGCGCGCTACTCGCCCGCGGGCGGGGAAGACTTTGGCTGGAATGCCGTGTGGGAAAGCCGGACCGCACTGCACGGCACCGATTGGGTGGCCGAACTGCGCATTCCGTACTCCGCTATCCGCTTCAGTGCGGCGCCTGAGCAGGTGTGGGGGCTCAACTTCATGCGCCGGCGCCGCAGCACCAACCAAGATTTTCTCTGGAACGAGACCAAGCCCGAGGTCGATGGCTTCGTGAACCAGTGGGGCGAGCTAGCGGGCTTGCGTGACCTGAAGCCACCGTTGCGCCTCTCGCTCACGCCCTACGTGTCGACCTACGTCAACCATTATCCCTACCAGGAGCAGGGCACGCGCAACACCAGCACGAGCTTCAACGGCGGCGCCGACGTGAAGTGGGGCATCAACGAAAGCTTCACGCTCGACGCCACGTTAGTGCCGGACTTCGGGCAGGTACAGAGCGACAATCAAGTGCTGAACCTCTCGCCCTTCGAAGTGCAGTACCAAGAGAACCGCCAGTTTTTTACCGAAGGCACGGAGCTGTTCAACAAAGGCAATCTGTTCTACTCGCGGCGGGTAGGGGCACAGCCTATTGGGTTTTCGGAAGCGGAAAACCAGCTGCGCGATGGTGAGAAAGTGGTCAGCAACCCCGGCGTAACGCGGCTGCTGAACGCCACCAAGGTTTCGGGGCGCACGAGCAAGGGGCTAGGCGTTGGCGTGTTCAATGCGCTATCCAACAACGTGTACGCCACGCTGCGCGACAGCTTGGGTGCCGAGCGGAAGGTGCTGACGCAGCCGTTTGCCAACTACAACATCTTCGTGCTCGACCAGTCGCTGAAGAACAACTCGTACGTTTCGCTCATTAACACCAACGTGACGCGCACCGGGGCTACCTACGATGCCAACGTGACCGGGGGCTTGTTCCGCTTTGCTAACAAGAGCAACTCCTACGCTCTAGATGGGCAGCTGGTGTACTCGCGGCGGCGTGGGCAGGCCTTCAACTCGGAAGCGCCGATCGACGACCAGAACGGCTATAAGTACTCGCTCGGCTTTGGTAAGATCAGCGGCAACTTCACCTGGAAAGTGCGGCAGGGCATTGAGTCGAATAGCTACAATCCCAACGACCTAGGTATCCTGTTCGGCAACAACAACATCACCCAATCTATCGACCTGAACTATAACAAGTACAAGCCCTTTTGGAAGGTGAACAACATGTACACCTACTATGGCGTGACCCAATCGCTGTTGTACAAACCGACGCGCTACCAGGACGTAACTTTCTATGCAGGTGGCAACACCACATTCACGAAGAGCTTCCGAACGGTTGGTGCCGACCTCGACTACGCGCCCGCCACGCACAACTTCTACGAGCCGCGCACCTCGCCATTGGGTGAATATTACGTGCGAGTGCCGGCTAACATCGGCGCTGCGGCCTTTGTCTCCTCCGACGCCCGGAAGAAGCTAGCATACGACGTGAACGTACGAGGACGCTGGCACGCCAACGATGGCAACCGCACCGGCCGCACCGGCTACGACGTGAGCCTGAGCCCGCGCTACCGTATAAGCAACCAACTCACGTTTCGCTACGATTTGAGTTGGGGCGTGCGCCAGAACCAGATTGGCTACGCTGGCGCCCTGAACCAAGACGAGCCCCTTGACGTGGACTTCATGAACGCACCTTTGCTAGGTCGGCGCCGGGTCGTGACCATCACCAACACATTGTCGGGCGCTTACACCTTCAATAACCGCATGTCGTTCACGATTCGTATGCGCCACTATACCAGCACCGTGCACTACCGCGACTTCAGCAGCCTAGGGGAAGATGGCAAAGAAACACCCGCCGACTATCGCCGCAACCGCGACACGAGCTTCAACGCTTTCAACGTGGACGCGGTGTTTTCGTGGTGGTTTGCACCCGGCTCGCAGATGAGCGTAGTGTGGAAAAATGCGGGCTCTAGCTTTCTGGAAGCCAACGAAGCGACGCCGCTCTACTTCAACAACCTAAGCAACACGATGAACACGCCGCACAATAACTCGTTGTCGGTGAAGGTGCTCTATTACCTAGATTACTTGGCCGTGAAGCGCATGCTGCCGGGTGCGAAGAAGTAGGGAGGCTAGGACCTCTAATCCTCGAGTGTGGACCGCAAAGTCCCAGCGCTTTTCTCTGCTCAGCAGGAAGTGCTTTTTTGCTGGCAGTCTTCACACCTAGGGTGAACTTGGTTGAAATAGGTTTGTTCTTTACCTATCAGCGTGATTAGTAAGTCACTGATCTGCTGAGGGAGGTGCCGCCAGGCAGAATGAATTCTATGACCAAGAAGAGTGTCGCAGTAGTGCTCTTACTGCTTGTGGCTGCCGTAGGCTACGGGCAGCCGAGTACGATGCGTCTGGATAGCTTGCAGGCACAGACGCGCCGAGCAATGAGAACCAATGATCTGATAAAAGGGGCCAGTCTCTACCAGCAGCAAGCGGAAGTTGAAAAGTACCAGACGGCCAAGGCCAACGCGCATTATAACGCTGCCTGCGCTTACGCCCGGGCCAGCGCCGTTGAGCAGGCACTAGCCGAACTGAAAGCCGCGGCTAAGCTAGGTTGGCACAACGTGGCGCTGGCTAAGGAAGACGATGATCTGGTCAGCCTAAGACAACTTCCTGAATTCAACGCCATCCTACGGCGGATGAGCAAAGTGGAGGCGAAGCAGCTCAACCCAAGAAAGGCAAAGTTGGTGACCAGCGACATTGATTTGTTCTGGAAAGCCTACGACGCTACGCTCAAAAACCCAGGGTTGAAGGAGGAAATATATCAGCAGCAGTACTTCGACAAAGGCACCGTTGGCTTGCAGGATTATTACCTGAGTAAGATCCGGTCCACGCACTTGTTCGTGAAAAACCTAGACAGCAAGCGTGCCTTTTACCCCGCCATCCGATCTAATACGGAGCAGGTGGCGGCCATGAAAAAGCAGATTCGGGCTGGCTTTATTAAGTTAAAAGAGCTGTATCCGCCGGCCTGGTTTCCGAGTGTGTACTTTGTCATCGGGCGCTTCAACGCCGGTGGCACGGTTTCCGGCAACGGCATGCTCATCAGCGCCGACATGGAAGCGCGCTCCGCCGCCACACCGCTCGGCGAGCTGACGCTGTGGGAGCGTAACAACCTAGGGGCCCTGGATGAACTTCCCGCAATTGTGGCGCACGAGCACATCCACATCATTCAGAAAAAGCCCAAGGGCCGAACCTTGCTGCAAGGTGCTATTCACGAGGGCATGGCCGACTTCCTAGCCGAGCTAATCACGGGCAAAAACCCAAACGCTCGTTTGGCAGCGTACGGCAATCAGCACGAGAAAGAGCTCTGGGTTAATTTCCAGCAGGAAATGGCCGGTACCAGTTGGCGCAATTGGATTGCCAACGGCGACCAAGAAACTCCCGAGAAGCCTGCTGACCTGGGGTATTATATGGGCTACAAAATCTGCCAAGCCTACTACGAGGAGCTACCGGATAAGAAGCAGGCCATCTACGACATGCTGAACATCGAAGATTATCCGGCTTTCTTGGCGAAGAGTCGCTACGAGGAAAAGCTAGCTTTGCGCTAACATTCTCCTTATCAAAGTCCCTTTTCTCATGGCTCAACACATCGGCCGCGTTACGCTCATCGTGCGCGATTATGACGAAGCAATTGCCTTCTACACCCAAAAGCTAGGTTTCCAGCTTCTGGAAGATACGAACCTAGGTGGTGGCAAACGTTGGGTGGTTGTAGCTCCTGCGGGCGCTGCAACGGGCTTACTGTTGGCGCAAGCCGCCGATGAGGCTCAAGCCGCCTACATTGGCAACCAGGGCGGTGGCCGGGTGTGGCTGTTCCTGCACACCGACGATTTCTGGAGCGACTATAACCGCATGAAAGCGGCCGGCGTGCGGTTTCTAGAAGAACCCAGAGTGGAGGTTTACGCTACGGTGGTCGTCTTAGAAGATCTGTACGGTAACAAGTGGGACTTGCTGGAACCAGCCAAAACGGTGTAGCGCGAAGCTCCCGCTTCGCGTGTCGTTGAACGACAATCGTTGCGACCACCTTGGGTGCTAGTCGTTCAACGCTGCACGAAGCGGGAGCTTCGCGCTACAGCCCTAACAGTTCGCCGGCGGCACCGAAGGCCGATTTCTGGCCGCTTATTACTTGCTGGCGGATAGCAGCTAGCTGCGCTTGCACGTCGGGGCGGGCGTAGAAGCGTTCTTCCAGGCCGTGCCGAATGGCTTCGTGGAGCCAGTGCAGGTTTTGCGCTTGGCGACGCCGCTGGAAGTAGCCGCTGGCTTGGGTTTGCTGCATGTATTGCTGCACAACATCCCACACTTCCGGTACGCCCACGCCGCTCACGGCTGAGCTAGTCGTCACGACGGGTTGCCAGCCCGATTCGGTGGCCGGAAACAGGTGCAGGGCGTTCTGGTATTCGCGGCGGGCACGGCGGGCGGCTAGCTCGTTGCCGCCGTCGGCTTTGGTGATGGTCACGGCATCGGCCATTTCCATGATGCCCTTTTTGATGCCTTGCAGCTCGTCGCCGGCGCCAGCCAGCATGAGCAACAAAAAGAAATCGACCATGCCGTGCACGGCTGTTTCGCTCTGGCCTACCCCCACGGTTTCCACAAAAATAACGTCGTAGCCGGCTGCTTCGCACAGAAGCATGGCTTCGCGGGTGCTGCGCGTGACGCCACCCAACGAACGGCCCGCCGGCGACGGGCGGATGTAAGCGGCCGGATGCGCCGCCAGCTGGTTCATGCGGGTTTTGTCGCCCAAGATGCTGCCGCCGCTACGCTGGCTCGTGGGGTCGACGGCTAGCACGGCTAGGTGCTTGTGCTGCTCATTGACCAAAAACAGTCCTAGCGCTTCAATAAACGTGCTTTTTCCTACACCAGGCACGCCGGTAATACCCACGCGCACCGACTTGCCCGCATGAGGTAGCACTTGGTCAAGGACCTGCTGGGTGAGGGCTTGGTCGGAAGCTAGGGTGCTTTCGGCTAGCGTAATCGTTTGGCTCAGCACAACGCGGTTGCCGGCGAGAATGCCATCGGCGTATTGAGCGGCGGTGAAGCGTTTGGCCAAGGAGTAAAAGTATTAGGGCGAAAGAACGTGTACGAGGAGGCTAGTAGCTCAGGTTCCTTGATCTGTGAGTAGTTGACCGAAAAGCTAGCGTAATAGAAGTACTATTTATTCTATGCTTTTCAATAAATTGTCCGCTGATGCACCGTGCGGCACTAGCTAAAAGTAGCAGATTACCTGCGCTTCTGAGTGCTTCTCTTCTCCTGAACCCACCTACTATGAACAAACGCTTTACGCTGTTGCTAGCCACGCTGGGGCTGGTTTCTCCCACCCTTTTGCACGCCCAAAACGAGCTCGGTAACTTTTCGGCTACTGGCCGCGGTGGGGTCATCAACACCTTTGCTACCGATTACCAGGCCGTTGGCGTTAATCCGGCTAACCTAGGTCGGGCGGGCGGGGCGCGGGTGGCCTTCACGATAGGAGAGATTAGCGCGGCGGCTAACTCTCAGTCACTCACCCGCGACCAACTCAAAAGCTTTGTTTATGACCGCGACCAGAAGCTGACGTTAGCCGATAAGCAGGGCTTGGCGCGCTCATTCACTTCTGATAATGCGCTTAATGTGAATGCCGGATCTACGGCGTTTGGTCTATCCGTACAATTGCCCGTGATTGGCGGCATTGCTGTGAGCAGTCGTCAGCGCGTAGTGGGGCACGTAGAGTTGAATAAAGACGCCGCCGAGCTCTTGTTCCTAGGCAGCCAAGCACCCATTTACGCCAACTACGACCCCAACAGTGGGAAAGTACCCCTGATTTCGGAAGTGCTGGCGGGCTCGGCCGTGCAGGCTTCCTTCCTGAACGAGTATAACATTGCTTGGGGTAAGAAGCTCCTTGATCTGCCGGCTTTTCAGCTGTCGGCGGGTGTGGGCTACCGCTACGTGCAAGGATTTGGCGTGCTGGATATTCGAATTCAACCCGGCGACCTAAAGGCGTACAGCTCTTTGTCGCCGGTGTTCAACATCGACTACAGCAGCATCAGCGCTGGCAACCCAAACTTCAACGCGCAAGTAGATGGCGGCTTGGAGAAAACCGGCAAGGGCCACGGCTTCGACCTAGGAGCAGCGGCCGAAATCGGTAAAATGATACGTGTTGGCTTGTCCGTCACCGACATCGGCCACATGACCTGGGAAGGCAATTTGCTGTCGGCCAACGACCAGAAGCTAAAAAAGCTAAACTCGACTGGGGTAGGCACTTACAACTTCTTTAAGGAAGCGTCCGAAATCCTAGCTTCCGGCACCGACAGCTTGTTTCAGTACCAAGCTGGCCAAGCCCGTCGCGCCAACCTGCCGACCAAGCTGCGCGCCGGTTTTGGCGTGCGTATCAGCGAGTTTCTCGAAACCGGCCTCGACGTGACGCTGCCGCTTAACAGCGTGGCCGGCAACTACGTCTCGCCTTACGTGGGCGCGGGCATTGACTATAGCCCCAAGCGCTGGTTGCGCCTGAGCAGTGGCCTAGCAGGCGGCGCCGGGTCACGGTTGAGCGTGCCGCTGGGCATCACCTTCGTGAGCAAAGTGTATGAAGCCGGCTTCAGCACTCGCGATGTGCCCGGCCTGCTCACGGCAAAGAACCCGTACTTGTCGGTAGCTATGGGCGTGCTACGGTTCAAATTTGGTAAGGCTGATTAAGCCCGTAAGCACGCGCTCCGGTACGTGCCTACGGATTGCGGAGGAAGATGGGCAACCCTAGCTTGCTGCGGCGACCACCGAGGTTCAGGCCGTCATCAAGGTAGTTGCAGGCTTTGCCAGTTGCGTTGGGGTTTTGAATAACGCCTAGGTACGGGTTGTCCTCGCGGGCCACATAGATTTTGCCATCGGGGCCGAGCTGGAGGCTGCCTACTTTGCGGTTGGCGGAGTTGCCAACGGGCGTTGCTTTGTTGGTAGCTAAGTCAAATTGCCACACTTGGGCATTGCCGCCGCCAGTTCCGTTGCTACTGCCGTAGAGCTTAGTGCCATCGGGTGAAAACTCAACTCCGTAGGCTTCTTCGTACGGCCCAAAGGAGCGCGGCTTGCTGACTTGGCCCGTGCGCCGGTCGAAGTTGAACACTTCAAACTTGTTGCTCTCCCGCCACAAGGCACTAGCTAGCTTGGTGCCATCCGGCGAGAACTTAAGGCAGCCAATAGCGTTACGGCCCGGCCCGGCGTTCATGCTGCCCACGTTGCTCATCACCGGCTTGCCTGTCACTCCATCAGCCGTGACGAGGTAAGCTACAAAAGCGTTGGAGTTCCAGCGGTGCGCTAGCACCCACACGTCGCGCCCATTCTGGTGACGCACGGCCGCTAGCTTTTCAGCCACAGGCGTGATCAGCAGCAAATTGGCGCGGGGCACGTCGCCGAGGCCATTGTCGCGCGTCATGTCTACCACGGAGTAACGCAGGCCGTTCACGCCACCCTGCGGCGCCGTGGTAAAAACGTAAAACACGTTACCGCTGCCTGGGTCGGGCACAACGAGGGCGCTTTGCGTGCTAGAGCCGCTGCCCATCAGCTTGCGGCCATTGGGCATTACCTGGTGCTGGCGGTTGAGGATGTTTTCGCCGTTGGTGTAAAACAGCAGCTGGCCACGGCTGGTAGTAGCTACAGCGCTGCCCTCGTAGGTGGTCATTTTGCTGTCGAGCAGAGGAGTAGGCTGCACATCGGCAAAGGAGAGGCCCGCTTGCTGGCCAAAATACCAGATAGAATTTTCGCGTTGCGCTTGGGCCCGAAAGCCAGGCAAGCTCAGCAGCAAAAGCAGCAAAAAACGGTAACGCATAGGAGGGAGCAGGGAGAAAGAGCTAGTGCCAACAGGGAGCTAAGGCTACAAACGTAAGCCGTACCCTGAATCTTACAAACTATTCCTATTCCCGAAAGCCGTGCCGAAAAGTCTTAATCAGCAAGTGCGGGAGCCCGATAAAATCGGTAGCCCACCTCCAAGATGATCTGTTGCAAGTTTTGGTGCAGATAATGTTGTTGCTGCTGAAACTGAATCGTGCGCCGGTACTGCGTGAGGCCCCACTCGTAGCGGGCATTGATATCGAGCCGCCAGATACTCACGCCAGTGCCGGCTTGAAGCGCCGCCTGCACACGAGCCGGGGGCTCGGCAAGGGCATCGACAACAGCCTGGACGTCGGGGTTGGTGTCTTGGTACCTATCTGTGTTACGAAGATGATAGCCAAGGCTAGGTCCGGCAAACAAGCGGAGCGGTCCTGCTTGATAACCCGCCAATAAGCGTGCATCTAGGTGCCGGATTTGCTGACTGGCGTAGCTAAACGAGCCGCGGTCATAAGCTATTCCTATGGGTGTGGCTAGGGTTGAAACGTAGCCGACTTCTGGCTGTGCATACCAACCACCCCGCCCCACTTGCCAGCGGCCAAAAAGCGTGATGCCGTTTCCCGTTTCATCATTCGACTGATCGAATTGCGGGTCGATGGTGACCGCCCCTAGTTTGTAAGCCGATTGGCCGGAATGCAGCCGCGCAATGTTGAAGCTGCCGCTCACTCCTAAAGCTTGTAGCTGCTGGCTCTGCGCGGTGCTGGCTAAGCCAAGCAAAAACAGCGCGGCCGTGGTAGTAATAAAGGTTTTTTGCATGATAACGAAAGAATAAAATAGAGCAGATGAGGCACGAAAAGAATAGCAGTAAGGAAGTAATAAATTATTGGTTAACAAATAGAAATAAGCGTGTTAAGGCTCCTAGCTACACATCCCACTCGCCTGCTAGCAGCCTAGGTAGCAGTGGCTGCACAATGAGGTAAGTGGCACCCCAAAGGCGGTGGTCGCCGACCTGAAAAAAGGGAAAGCGAGCTGAAGCGTCCCGGTTAGGCGACCAGAATTCGCCTTCCTGCTGGGTACTAGGGTCGGCGAGGTGGCGCACACTTACTTCCAGTACTTCCGCAATTTCGTGCTCCATGGGCAGCCACGTCACGGGTGGCACAATGCGGCCCAGAAACGGCGTGATGAGGAAGTTGCTGGCGTAAGTAGGGATAGTGGGTAGCGTGTCGAGGATCTGCACATCGGTAGTGGGCAGGCCGGTTTCTTCCCACGTTTCGCGCAGGGCCGTATCGACGAGCGACGCGTCGGTGGGTTCCGGCTTGCCGCCGGGAAAAGCAAGTTGTCCGCCGTGAATACCGAAGTCGCCGCGGCGCACTAGCACGAGTTGCAGTTCGCCAGCGGCATTACGATAAACAGGGACGAGCACGGCGGCTTGGCGGAGAGGAGCAGCAGAAAAACGCATAATAGAAGCAAGAATAACGACAAAAGTAGTGCACTAGCTAGCTCGGCGCTACGGGCTCTTAAGTAGAGGCGGGTACTCGTACCTTTGGTTCCATCCTCCTGCTATACCACCCGTGCCTACTACCTACGACGTTGCCATTATCGGAGCCGGACCCGCCGGCACAGCTTGTGCGCTAGCGCTGCGCGGTAGCGGTCTGCGCGTTGTGCTGCTCGATCGGGCTAAGTTTCCCCGCGATAAAGTATGCGGCGACATCATTCCGAGCCCCGCGTTGAAAGCCTTGCGGATGCTCTCTACGGAGCTGTACGAGGAAGTACTCGCGCTAACCCGCAAAGCCGAAGCCCCCACGAGCTGCCTGATCACGCCCGACGGTCACCAGGTACGGTTTCATTGGAAGGGCCGCACGTTCAACAGCGCCCGGTTGCACTTCGACGAACACCTACTGAACACGGTCAAGAAGCACACGGATGTGTGCGTGCTGGAAAGCAAGCCTGTAGTGGGGGTGGAGCTAGCTTCCGACCACGCGGTGCTGACCACCGCTGACGGCGACTTACTCACTGCACGCCTAATTATCGGCTGCGACGGCGCAAATTCGGTGGTGGCGCGCAAGCTCACGCCGCGCTCTTTCGATCGGACGCGGCACTGCGTGGCCGTACGTGCTTACTTCAGTGGCGTGACCAACATGCCTGACCGCACCAACGAGCTCTACTTTTTGCGCGAATACCTGCCGGGTTACTTCTGGGTTTTCCCGGTAGGTGAGGGCCTGTTCAACGTGGGCTTTGGCATGCTGTCGGCTACCGCAGCGGCTCAGAAGCTAGACCTGAAGAAGGTTTTGCTGGCAATCGTGAAGGAGCATCCCCAAGTCGCCGGACGTTTTGCCGGAGCCACCCAGGTATCGGCTATTGGTGGGGCGGGGCTGCCGCTGGGCGGTACGCCGCGTCCCATTGCCGGTGCCGGCTTTCTGCTAGCCGGCGATGCGGCTTCGTTGGTAGAACCGCTGCTAGGGCACGGCATCGATACAGCGATGCAAAGCGGCATGCTGGCGGCTGAGCAGGCGAAGCGGTGTTTCGCCAGCCAGGACTTCAGCGCCGCTGTTATGCAACACTACACCCAAGCGGTTCAGGAAAAGCTAGGTCGTAAGCTGGCCCGCAACTATTGGCTGATGCGCTTCCTCTCAAATAAGCCGAGAATAGTGAGTGCTAGCTTCCGGTTAGCTAGCAACTCACTCTTGCAGAAGTGGCTCGTGCGCGCTGTCGGCTAATGAAGAAGCTAGTACGAGGTAGCTGTATTTACTCCGGCTGAAATACCAGTTGGGGCTTGGGGCTTTGCCCATCATACAGGCGCAAGCTGCCGTCGGCTACTTCGTAGCGAACAATGGTCGGTAGTGCCGCTAAGTAACGGGCCGCTACCGTCGGGCTGCTGCAAGTAGGGGTGCCTAGGGTCAGCGGCGCTACGCTCATTTGTTGGGTGGCGGGCGTGTACGCAAACTTGCCGTTGAAAGTAGTACAAGTAGCTAGTCCATTTACTAAGTTGTTTGCCCTGAACTCGATGTAAGAATCAGTGTCGTAGCTGTAGCTGGAGGCCATTAGCGGAAAGTCGCCTACGTAGGCTAGCTTCCAGCGGGTATTTAGCAGCGTGCGTCCAGGCGCTAGATCGGAATCCTCCTGACAACTGACGGCTAGCAAAGCAACGCCTGCCAAACAACTGCTAAAGTGTCGACGCATAACCAGTTCTGTAAAGGGAATTTTCTAGGAAGATCAAGCGAACCTACGAAAGGTTGCATGAGCTAACTAGCCTCCGCCAACCATGCAACGAACAGGCTGGTAGCACAAAACACCCAGCGTGCGGCTTACCCAATGCTCCGAATTACGCCACCGTCTACGCGTACGGACGCGCCGTTGGTGGCGGAGGCGAGGGGGCTAGCTAGGTAAACTACCATGTTGGCTACTTCCTCGGTGGTTGCGAAGCGCTGTAGCAACGACGAAGGGCGGGCATGCTGGAAGAAATCGCGCTCGGCCTCTTCTGCCGACTTGCCTTCGGCTGCTAGCTTTTTGATAAAGTCTTGTACGCCTTCCGACGCCGTAGGACCGGGCAGCACCGAATTGACCGTCACGTTAGTGCCTTTGGTAAGCTCCGCTAAGCCACGCGCCACGGCGAGCTGGGCCGTTTTGGTAGTGCCGTAGTGAATCATTTCTTCCGGAATTTGGAGTGCTGATTCGCTGGAGATGAACAGAATACGACCCCAGTTCTCGTTCAGCATCTGCGGGAAGTAATGACGTGAGAGGCGAACACCGCTCAGCACGTTCACCTCGAAAAACCGCATCCAATCCTCGTCGCTGATTTCGACAAACGACTTAGGCTCGAAGATGCCGATGTTATTGACCAAGATGTCAACCCGCGGTACTTCCTGCAAGAGCTGTTGCACCTGATTAGCCTGACCAAAATCGACGGCTACGCCGCGCATTTGAGCATTTGGCGTCTGGCGCTTGATGGTGCTGATAGCGTCTTGAATGCGGGCTTCCGTGCGACCCGTGATGATAATTTGGGCGCCTTCCGCGGCTAGGCCTTGGGCAATAGCAAGGCCGATGCCAGCGGTAGAACCGGTAACAAGTGCTGTTTTGTCGGTGAGTTGAAGGTTCATGAGAACGTGAAGCTAGGTTGCACGAATGAACAAGCAACTACCCGGACTGTTCGGAGAAGCCCACAGGTACTGCTAGCGCGCGACGTGTTCTTTGCACGTACCCACGTCCGCTAGCGGATAGCATAGCTGCCAGTCGAATCTACCGTCACTTCCGGCAACGTGTGATGCTGGGCGAAGTATTCATACCCGGGTTGTAGGCTCTGCCAGAACGCGTAGTGCCTGCTCTGCTGACGAGCCATCAGATTGGCGTTGGTGAGAGCAAACGGGAAAATATGCACGGCAATGTGCTGCTGACCCGCATTATGTGCTTCTACGGCTAACACGTAGGCTTCTTGAATGAGCGCATCGGTAATGGGTAAGCAGCCAATAGTAACATCGGAGCCGTGGATGAAAATATCCTGGCCCGGATGCGCACTGCCTAAAAGCCGATCAGCAGCATTCGGGTAGTTCAGGCCCAACGACAAATAGTACAGGCTCTGCGGGTTGAAACGGTCGAGTTCGTAGAAGCCCTCCGGTACTTGCCCGTCGCCTTCCGTTCGCTTAGGACCTAGGGTGCCCGAGGTGCCCGCAATCGGATAAGTACGCAGCAACTGGTACGGTCCTTCGCCTTGGTTACGGCCCCACACCTCTAACTGCCGCCCAATCTTGAACGCCCGAAAGAATAGCTCCAGTCGGCTAGGTTCAATGTGGTGGCGCTGTAATACTACTTGCAGTGGCTTCCACGTAGCCGCATACGCCTCTCGTACCCGCGGATACAAAAGCTGTTGGTCGCGAAAACAGGGCCCATCAAGTTGAGCACTGCAGGTAGAAAGCAAGAGCGTGGTAGCTAGCAGAAAGCGCATGAAGGAGGCAAGGGCTTGCGTACTAGCAATGATTGGCTAGTGCGCAGCCAAAGCACAACGGCGCTGATGATATAATAAGTATACCTATGTTTAAATACTAAAAAGGATACAAGCTCGTAAGCCACATAGTGTATTCAATTGTATGCAATATGATTTGACGCGGTAAATATCCTGTTTAGGTGTTATTCAATCCAGCTAGGCGAAATATCCCATCTGGCGCGTCGATAGCCTTTTCCTTTGCATCATCAAATCAGAAGGTGTTCGACGCCTCGCTCCTTGCCTCTATTTCTCCTCCCTGTTCGATAAACATATTATGCGCTCCTTCTTTACTCGTTTCGCTGCTCTCACCCTGCTGATGTTTGTGTTGTTGAGTACCACCACATTTGCCGCTACTCCCTACACCCGGGCTGCAGGCCGTGGTCATGCGTACACGCACCGTCCTTACTACAAGCAGTATCATGGTACAAAGTACCGTGGTTTGATGAGCCTGATGCGCAGATAAGCCTAGGTCTGACGTCAGACATGCTAAGAGTTTTCGTGTAGCAACAGCTACCAAAAAGCATACACACCTATCCTTTTGCAACACCGCCCCTGGTAAAGTCCTACGGATTACCAGGGGCGGCTTTTTTTAAGTGGCGCAGTTTCTAAGATGAATGAACTGACAGGGGCACAGCTGGTTTCTCTTTGCCAAGCTGCCGAAGCACCACCACGAGCAGCAACACCGTTGCGCCGCAAGCAACGCCAAGCACCGGCGCAGTGGTAACGGTCAATGCCCAACCATTGATTTTGGCGCTGAGCACGTCGCAGAAGTTTACCAGCGCCATGTAAGTAGTAAACTGCGAGCCTTCCACCTTCGCTTGGCAGAGCGCCATGAGGGCGGGCAGCGCTGCTACGCTGAAGCACGGGTCAGCCATATTCGTGAGCAGCAACCCAGCGGTGCCCACGCTTTTGTAGTGCCAGAGAAAATACAAGCTACTGAACCCGAGCAGAAAGATACCTAGCCCAATCATCACCCAGCGCTGGAGTCGCACGGCGCCCACCCGGTCGGAAAGCATGCCGCCGCCCACGAGCAACGTCAGCGTCGCTAGGCTGCCCCAACTACCCTGCAAGATCGAAACGTCGCTGTCGGGCCAGTGAAGACTGTGGATTAGATGAAAAGAATACGCACGACCAAAAAGCCCCGTGCATAAGTACACCAGAGCGATGATACTGAATAGGCGCAAGCTGCGGGCTTCGGTGACGCTGTGATAAAGCGTCTGGAACAGCCAGCGTAGCGACGGGTTCTGGGCGGCTTCCACTTGCGTCTGCCGCGTGCCAAACTGAGGGATAAGCTTATCGTGGCGGTCGAGACGAATAAAAAAGGTTAGCACCGTCAGCGCAAGCAAAACCATCGACTGCGTTAGGGCCGCTTGGTAGAAGCCATAGTGATGCAGCATGAAGGACAAGACGGCCGCGCCAAACGAAATACCCATTAAGTAGCCCGCCCGCATCAGGCCGTTTACGCGGCCGCGCTCCGCTTCGGGCGTCACCTCAATGGCAATAGCGTCGACGCTCGCATCCTGAACGGAAGCAAAAATGCTGTGCGTAAAGAACAGCGCCGACATAAGCGGTAGCTGCGCTACGGGGTCATGAATCAGCAGCAACGACAGCGAGGCCACTACGGCCACCAACTGCGTAAGCACGACCCACTGCTTTCGGTGCCCGATCACCGAGTATTGGTACTTGTCGATGAGAGGTCCCCACACGAACTGGAACGTCCAGGGAATCCCGACGATGGCCGCAAACGAACCCACTGCCTCCGCCGTCTGTCCCTTCCCAATAAGATAATTATAAACAGCCGTTAGCGCAAAGCCCGACGGTATGCCCTGCATTACGTAGAGGTAAAAAAAGGTAAAGTACCGTAGACCGACACTTTCTTTCAGGACGGGAGCTGCCACACAGATCAGTTAAGCCAGTAAATCGGGGCGACTTATGACGTGGTTGAATAACCTAATTAATTCTTGGTTTGTTTAAAGAAACTCCAGTACCATTGGCCAGCTTTCGCTTAGTTTTTGAAGAGCAAAATGATGCAGGTACGTTCTCTTTTGCTTCTTGTTTACGTAAGCGAGGCTAGGTGCCCTTAGTCATTTAAGATCAAGCTTTTGCTTGTTTTTGCGTTTCGCCGTAACAACAAACAGACAGTAGAAGCAGTCTAATGCAAACGGGTATATTCGCTTTGCTCTCACCCACCTAGCCGCCCATTCTCGTGAATTCCTCTCTGCGGATGTATTCTTCCTGGTCGGACGCAACGCTGCTGGACGCATTACGAGCAAACGATGAAGCTGCCTTCGAAGAAATTTATAGGCGCTACTGCTACCGGCTATTTACCCTGGCCTATGGCAAGCTGAAGAGCCGCGAAATAGCGGAGGAACTTGTGCAAGATCTGTTCGAGTCGCTCTGGAGCAAACGGACCACCACCACGATCCAGCAGTTAGACTATTACTTGTTTTCGGCGCTGCGCTACCGAATTATTAACTACATCAAAGCACAGAAAGTGAGGGCAGGCTACGAGTTCTTCTGCCGCGTTTCACTATCTGATGCGGATACAAATACGGAAGACTCGCTGGCGATGAACGACCTGCACTCGGCATTCGCGGCGGGCATGCGTCAGCTGCCCGAGAAGTCACGCGAAGTATTCCGGCTGAGCCGCTTAGAGCACTACACGGTGCCGGAAATTTCGGCGCGTGTACACTTGTCCGAAAAGACTGTGGAGTATCACCTGACCAAGTCGCTCAAGCTACTCCGGAGCTACTTGCGCGAATTTTTAATGAGCTTGTTGCCGCTGCTGTTCTTTTTTAGAGGCTTATAAGGCGCTGATGAACAAGTGTTTGTTTCTGATGTATAGGTTCTAGGCCGTATTGGGTAGAAAAAAGTTTAGGTTCCTTTTAGGGGTATAGCCGACTTCGTTGACTTCCTTTTTAGAAGCCGCCTAATCTCTGCTCCCGTGACAGAATCTGAGTTCCACCATCTTCTTCAGCGCTACCTTGATGGCCGGTGTACGCCTGCGGAGCAAGCTGCAGTGGAGCAGTGGTATAACCGACTGGAACAAGTGGAGACGAAAATGCTTCCTGTTCAGAATCAGGAAGCCATAGAAGATGCTATTTGGCATCGAATGGAGCAGGCTAGGTCAGCAACCACTCCAAAGATGCAGGTGGTACAACGGCCCGTTTCCTTCTGGCAAACGCCCCAATTGCAGTGGGCTGCTATCCTGACTTTGTTCGCCTTAAGCCTAGGGGTGTGGTTTGGGCTAACCAAGCGCTTCCACCCCGCCCACAATATAGCGGCGTCGGCGAGCAACTGGACGCGCCATACGAACACAACGCAGCAAGTCCAGGCATTCCAACTGCCCGATGGCAGCCGCATTACGCTGAACCCGGGGAGTAGCCTGCGGTATGCTTCGGCTTTCGCCGGACCTAGGCGTGAGGTGTATCTAGAAGGCGAGGCGTTCTTTAAGGTTAGCAAAAACCCGCGTCGGCCTTTTTTGGTGTTTACCAAGCAAGTAGTAACTACCGTGCTCGGCACGAGCTTCCGGGTGAAAGCCTACTCGGATAGCAAAGAAGCCTCTGTGGCGGTGCGAGAAGGCAAGGTAGCTGTGCAAGCCCGGGAAGATGCTAGGCTAGATGTTACGCCGGCCAAGCCAGCTGCCAATGGCGTGCTATTGCTGCCCAACCAGCAGGCTGTGTATTCAATAGCTAACCATCATTTACAGAAAGGGTTAGTGGAAAAGCCAGCAGTATTGGCCCCACAAACTTTTGAATTTGAGGAACGCCCCGTCATGGAAGTACTCTCGGCCTTGGAAAAGGCGTATGGAGTAGAAATGGCGTACGACAAAGTGAAGCTAGCTGGCTGTACTGTGAGTATTGCCTTCTATAATGAGCCCTTGTTTGAGAAGCTAGACTTGCTGTGCAAGTCCTTGGGTGCTTCCTACACATTGGCTGGTACGCAGGTCGTCATTCATAGCAACGGTTGCCAAGCTAGATAGGAAGATACATACCTTCTTCTATATACACTGCCTTGATTTTGAGTTTACTACGCTTCTGCTACCAGCATGAGGCTAGCTGTTTCCTTTAGTTCCCACCTTTAACTCACGCTCATGGAAAACTCCATACCGTTCCCACCCATCTGGCGCCCCGTACGACTGCTTCTGCTGCAAGTAGTAATGGCTTGTTTACTGGCTAACGTGGCAACCGCTGGCCCTAGCCTCGCGCAAACCGTGCTAGAGCGTAAAATCACGCTGCAAGTAGAAGCCCAAACCATTAAGGCTACGCTCAATCAGATTGCTAAGCAAACCAATATCCGCTTTGTGTACAGCCAGCAACTCATTGGGGCTGAGCGCAAAGTATCTCTGCGGGCGCAGAACGAGCCACTGGCTCTAGTACTTGACGAACTGCTAGCTCCGCTGAAGATTCAGTATGAAGTAAGTGAAGACCGCGTGGTACTACGCATGCCTTCTAAGCCGACTTCCGCAAACGTTTCAGCTACGCAGGATATCACCGTAACTGGTAAGGTGTTGGATGACAAAGGCGAAGGCCTGCCCGGGGTAAACGTAGTCGTAAAAGGCACTACCAACGGCACTCAAACGGGCGGCAATGGTAGCTACACCCTCACCGCCCCCGACCAAGGTACCCTGGTTTTCTCCTTCGTAGGCTTCCTTTCTCAGGAAGTAGCTATCGGTGGTCGCGCTACAGTGAACGTTAACCTAGCCCCTGACACCAAGACCCTTAACGAGGTGGTGGTAGTGGGATACGGCACGCAGCAGAAGCGCGACGTGACCGGCTCCATTGCCTCTGTGAAAGGCGACGTGTTAGTGAATCAGGCTTCGCAAAACGCGGTGAGCTCCTTGCAAGGCAAAGTAGCCGGCGTACAGATCACTAATAATGGTCAGCCGGGTTCGACGCCGCAAATTCGGGTACGTGGTACGGGCTCCATTCAGGGCAGCGCTAACCCTTTGTACGTAGTCGATGGCACGTTCGTGGATGATATCAGCTTTCTGAACCAGGATGATATTGCTTCCATTGAAATCTTGAAAGATGCTTCGAGCGCCGCTATCTATGGCGTGCGCGCTGCTAATGGTGTGGTGCTGGTAACGACTAAGCGGGGCAAAGCCGGCACACCGCGCATCAATTACAACGGCTTTGTGGGGGTGCAGCAAATCACTAATAAAGTGAAGATGGCCAATGCTTCGCAGTACGCTACGCTGATCAACGAGCGCAGCGGTGCCCAAACTCTCGCCACCAACCTACCGAGCACCGATTGGTTTGACCAGATTTCGCGCACAGCTTCTATCCACAACCACCAATTGAGCATGTCGGGCGGCTCGGAGAAGATAACCTACAGCGTGAGCGGCAGCTACCTAAAACAGCAGGGCATTGTGAAGAACAATGACTACGAGCGCATCACGGCCCGCCTGCAAACTGACTACAATGCCACCGACCACATCAAGGTTGGTTACAGCGCCATTTTCCAGAACAACCGCTCGACTGACGTTCCCGCGGATGTGCTGTTTTACCAAGCCTTTGTAGCGCCGCCTGTGCTGCCCGTGTTCAAGGCCAATGGCAACTACGGCGATGCCGCCGACTTCCCGCTGGGCAACTTCGGTAACCCCCAGGCCACTCTCGACCGCTACAACCAGAAGTCGAATGGGCAACAGTTGGTGAGCAACATCTATGCTTCCATCAACTTCCTGAAGGCTTTCACGCTGCGCTCCAGCCTCGGTATCAACTACGGCGTGGCGCAGTACCGAAACTACCAGGCCAAGGACTCGCTGACGACTACGCAGTTTGCACAGCGCAGCTTCCTGACGTCTTCCTCGACGAAGAACAGCCGGTGGCTTTGGGAAAACACGTTGACCTACGACCAAGCTTTCGGCGACGGTAACCACCGCGTGACTGGCCTGCTCGGTGTTTCTGCGCAGCGCGATCAGAACAACCAGTTCCTGGGTACCATCAACGATGTGCCATACTACAATGAGTCGTCGCTGTACCTAGGTCTGGGTGACCCCACCACGGCTCGCATCCAAACGCCCGCTGACAAGTACACGTTCGCGTCGTACTTCGGCCGGGTCAATTACGCGTTCAAAGACCGCTACCTGCTCACGGCTACGTTGCGCTACGATGGCTCTTCGAAGTTTTCGAGCGACAACCGCTTTGGTACATTCCCTTCGCTGGGTGTAGGCTGGGTGGCGTCGGATGAAAGCTTTATCAGCGACCTAGGCGTGTTTGACCAACTGAAGGTACGCGGTAGCTGGGGCCGCTTGGGTAACAACAACATCCCGTCGAACATTTCTGTACAAACGGTAGCTGTTGGCGCCGGTGCGCCTTACTACACCGCCATCTTCGGTGGTACCCCTTATTTCGGCGGCAACATCAACTCGCTGGCACAACGCGCACTTGACTGGGAAACGACCACGGAAACAGACCTAGGTTTGGATTTAGGTTTCTTGGAAAATCGCCTCACCGCTACAGCCGATTTTTATGATCGGAAAACTAGCAAGGCTATTTTCGACATTCCGGTGCCCGGCACGGCAGGTCTGCAAAGCCCTACTACTCGCGGTAACTTCGCCAGTCTGCGCAATCGTGGGGTTGAACTCACAGCCACTTGGACCAACCAGGCTTCGGAGAAGTTCAGCTACAACGTCAGCGTTAACGGTAACTACAACCAAAACAAAGTACTCACTTTAGGCGCCATTGGAGCTGATTTTCCAGCTGGTAACCTGCCCGTAGGCGGTGTGCAAACATCCATCGTGCGGGCTGGCTTGCCCCTCGGTTCCTTCCTAGGCTATGTAGTCGACGGCATCTTCCAGACCCAAGACGAGGTAAATAAATCAGCTCAGGCTGGTACGGGCGCTGTTCCTGGCTCCTTCCGTTACCAAGACCTGAACGGCGACGGCGTGATTAGCGAAGCCGACCGGAAGATCATCGGTAATCCAAACCCACGCTTCAACTACGGCGTGAACCTAGGTTTTCGCTACGGCAGCTTCGACCTTGCTCTTGACCTGCAAGGGGTAGCGGGGCTCGAAATCTATAACGCCACGAAGGGCGTGCGCTACGGCAACGAGAACTACACCCAAGACTTCTTCAACAACCGGTGGCACGGAGCTGGTACGTCTAATTCGTACCCCTCAGCGGCTATTGGCGGCACCGATTTGAACTCTAACACGTGGTATGTGGAGAATGGCGACTATTTCCGCATCCGCAACGTGCAGGTGGGCTACAGCTTACCCAAGACGTTTGTGAGCACCCTCCGCGTGCAAGGCATCCGCTTCTACGCCAACGCACAAAACCCAGTGACCTGGTTCAAATACAGCGGCTTCACCCCTGAAGTTGGCTTACTACGTGGTTCGACGGGCAACACCAGCCCTGGGGTAGACCTGAACGTGTATCCGCTGTCGGCCACCTACAACCTAGGTGTGAACGTCACCTTCTAACTGCAAACAACCCACCATGTATACTAACTTTTCATTTCTAAAGCGCAGTGTGCTAGGCGCATTGTGCATCGCTGGCTTAGCCGGTGGTATCACGGCCTGCAAAGATTCCTTCCTGGATGTAGAGCCCCAAGGACAACAGCGCCAAACGCAGTTCTTCACCAATCAGGAGCAGGCCATTCAAGGCGTGAACTCTATCTACGCGAACCTTCGTAGCTGGCCGGTAGTAGCGTTTGCGCACCTGGCCATCACCACATTGTCCTCGGATGATGCGGAAAAAGGCAGTGTTGCCGGCGACGCCGCTTTCCTCAACGATTACGACAACTTCACCTTCACCGCCACCCAGGGCATCCTGAATGACTATTGGGGCGGGCAATACCAAGGTATTAACCTGTGTAACCAGGTACTAGCCTATGTGCCCACCATCAACATGGACGCGGCACTGAAGACCCGACTGCTGGCCGAGGCGAAGTTTCTGCGGGCGTACCACTATTTTAACTTGGTTCGGGCGTACGGCGGCGTGCCGCTGGTGCTGATTCCGGTGACGGCTGAAAGCTCCCCAGACCAGTTGAACCCAGTGCGCAATTCGAGTGCGGAAGTGTACACGCAAATTGTGCAAGACCTGACAGATGCAGGCGCTGCGCTGCCAGCCCGGTACGCCAGCACTGACCTAGGTCGGGCTACGAAGGGGGCGGCGCTCGGCATGCTGTCGAAGGTGAAATTGTACCAAAAGCAGTGGGCCGACGTGTTATCCTTGAGCGACCAAGTGATTGCGCTAGGGTACACGCTGGCTCCCGACTACGAGAAAATGTTCCGCATCGAAGGTGAGAATGGGCCGGAGTCCATCTTTGAAATTCAAGCGCAGACTATTCCCGGCAACTGCGACGCCTCAAACAGCCAGTGGGCTGAAGTACAAGGCTCCCGGCCACAATTCGGCTGGGGTTTCTTCAACCCCACCGCCGACTTAGAAGCAGCCTACGAAGCCAACGACAAGCGCAAGGACGCCACTATCTTATTCCGCGGCGAAACCACACCGCAAGGCGATAAGATAGACCCAGCAGCGCCTAACCCACGCTACAACCAGAAGGCCTATGTACCGTCGTCGGTAGATCGGGCGTGCGGTTACGGCAAAGACCAAAACGTCCGGATTCTGCGCTTGGGCGAGATACTGCTCATCAACGCCGAAGCCGCCAATGAGCTAGGTCAGACGGCGAAAGCCCTAGCCGCCGTAAACCAGGTTCGGGCTCGGGCAGGCCTAACCCCCCTCACGACCACCGACCAAGCTACCCTGCGCCAAGCCATTTGGAAAGAGCGCCGCGTAGAACTGGCGATGGAAAACGGCGACCGGTTCTTCGACCTAGTCCGCCAAGGACGAGCTGGCACGGTGCTGCGGGCCCAAGGCAAGCAGTTTGTGGATGGCAAGAACGAGGTTTTCGCTATTCCGCAGCAGCAGATCAACATCACGGGCGGCAAGCTCACGCAGAACCCTGGGTATTAACCCCGCAAGCGGGAGTTGGCAGTAGCTGGCTCCCGCTTTTGGTTTTGCCTCACTCTAGCTCTCTTCGCCACCCATGAAGCATTCTTTCCTTTTTGCCTTCCTGTTCTTCGTAACCATCACGCTGTTTGCTCAACAGCGACCTGCTGCAGGCAGTAGTGCCCAAGCCAAGCCAACGCTTACCTACACGGCCCCCCGGCAGAAGAATTTGTCGGATGAGAAGCTGCTCGACGAGGTGCAGCGCCAAACATTCAAGTACTTCTGGGACTTCGGCCACCCGGTGAGCGGCATGGCGCGGGAGCGGAGCAACGAAAGCTTCGACTACGGCGATGAAGTAGTAACCACCGGCGGCACGGGCTTCGGCCTGATGGCTATCATCGTGGCCGCCGACCGCAAGTGGATTACGCGCGAGCAAGCCGCCGAGCGGGTGTTGAAGATCGTGAACTTCTTGTGGAAGGCCGATATGTACCACGGCGTATTTCCGCACTGGATGGACGGCGCCACCGGCAAAACCATCCGCTTCAGCCTAAAGGATGATGGCGGCGACCTTGTCGAAACGTCGTTTTTGTACGAAGGCCTGATTTGCGCCCGCCAGTACTTCACGAAGGATACCCCGACGGAAAGCCAACTGCGCAACAAGATCCTCTGGATGTGGGAGAACGTGGAGTGGAACTGGCACACGCAGGGCGGCCAGAATGTGCTGTACTGGCACTGGAGCCCCAACAACGGCTGGAGTATGAACCACCAGATTCATGGTTGGAACGAGTGCCTCGTGACCTACGTGCTGGCGGCTTCTTCGCCCAAGTTTGCCATTGATAAGAAAGTGTATGACCAAGGTTGGGCTACTGGCGATTATTTCAAGAACGGGAAGAAGTACCTAGGTACCACATTGCCGCTGGGCTTCGACTATGGCGGGCCGCTGTTCTTCTCGCACTACTCGTTCTTGGGCATCGATCCGCATGGCCTCAAAGACCAGTACGCCGACTACTGGCAGCAAAACCAAGCTCATACCCGCATCAACTACGATTACTGCGTAGCTAACCCCAAGAAGTATAAGGGCTATAGCAAAGACTCGTGGGGCCTCACCGCCTCCGATAGCTACCAAGGCTACGCCGCGCACTCGCCCACCGAAGACCTAGGGGTGATTTCACCCACCGCCGCGCTGTCGGCCATGCCCTACGCGCCTAAGGAGTCGATGATGGCGCTGAAGCACTTCTATAACGACCTCGGCGACAAGATTTGGGGGGAGTACGGCTTCGTGGATGGTTTCAGCGAGCAGCATAATTGGTACGCCAAGTCTTACCTAGCTATCGACCAAGGTCCCATCGTGGGTATGATTGAGAACCACCGGACGGGCTTGCTGTGGAAGCTGTTTATGAGTTCCCCCGATGTGCAGCGCGGCCTCAAAAACCTAGGTTTTGAAAGTCCACATTTAAAGAAGTAAGCCCATTCTAGAAACGTCATGCTGAGCTTGCCGAAGCATCTCGCTCGGTTCGTTGAACGATTGAGTTAGTGTTGCACGCGAGATGCTTCAGCAAGCTCAGCATGACATTCTATTTCACCCGCCCATGCTCCGAACGCTTCTTTTCTGCTTTATCACCGCGCTGAGCCTAGCTGCTCAGGCGCAGCCAACTTCGAGCCCTGGTCAGCGAACCTACTGTAATCCGCTGAATCTCGACTACGGGTACACGCCCATCCCGAACTTCGCGGAAGCTGGGAAGCACCGCGCCACCGCTGACCCGGTTATCACGCTCTACAAGGGCGACTACTATCTATTTTCCACAAATCAATGGGGTTACTGGTGGAGCAAAGACCTGTATAACTGGAAGTTTGTGTCGCGTTCTTTTCTGGAGCCGCAGCACAAAGTGTACGACGACCTGTGCGCGCCTGCTGTGTTCGTGCTCGGCGATACGCTGCTTGTCTATGGCTCGACGCAGGAGAAGAACTTCCCGATCTGGATGAGCACCAACCCCAAGAAAAACGAGTGGAAGAAAGCCGTCGACCCGTTCCAGGTTGGTGCCTGGGACCCAGATTTTTTCCTCGACACCGATGGCAAACTGTACCTCTACTGGGGCAGCTCTAACGTGTACCCACTCTACGGACAGCAGATCAGCCGCAAGACGTTTGCGCCGATAGGGGAGAAGAAGGAGCTGTTCAAGCTGAACGACACGCAGTTTGGCTGGCAGCGCTTCGGCGAATACCTCGACAACACCTTCCTCGACCCGTTCATGGAAGGCGCTTGGATGAACAAGTATAACGGCAAGTACTACCTCCAATACGGCGCGCCCGGCACCGAATTCAGCGGCTACGCCGACGGCGTGCAGGTGAGCGACAAGCCCCTAGGTCCGTTTACGCCGCAGCCGCACAACCCGTTTGCCTACAAGCCGGGCGGCTTTGCGCGGGGTGCAGGCCACGGCAACACCTTTCAGGATACCTGGGGCAATTGGTGGCACCTCTCCACGATGGTCATTGCGGTGAAGAACAACTTCGAGCGCCGCCTAGGTCTGTGGCCCGCCGGCTTCGACAAAGATGGCGTGCTGTACAGCAACACCGCTTTCGGCGACTACCCGACCTACCTACCCACCGGCTCCGAAGACCATTTGAAGAGCCGCTTTACCGGCTGGATGCTGCTGAACTACAACAAACCTGTGCAAGTATCGTCTACGCTCGGCGGCTACGCGGCCAACAATGCCGTGGATGAAAGCATCAAAACCTACTGGAGCGCCACCACCGCCAATAAAGGCGAGTATCTGCAAACCGACCTAGGTAGCGTGTGCACCGTGCGCGCCATTCAGATCAACTACGCCGACCAGGATGCGCAGTTCCTCGGCAAGCAGCAGGGCACGTACCATCAGTACAAGCTCTACCAGTCGAACGACGGCAAAACGTGGAAGGTGCTGGTCGATAAAAGCCAGAACAAAACCGACGTACCCCACGACTATATCGAGTTGCCCGCCGGCGTGAAAACGCGCTACCTCAAGCTCGAAAACATCCACATGCCCACTGGCAAATTCGCCATCAGCGGCCTGCGAGTATTTGGGCTAGGATCGGGCACTAAACCTAGCTCTGTCAAAGGCTTCGTAGTGTTGCGCACCGAAAAAGATAAGCGTAGCGCATGGCTACGATGGTCGCCGACGGATGGGGCGTACGCCTACAACATCTATACTGGCATCGCGCCCGATAAGCTATACAGCTGCATCATGGTGCACGGCCAAAACGAATACTACTTCAAAGGCATGGACAAAGACCTGCCGTATTACTTCACCATCGAGGCCATCAACGAAAACGGCATTTCACAACGCACGCCGGTGATGGAAGCCAAGTAGATAGAGCGGTGTAGAGACACATACTTGTGTCTCCTCGTTGCTGATGTTGTTTACCTCGTGCCGCTCAGAGCTAGGTCGTTCACGCGAAGTCGTTCAGGAAAGAGACACAAGTATGTGTCTCTACATGAGGTGCCTAATTCAAAAGAACCTGTTCTCAATCAATATCCTTTTTACATGAACTCAACTTTCCGTACTGCCGTGCTGGCGCTAGGTCTCCTGGCAAGTCCGCACCTACAGGCACAGAAGGCTGCCACGACCAGCACCGCCAACGATCCGAAAATGAATCAGTTCATTGATGAGCTGATGAAAAAGATGACGCTGGAAGAGAAGATCGGTCAGCTGAATCTGGTGTCGGTGGGCTTCGACGTGACCGGCCCGGTGGTGAGCAAAGACGTGGACGCGAAGATCCGCAAGGGCCTCGTGGGTGGCGTGCTGAACACCTACACACCCGTGGCGGCGCGTAAGCTTCAAGAAATGGCCGTGAAAGAATCGCGCCTGCACATTCCGCTCATCCTTGGCTACGACGTTATTCACGGCCACCGCACCATCTTCCCGATTCCGCTGGGGCTGGCCGCTAGCTGGGACCTAGCGGCCATGGAGCGCAGCGCCCACATTGCCGGCCAGGAAGCCGCCGCCGACGGCGTCAACTGGGTGTATTCGCCCATGGTGGATATTGCCCGCGACCCGCGTTGGGGTCGCGTGGCCGAAGGCGCTGGCGAGGATCCCTACCTAGGTTCCCGCATCGCCGAAGCCATGGTGCGCGGCTACCAGGGCACTGACCTCACGAACCCCTCCAACGTGATGGCCTGCCTGAAGCACTTCGCTCTCTACGGCGCCGCTGAGGCTGGCCGCGACTACAACACCACCGACATGAGCCTAACGCGCATGTACAACGAATACCTGCCGCCCTACAAAGCGGCGGTAGAGGCTGGCATCGGTTCGGTGATGAGCTCTTTCAACGACATCAATGGCACGCCCGCTACCGGCAACAAGTGGCTCATGACCGACTTGCTCCGCAACCAGTGGGGCTTCAAAGGCTTCGTGGCCACTGATTACACCGCCATCAATGAGTTAATTCCGCACGGCCTCGGCGACGAGAAGCAAGTGTCAGCCATTGCCCTCACAGCGGGCATCGACATGGATATGGTGGGCGAAGTCTTCCTGAAGAACCTAGCTCAAAACTTGAAGGAAGGCACCGTAAAGCAGACCGACATCGACCTAGCTTGCCGCCGCATTTTGGAAGGCAAGTACAAGCTAGGTTTGTTTAAGGACCCGTACCACGGTGTGAGCGAGAAGCGCGCCAAGGCAACGCTGATGAAGCCCGAGTTTATCGAAGCTGCCCGCGACATTAGCCGTCGCAGCATGGTGTTGCTCAAGAACGACAAGAACACGTTGCCGCTGAAGAAGTCAGGTACCATTGCCGTCGTCGGGCCGCTGGCCGACCGTTCGCGCGACATGATCGGTAACTGGAGCGGCGCGGGTGAAGGCAAACAAGCCATTTCGATTCTGCAAGGCCTGAAAAACGTGGCCGGCAACGGCGTGAAGTTTACTTACGCCCAAGGCGCCAACGTAACGGATGACGAGCAGATGATTGCCCGCCTCAACGCCCACGGCGGCGAGCTAGCCATTGACAAGCGCGCGCCCGAAGCCATGATCCAGGAAGCCGTGCAAGCCGCCCAAGCCGCCGACGTCATTGTCGCCGTCGTAGGGGAGTCGCAGGGCATGACCGGCGAAGCTGCTAGTCGCGCCGATATCAGCTTGCCCGGTCGCCAACTCGATCTGCTGAAAGCCCTCAAAAAGCTAGGTAAGCCGCTGGTGATTGTGCTCGTAAACGGTCGGCCGCTGACTTTGCCCTGGGAAAATCAGAATGCCGACGCCATCCTCGAATCGTGGTTTGGCGGTACGCAAGCCGGCAACGCCGTGGCCGATGTGCTGTTTGGCGCCTACAACCCGGCCGGTAAGCTCACCATGACTTTCCCGCAAGTGGTAGGCCAAGTGCCAATCTATTACAACCACCGCAATACTGGCCGCCCCTTCGCCGGTGAGCAGCTTGATAAATATAAGTCGCGCTACCTCGATGTGACGAATGACCCGCTGTACCCATTCGGCTATGGTTTGAGCTACAGCAAGTTCACTTACTCGAAGCCCGAGGTAAGCAAAGCTACCCTGCGCACCGGCGATACGCAAGAGGTGAAGGTGACGGTGCAAAACACTGGCAACTACGACGGCGAAGAAGTCGTGCAGCTGTATATCCGCGACATGGTGGGCTCCATCACGCGCCCCGTGCAGGAGCTAAAAGGCTTCCAGAAAGTGATGCTGAAGAAAGGAGAGAGCCGCACGCTCACCTTCCGCCTCACCCCCGACGATCTGAAGTTCTATAACGCCGACCTGAAATTTGTGTCAGAACCCGGCGCCTTCCAGGTGATGGTGGGCGGCAACTCCCGCGACGTGCAGCAAGCTAGCTTCACCTTAGAATAAGAGAGCCTAGCTAGGTTTAGAAAAAAGAGCGGCCATGCGAAAGCATGGCCGCT